>CAYWDK010000034.1:15559-17962 GCA_964457025.1 uncultured Balneolaceae bacterium | reverse complement strand
GTGCTGGCCATCGTCATGTCCGGCCTGATCTTCGGAGCCTACCACATGCAGCTGACCAATCTGCTGCCGCTGGCGACCATCGGCATGGTGCTGGCCTACGTGACGTGGGCTACTGAAAGCCTTTATCCGGCCATCATCGCACACTTCATCAACAACGGGGGCAGTGTGCTGGTGGGTACCTACTATCCCGAATCGGCCTTTGCGGAGCTGACACCCGAAACGATGCCGCCTCTCTGGGCGTTTGCGCTTAGCGTGCTTGTTTCCGCATATTTGATATATTGGATGTACAACCGGCACCAGGCTATGACAAAGAGTGAAGAAGAAGGAGGTAAGCATGTTCAACGGCCCCAAAGCTGAAAATATAGAGAACTGGGAATGTGTGCTGGAGCGCAGCACCGACATTGAAGTGCAGATGGCGAAGAACTACCTCTCCAGCCTCAACATCCCGTCCAACGTTTTATCGAAACGCGACTCTGCCTACAGCCTGACCGTAGGGGAGATGGCGCTGGTCTATCTCTATGTGCCCAAAGACTATGCCGAAGAGGCACGCGAAGCGCTCAAAGACTGGGACTACGCCGAAGATCCTGAACCGGAAGACGACAACGACAAGAGCAAGGAAGAATAACCGTGAGTGAACTGGGCAAAAGGGTAGTTGTTGCCGTACCTGCCGCGGCCGCCATATTATGGCTGTGCTGGCTGGGGGGATGGTATTTTGTAGGGACCATCATCGCCGCCGTTATGATCATACAGCACGAGATCTCCGAAGTGCTCGGCAAGGCCGGCTTCCGTACCGATCCCTTCTTCCCCTATACCATAGCCCTTTGGATTCTGCTGATCCCGCATCTGCCCTACGCTTTTGAGATCGGCATCGCCATCTTCCTGCTCTTTGCGGGTGTGCAGGTTTTCAACAGCTCTGCAACGCACATCCAGCAGATGGTTTCCACGCTCTTTGCCGGCTTCTATGCGCCGCTGGGACTGCTGATGCTGCTGATGGTGCGCGGTACCGGCGCTTCGGAGACGGGCTTCATCCTGACGCTGTCACTCTTTTTGATGGTGTGGGGCAACGACGTCTTCGCCTATTTCGGCGGCAAAAGCCTCGGCAAGCGGCTGATGGCCCCGCAGATCAGTCCCAAGAAAACCTGGGAAGGCTTTGCTTTCGGCTTTATTGGCGCCGCCGCGGGATTGGCCATTGCATTCTATGCCGTACCCATAGTATATCCGATCACCTTTATGCAGGCGCTGCCGGCGGCCGCACTGGTAAGCGTCTTTGGTCCTTTGGGTGATCTCTCAGTGAGCAAGCTGAAACGGGCGGCGGGGGTCAAAGACACCTCCAATCTGTTGCCCGGCCACGGCGGACTCCTCGACCGGCTCGACGCCCTCATCCTCGTCTCGCCGGCCTTCTACCTATATTTACATCTATTGACTATCTTAGGCTATGCCTCCTTTTAAGCTTACATACGAAAAGAGAGTACTCGACCTGAAGAGCCCCTTCTCCATCAGCCGGAGCACCCGCGAGCAGACCGAGAACATTTTCCTGAAACTAAGCGGCGACGGACATGACGGTTACGGCGAGGCGGCCCCCAACAGCCGCTACAAGGAAGACCCCGATTCGGTGGCCCGCTTCCTGGAGCAGATTCCGGAAGGCTTCTTTGAGGATATCGAAGCGCCCGAACAGCTCACTGAGAAGCTCGACCGTTATGCGGCCGCCCTCGGTTTCCCCTGCCAGTCGGCCAAAGCTGCCGTGGAGATGGCCTGGCTCGACCGCTGGGGCAGGGAGCAGGACAAGCCGCTCTGGAAGTTATGGGATATCCCCAAAGCCGGCGGGCCGCAGACCTCCTATACCATCGGCATAGGCACCATCGAGGTGATACAAGAGAAAGTGTGGCGGGCGAAAGATTTTCCTGTTCTGAAGATCAAGCTGGGCGGCAAAGACGACCACAAGATAATAAAAGCCATCCGCGAGGTCACTGACAAACCCATTCGTGTGGATGCCAACGAAGGCTGGAACCTGCTCGGTGACGCCAAAGAGCACATCGCTTTCCTGGCCGACCACAACGTGGAGATGGTGGAGCAGCCCATGCCCGCCGGGCGCCACGAAGAGATGCGCCAGCTCAAGGAGTTTTCGCCCATTCCGCTATGTGCCGACGAGAGTTTCGTCTGCAGCAGCTCGCTGCCCAGGCTCACCGAAGGCTTCGACGCCATCAACATCAAGCTGATGAAGTGCGGCAGTCTGGTGAAGGCGATGGGCTGCCTGCAACAAGCCAAAAAGCTCGGGATGAAGGTGATGGTAGGCTGCATGCTCGAAAGCTCCCTCGCAAACACCGCCGGCGCCCTCGTCGCCATGCAGGCCGACTACGCCGACCTCGACGGCCACCTCCTCATCGAAGGCGACCCCTATGAAGG
>CAYWDK010000034.1:0-15459 GCA_964457025.1 uncultured Balneolaceae bacterium | reverse complement strand
CCGACTACGCCGACCTCGACGGCCACCTCCTCATCGAAGGCGACCCCTATGAAGGCTTGATACTGGACGATAGCAAGGCCATCAGTTTAAATGACAAGCCAGGACTCGGAGTCACCGCTAGGGGCTAGTATTAAGCAAGGAGCCTGCTATATGATCTTGCAACTACTTAAATCTTAACCCTTAAACCTTAACACTTCTCTCGTGTATTCACACCATAGGAATCGGCCGGAATATTTCATTAGTTAATCCATTCCAAGAGACAACTAACAAATAACCAGTAACTTACGGAGGATTGAGATGGGTATCGCAAAACGAATAGCATTATTAGGGATATGTATAGTACTGACAGCCGCATGCCAACCGAAACAGGAACAAGCCCCGGCAACCGCCGGCAAGGTACTGATGGGTGACTATGCAGGCAAGGCCTTCACCATAGCTACCGGCAATGCCACGCAGACCATGCAGGATCTGATCGACAACTTCAACGCCATGGACGCTGAAGCCCTTTGGACCCAATCGGCCGATACGGTGTTGATGTATATGGCCGAAGGCCCGGTCGTGCCGCTTACGCAAGAGGCGATGGCCGAAATGTTTGCCACCGTCGACTCCCTCAACTGGCAGGTCGGGGCATATGTACCGGTGAAAATTGAGGGTAGCGAATACGTACACGTCCTGGCTCAAGGCACCGAACACTCCTACTTTAAAGACGGTACCGAGCAGCACCGCAAGCTCTTCGAACGCTTCGTATTCCGAAACGATACGCTCCTGGAGGTGCACCAGTGGACGGCTGCTCTTCCGGAGGAAGAGTAATGTTAAATTTTAAATGTTGAGTGTTGAATTGGTGAAGTGTTAAGTGTTAACCAGGCAGCTGTTTCACTATAGCTGTTACTTAACACTTCTCAACCTTACTCTGTGGTGGTTACCGGGTAGGCTACCCAATCGGGGGTGCACCATTCAGAGAATTCCCGCTCGTAGATGAAGTTCGCCATTTCGAGGACACCCATGGCAGCACGGGGTGTAAGCCGAAACGGTCCATCAGTTGCCGAGCCTCACCGGCGGTAACACCGTCATTAAAATCCACGGATATCAGCCAGTTACTCCGGTAGAGCGGAATCTGGTTGCCTCCTCCGTAATCAGTAGAAACCCTCCTCGAACTCCTCGTAGCGGTCAAGGTAGGAACCGCTGCCAAAAATATTGCAGCCGCCGAACAGAAGTGAAAGCGTCAGCAGTATAACGTTTATCGGTCTCATCCTTGGAATTGTCGATGTAGGTTACACCAAGTTGAAGAAATTTATATAAAACGCCACTCTTTTGATGTAGGGGAGTTTAGCATTATAGTGAATCAAAGTACCATTGCCTAGCCGCCAGTTTTTTCACTCAGCCGAAAAACACTTCCACGCTTTTCCCCTCCTGTGTGTGCAGGTAGAGCCGCCGGCTGAATTGAAGCGCCCGCAGGAAAAAGCCGAGTGAGCGGTTGACCTTGTCTTCGTTCAGTCCGCTGTGATACCGGGCCTTGTCGGCAACCAACTGCTCCAGCTTCCCCTCATCGAAGTGGTCGCGCAGCAGGTAGGCATCGAGGGGTTCATAGTACTCTTTCCAGTAGTCGAGCTGCTCTCGGAAGGCGTCCGGAAAGCTCAGCTGCAGGGCCAGAGTCCAGGCCATGGCGTGCAGATAGGCCGTACGGGCCGTTTCGCCATTTACCTTTTTGGATTTACCGATGCCCGACATGCCGCTGTGATACTCGGGGGCACTGTACAGACTATAGGGATCGAAGCCCGAAAGGCTGATCGCGCTCAGGGTGCGCCAGCTGGTACCGGGCGCTAGGTTTACTTCCTCATCGTCGATGGTGGCACAAATGTAGTGGCTCATTAAGATATAGAAGTATCAGGATTATTGGGATATTGGCCTAAGGGTAGGCATTTCCGCCGTGCCAGGCAAAGCGGATAGGGAGGGCATTCTTTTTACCGGGCCGCAAAAAAGGGGCAGGCGAATTCATATTCTACCTGCCCCTTTGCTAGTTGATTGAATGGCCTTTGCCGGCCGTCAGCGTGTATACATCACATAATAAGGCACGTTAGTACCATCATCGATGCGGGTATAGCCGGCGCCCACCCACTTCATCGCGTCGGAACCGGCCCGCCGAGCGGTATGGTAGTGGCCGTAGTTGTTGCGACTGGAGCTGCTAAGGCGCGGATAGTAGATCACGAAGTCGCCCCAGACACCTACGCCACTGCTGGCGTCGTAGTCGCCGCCCCCGAAAGCTACAATCATGCCCAACTCGCCTTCGGCATTGGTCTCAAAGTAGGGATAGGCAAAGGCGAAGTCGGGATTCCAGATCTGCATCTGCTGCTGCAGGCTGAAGGTACTGCTGTTGATGCGGACGATCTGGACGTGCGGTTCGGGAAAGCCCCCGCCCGAAGAGGCGTTCCATGCAAAATAGATGCTGTTACCGCTGACAGCCGCCGCGCGGATATAGGTCTTCCAGGAGGCGTCTTGCAGCCAGTCGGTACCGTCGGCCGCGGTGGAAGTGATAGTGTTGTTTGGCCAGGAGTTTATGGGCACCTCCCGCCAGCTGTAGAAGTTATCGGCATCCATCATGCTGTAAACCAGCATGGTGCTGTTGTCTTCGTGTCCGGCCCAGTACACCCCGCCCTGCCCGTTCTGGGTTACATGCGACCAGTAGGCGCGGGTACTCTGGGTAAACTGGAAGTTGACCGTGCCCCGTGCGTTGAGCTGGTCGAGGGGGACGCGGATCACGTAGCGGTTGGCGCCCCCGCCGATGCTGCTGGTCCAGTACAGGAAGTTACGCCCGAAACTCATGTCGTTATAGTCGAGGGTGCCGCTCGAAGCCAGGGCGGTGTTGGTGAAATCCCAGTAGGTCCAGGCGGTGCCGTCGCTGCTGCGCACGCCCTCGGTATCCTGTACGGCAATGCGGATGGCGTTGACCCCGCCCGAAGTGCGGTACTGCAGCAGCCATACAAAGAGGTCGTACTGCGGTACATACTGCAGGACCTGGTCGCAGCAGAAGCCGCCGTAATCTTCCGGGAAAACGGTGGTCGGATTCATAGTGGTGAAAGTCTGCCCGCCGTCTTCCGACAGCGATACCCAGAAGTTGCCGGTGGTCATTACCGTCTGCCCGTTTTCGGCCACGCTGGGTTCGGGGACGGTAGCGTGGGCCGTGGCGCCGGCATCCTCATTCTCGTCATACTCCTCGTAATAGAGGGGGGCCTGCACGGCGCCGGTGTCGTCGGGGACTTCAGGGCTGAGTTCCTCCAGGTCGAACTGCTGGCTGACGGGCTGCAGCTCACCGCGTAGAGGGCCTCGCGGCACGTAGTAAGGTTTGTCTTCTTCCCCTTCGTTAAGGGGTTCTTCCAGGTCGAATTCGGCCGGAGGGAAATTTCCTCCCTCCACCTCATTCGGCTCGACCTGTGCTTCGCTGAGCTCGAGGCTGTAGCGGCTGTCGGGTTGCGGCTGTGGTTCGATATCCTCGCAGCCGGCCGCCGTCACGATGATGAGGGCCAGCCACAGTATCATCCCGCGAAAGGTGGCTAAAGTGTGAGCGTTCATGGTTTCTCCCTTTTTTATTTGCGCCTACGAAACAGTATGGAAGGCAGTTGTATTTGGAGCGGCTCGCCCCGGACGGTTAGCTGTTCTCTTGTCCCGGCTTTTCCGGTTACCGGGGCCCTTGCGCTCTCTGACCAACAGCTTACATAGCTTGTTGTTTATATTCAACTTTTGAACAAATTAATAATCCTAAAACCGTAAAAACCGAAGCTCCCAATCCTTACACTCAATTCACGCTCGCTTCAGCAAGAGATTATCAAATAAGTTTGCTCTCCCTTGCAAATAAGGGACGCTTCCGGCACCGTTTTGAATCTATCGGTAGATTTATTAGAAAATAATCGCCACATTTCATTTCGGGTGCTTAAATAGCTGTAAAACAGCAGCTTGTAGGCAAATAATATCCGGCTTGCCCAATCTGTTTCGGGCCATTCGGAAAGGAGATAGCTCAAATCCATGAATTCCAAAGACGATCCCCAAAAGAATACCCTGGATGATATTGAATCGACGCTGGAAAAAATTGAACGAAGCCTCGGTTTGTCAGAGCGTATAAGGAACATTGAAGAAAGCCTCTCTTCCATAGGCGCCGAAGGGGAGGCGAAGCCGTCATCCCTAATACTTCTGGGGCTGGCATTCGGTGCTTTCGGCCTTGCGGTTGGCATACTGGTCGGTCTCACCGAAACGGAAATCACGAAACCATTGATCGCCGCCCTTTTTGCCGTATTCGGCGGATCGCTGGTGGCCTTTCTACACAAGCTGACCGGCCCGCAACAGATCAAGGCATCGGTAGCGCTCGGGGTGATGTCGCTGACCCTGCTGGTTGGTACGCTTTCCGGGATCTGGCTGCGTCACAACCGCATGCTCAGTCCCGCCGACACCACGGAATCGTACCTTCGCAACAGTGCACTGGAGGATTGTAACCGGGTAGATTCCGATTATCAAAACGGGGAAATGGAACTGGCCGAGGCCTACCGTGAGATGTATTCGGTTTGCGTACTGAAAGAGTGTGACCGTGTCCATTCGATGTACCGGGAGGGGGATGCTGACCTGACCCAGGCGTATGAAGGCATGTATTCTGCTTGCCTGGGGGAGGGGCCATGAAGCCGCTTAAAGGATTCTCGATTTGGTTGATGGTATGTTTTTTTTGCGCGGCCGCCGCGGCACAGTCCCCTACTTATGAAGCGATAGTAGGCGTGCAGAGCTATCTCTCGAATGAAAAAGCCCTGCAGGGAACCGGCTTCTTCATCTCCGGGGAGGGAAATCTGCTTACCTGTTATCATTCGGTAAAGGATGCCGACCGGATTACGGTACATTATCGTGGAAATTCCTATCCCGCACGGGTAAGCCGTATTGCGGCGAAGCACGACCTCGCAATGTTAAGTGTGGAGGCAAGCGGGCAGGTACCGTTTATCAGCCTCTACGGCGGTCCGCCAGATGCAGCCATGGGCAGCGAGCTGTTGGTCATAGGCCATGCGCTGGGCATGAATTCCCTGCAGACGACGGCTCGCCTTGCTAAAGGAGAATGGCAGCAATCCGAACTGTTCCGCGCCCCGAACGGCGTGCGGTTGTTTTCGCCCGGTACCCCGCTGCTGATTCTGGAAGCCCGTGCCATCCATGACGGCATGAGCGGTGCCCCTGTACTGTATGGAGAACGGGCGCTCGGGGTTCTTTGCGGCAGCGTCAGTACCGGCGGCGATATAGCCTGGGCCATGAAGCCCGGCGAGGCCTTTGGCGGCGATTCCCGCGGCTACGGCTCTGCACCCGACAGGCTGATATGGCCGACTTTTGCGCTGGTGCGCGGCTCACAATGGAGGAATCTGCTCCGGTCCGCATCTGCGGGAGAGGAGAGGGTGCAAAAAGTGGCGCGATATATCTCCCTCTGGGAAAAGGAAGAGGACCTTTATTACAAGCACCTGGCGGCCCTGTCGGCCTTCCGGGAGAAAGTGGACGAATGGATTCCGCTGGTACGCCAGGCCTCAGTGGGCGGCTCGCCCGGATGGATGCTGCAAGACCTGCAGCGCCAAATACAGGCCGAAGCCACCGGCTTGCTGCAAGCGCACAGGGTTTATATGGAAGCCTACGACGAACGTTTTCAGGCTTCGCTCGCCCTTTTTGATTTGGGATGGGAACTGATGGACGCCGGCTATCCGAACACCCCGCGTAACACCGAAGTGGTCGGAAACTTTATCAGCGAAAGCGGAAAACGGTTGCGGGAAGAGCAGGAAGAGGGCTACGATCCGGAGACAGCCATAGCCGAAATGGACGCCAGGTTCGAGCGCCGTGACCGCCTTGAAGAACTGGTTTCCAAATCATATGGCAGCTTTTCGCAGATGCTGGCTGAATTGACCGATATCCGGCAGCTGGCCTTGCGGGAATGGGAGGACCGGCTGGAACTGCGCGAAGGTGACAACCGCTCGCGCGAACAGATGGCCCTGGTGGAATCGATGCTCTTTCTCGACCGGTGGACCGATTCCTGGTCCTACGCTCAGGCAGACTATGAGATTCGCTTCCCGCCGGGCTGGAGCCTGGTCGACCGCAGCTCGCCCGCGCCTGCCCTTAAAACGGTGCTCGACCAGATCGGCGGCTGGTATGCCGGACGGGGAAGCCGGATGCAGGATTGCGTTGTCAACCGCAATTTCGAATCACTGTTTGTCTGCCTGGGTTCCTACGCCACCGATGCCGGACTGGAAGGGAACCCCGTACAGGTCGGCGACGGCACGGGCGCCTACCTTATCGAATACCCGACCCAGTGGACGTTCGTCCGTATCCCCAATTACGGCCGCCCGGGCTACCTGGAAATAGCCTGTGTGTACGATGGCATTGAACGGCAGGCGGCCGTCCGCACGCAGTGCAAGGAAATTGCCGGAAGGGTACGGCCGCGAAGCGGAGGCGGAAGGTAGTCCGGCCTGGTGGTACGGTAATACGCATTTTAGTATCCTCTTTTTTGCTTCTGGGGAGGGGAATAAGGTATAAGCGGAGAGATTGTAAGGAATTTAATCGTAAAAGGTCTTACCTATAGCTTTTATAGAATTCCTTAATTGCAATAGGTGACGTTGTAGTTTCTCTTTTGTACAGAATCGGTTATTGCCCCAAAATAGGAAAGAGGAATAGCCATGAAAGAGAGAAAACCGATACGCAAGCCTATCCCGGAATCAGTTTTAGAGTTGGAAGAGAACCTAGAGGATATTGCCACGATAACCGAGTGGGCGTTATTGATGGGCTACAATCGCTCGTATTTCAGCCGGGCGTTTTGTCAGCACTTTAAAAAATCACCCAAAGACGTACTGAAAAAGATCCGCATGAAGTACATTATGAAAGAGATCAGGCAGGATCCGGACGCCATCGGGTATAAAATTGCAGTTAATGTCGGACTCATCGATGAGAAAGCCCTTTACAAGTTTTTGATGACCCATTATTCGATAAGTATTAATGAGTTGCGGGAGTACATCTATTTCGAAGACACAAATGGGCAATGAAGAGCTCTTCTTAAATAGTAAGTTTCTAAAAGGGATATAATTATTTTATCCGTAATGGTCCAACTGGTCGAGGCTGAGCCTCAGCTCGCCCTCTTCGGTATAGACGTCATAGCTTCCCGCCATCCGCCATAACTCCCAAAAAAGAATCCCGGACAAGGGATGCCCGGGATTCGGGAGGGGTTCAGAGTGATAAATTATCCCACCCCTCCGGTATGGAAAGCTTTCGTTCAGTGGCCGTGCGCTACATGCATATGGAATTGGCCTTCGGCTTGGGTTTGGTCGGGCGCGGTAAAGTGCGTGCCCATAATCGCTTCACCTCCGCCCATAAAGGTGTGGTCCTGTACGTATACCCCGGGCGACTCTTCGGTTATGGTAGTGTCGTGGTGTTCAGCCGTACCGTCAGGGTTGGTGCAGTGTATGTGCAGGTCGGTAAGGCCGGTAACCGGCGGACGGTTACCCTGGGCGTCTTTTTCCGCTTCGAAGATGAAGAACTTGACCGTAGCGGTTTCGCCATCGTGGACGTGTCCGGGGAAGTTTTCATATTCAATACGGTAGGCGCCGCTTTCGAGATGCGCGCGGCCCACATGCATATGTTCGGCCATCTCGTGCATCACTTCCATCTCGGTACCGGCATGGCGGATGCCGGCTACCCGTATGTCGTAATCACCGCTGGAGTTGAATGTATAAGCTCCGGTATAGACGTTGCCGTTTAGCGTCAGCTCGGTGCCGCGCCATTCGGTGGCGCCGTGGCCTTTGCGCTGTACTTCAACGGCTTCCATGTCGGTGACGATGTCGCCGTGGTGGTCGGTGATCTGTACCGTATAGGTGATTTCGGAAAGCGTATGTGCGTGGTCGGAGGAGAGGGTCAGCGTAGCCGTAAGCGGCCCGTCGTCCTCATGTACCTCCACAGGGCTGTCCTTGCATCCCATGAACAGCAGGATGACAAGTGCCATTAGGTATTTCGAGAATGTTTTCATAATGATACCTCCTTGGGTTGGGTATTTGGGATGTTTGATCTAATTGCTCTGTTGCAGGAATTCAATGATTTTGCGCGTATCGTCGGCCGTCAGTCCTGCGCGGATACGCATGTGCGTACCGATTGCTTCCCACTGCACGTCGCTGAAAGCCGACGGGTCGGGTGCGTTGTGGCAGCGGCTGCAGTGTTCGCCCCACAGGATGGCGCCCGACTTCTCGACCCGGAATGAGCCGAGCTCGTCGCCTCCCGTGCCGTTGCCGGTGGTGCCGCAGCCGGCCAGTGCCATGGCGAGGAAGGTTGCGGTCAGTATGCTGATGAGTTTGATGTAGGTTGATAGGTTCCGGTTCATGGTTAATCCCCCTTTATGGTTAAAATCCTAGCGCGTAGTGAATGTAAAAGCCCGGTATCTCTTCGCTGTTATCGGTGACCTGGTAGGAGATCTTGAGTACCGACCGCCAGCTCAACCAGTAGTTCAGGCCAATGGCCCACTGGGTCTTGTCTTGGTCCAGCGTGCCGTGCGGATCGCCGGGTCCGGCCGCAGAAGTCAGCATTCCGGCTGCCGCACCGGCTGCCGACCCCGCTACGGGTAACAGTTCCGGGTTGATGCCGTGGGTATGGTCGCCGTGGCCGTCGCCTCCACCGGTGAAGCTTGACTCGTTAATGACGTTGAAGGCCGAATAGCGCAGCACAAATTCCATATTGCTGATGAAATCGCTTGAGGAGAGGTTCGGCCGGTAGGCGAACTGCACGAACCAGGCGCTCAGGTCGTTGTCGACAGAGGTGACCCCGTCGGTGTCTATGATCCTGAAAAAGTCCTCGTTTACATGGTTGTATTGGGCCTTAAGGTCGATGCTGCCCTTTATGGCAGACAGACTGTTTTTGACAAAAGTGAGATCGCCGGCATACATGATGGAACCGACATCCTCAAAGCCGGTATCGCGGTCGCCCAGCTTGGCGTATTGCGTGGAGAAACCCAGTTCCAGGGCGTTATTACCGAAAGGCAGCAGACCGATACGACCGCCGACGGCCTTGTTGTCGTTATTGTCGCTGAAATTGCTGTAGCCGGTACTTATTGCGATGGGGTCTACAGAGGTGTCGAGCTGCAATACTGGTCCGTTTGACAGGTAGAAGGCGTAATTGATACGACTGCTGCCCAAGGGGGCCGCTCCCCTGAACTCCACACCGAATTCGGCGAAGGGGCCGACCGGACTGTGGTGGCTGAAGCCCAGCGGGGTGGTGGAGAACTTGTTGATCCAGTTGGGGTGGAGCCGCGGGCCGAAAATGCCGAAGGGGGTCAGGAAATTGCCGAAGCGCACCACAAGGTAATCACTCAGGATGTACGACATATTCGCATATTCCAGAGCGAAGGTGGTACCTTCTTCGCTGAAGGCGATCTCGGCTTCAGCTTCAAACAATATGCGGTCGCTTTGCCTCCAAAGAAAAATGGGTGCGAAGGTACCGCTGACGAATGAGGATTGCTCGTCGACAATTTCAAAGCCCGAATGGGCGTAGCCCCGCATCAGAAAAGTCGTATTGCCCGGTTTCTGGCTTTCAAGCTGGCGGCGGAGTTCCTGTGTGTCTTGTGCGCCGGCAGTGCTGCTGATCATCAGCATTGTTACAGCAAGCATGATGATAAAGATGAAAGCAACCGTCCATTGATAAGTTTGCTTGGTCATAAAGGGTCCTCCGATTAGTTAGAATGTTCTTTACTTATGGAGCGCAGATAGGTCACTACCGCCCATAGCTGTTTGTCCGACAGCTGGTTCTTGAAGCCGGGCATGGGAGGTTGTCCCTCTTTGATTTTCCAGAAGAGAGCTCCGTCGGTTTGTTCCTGTACGGCAGGAGCGGAAAGGTCGGCCGGTTTCGGCTTGAGGGCCGCTGCCGTGATACCGTCGCCGCGGCCCGCTTTGCCGTGACAGACCGCACAGAGTTGTTGGAAAATCTGGTTGCCGGCTTTCGTGATCCGTTCGGAAAGCTCCAGAGGGTTATGCAGCTGGTCTGCCGAATCGGGGGCTTTCCAATTCGAAGATGAATTTTGCGCCAATCCCACGGCAGGCACCAGGTATAGCATGGCGGCCAGGGCGATTGCGGAAATAAGTCCAATGAAACGGCTAGGCTTCATGTCTGCTCCTTGTTTGTTTAATATTGATCGTGGACGTTTCTGAGCGAGGAAGCGCGTCGGCGGCAGCCCGGATGATGCGCAGAAGCTTGGAACCGGGCTGCCCGGCCAGGTAGTAGAATACGCCTTGCCTGATGGCCGCAGCGTCCCGGGTTGAAGAGCATTTACTGACTGCGATGATCGGGATACCGGCATGAGATTCTTTCAGCCGCGCAATCTCCAGGGATGCGGCATCGGGCCGTTCGTCTATCCGGTCCACAATAGCGACGTGGACCCCTTCGGCCGGCGTGGTAAAAGCTTCGGACGGTTTACAACTGATGAATTCGAATTCGTTCTTCGACAGCTGCTCATCCAGATAGTTCAATAGCCGACGATCGGGACTTATCACCAGGATTTTCAGTGTTCTCATAACGGATCCTCAGTATTTATCGGAAACGGTGCCCTATGTGGTACAGGGTTTCTTTTACTTATGCAAGCGGAGTGCCAGACTCGTTCTGGCATCATGAAATAGGCTTTTAAAGAAAGGAGAAGGTGTTTTTTTTGTTTCTGGAGCAAAGCGGAATTTGGGTAAGTGTCACAGTTTTGTAACAGATTTCACTTTACCGGTGAAGAGTGGGAGGCTAAAAAAGGGATTGCGAATCTCCAGGGCAGGATTCACACTAATGTGACACCTCAGGGAGCCCGATTCATAGAAATGAAACAGGAAGTTTCAGCAGGCAGAGAGGCTTAATCCCGGAAATCGGCGGGGTCGATGTTGTTTTTTTTGAGCAGCCGGTAGAGGGTGCCCCGAGGTATCCGGGCTTCTTCGGCTGCGTGACTTACGTCGCCGCCATGAGATTCGAGGAGGTCGGTGAAGTAGCGCCGTTCAAAATCGGCCACATGGAGATCACGTTTCTGGAAAAAACCGCTTTCGTCTTTGTCTGCACATTCACCGGCTGAAGAGACTATGTTGTCGGGAAGGTCTTTCACCTGAATGACTTCGCCCCGGCTCATGACCAGGGTCTTCTTGATGACGTTCTGCAGCTCGCGCACATTTCCGGGCCACCGGTAGCATTTCAGCACCTCCAAGGCTTCGTTATCCAATGTTACCGAACCCCGGTTAAGATGGCGGGCCTGTTGCTCCAGAAAGTGGGTAGCCAGTAGCGGGATGTCTTCGCCGCGTTCGCGAAGCGGAGGCAGTTCCACCCGTGCCACGTTAATGCGGTGATACAGATCTAGCCGGAAGCGTTCTTTTTCTACTTCTTCTTCCAGGTCGAGGGAGGTAGCGGCGAGAATACGCACATCGACATTTCGTTCCCTGGTACCGCCTACTCTCCGGATTTTGCGCTCCTGAAGAGCGCGTAACAGCTTCGATTGCAGTTTAGGCGGGAGCTGTCCGATTTCGTCAAGAAAAAATGTCCCGTTGCTGGCAAACTCCATCAGGCCCATGCTCTTGTCGACGGCACCGGTAAAAGCGCCGCGTTCATGGCCGAAAAATTCACTTTCCAACAGGTCTTCGGGTATGGAGCCACAGTCGACGGGTACGAAGTTCTCACTGTTACGGCCGCTTTGCATGTGGATGTTGCGGGCTACCAGCTCTTTTCCTGTCCCAGTCTCACCAAGAATTAGGACATCGATATCGGCTTCCGCTACCTTACGAATGGTATCGAAGACCTGCTGCATGGCCGTGCATATTCCGATCATCTCACCCATTTGGTGATCCTGCTTGACCTGCCGGCGCAAAAGCCGGTTTTCTTCTTCCAGCCTTTTCTCTTTTAGCAGGCGAAGAACCTTGCTGCGCAAGTCGTGGGGGTGAAAGGGTTTGGTCACATAATCGGTGGCACCCAGTTTCATACTCTCGACGGCCGTTTCTACAGATGGGAAAGCGGTCAGCATCAATACCAGGATCTCTTCATCCTGTTTTCTGGCGAGGTGCAACAGTTCGATCCCGTCGGTTTCGGGCATGCGGATATCCGTAATAAGAATATCCCAGGGCTCCGACTTCAGACGTTCGACAGCATGGCTGCTCTGCTGTTCCGTGACGATCTGAACGCCCGGAAGTTTGCTTAGCGTATCGTTACATACTTCCAGCATGCCTGCTTCGTCATCTACTATGAGTATGCGTGCATCTTCCATTTAGCGGCCCTCCTCGCTATGGCTGCTTACGGGCAGGCGGATAATCACCCTTGTCCCTTTGCCGGCCTTGCTGTGAATTTCAAGGTTCCCGTTGTGGCTGCGTATAAGGCCTGCGCAGATCGAGAGTCCCAGGCCGGTACCCTTGCCTTCTTCTTTGGTGGTGAAGAAAGGTTCGAGGATCTGCTGGCGGATGTCGGGGGGTATTCCGGTGCCCGTATCCCGAACGGTGACTGCCAGGTAGGAAGCGGCGGTCGAGCCGGCTTCTATATCGTCAGTCTGTAAAGCACTGACTTCAAGACGTCCCCCATCGGGCATGGCATCAAGAGCATTAAGGAAGAGGTTCATGAATACCTGCCGCATCTCGTCGGAATTCGCGGTGACCATGGGCAATGATTCGGGGAGAAGATTCTCGATCTGCACATTGTTGTTACGGGCATTTTGCTCGATCATGGAAAGAGCGTTTTCAATGGGAATACGCAGGTCCAGTTCGGTGCGGGTAGAGGGGGAGGGTCGGCAATAGGAGAGCAATCCCCTGGCAATATCGGAGACCCGGTCGGCCGCATCGGTAATTTTGATCAGTTCGTCGGAGACCGTCTCTGACATCTCATCGTCGCGGTCGGTTAGTAATAACCTGCATTTTGCGCTGATGATAGCGATGGGGTTATTTATTTCGTGCGCCAGCTTTCCGGCAAGTTCTCCTACAGCGGCAAGCCTTCCGGCACGTACCATCTGTTCCTGGGCTTTTTTCTGATCGGTTACGTCTGTAGCAAGTGATACGGTATGCGCAAAATTCCCGTCTTTATCGATCAGAGGTGCCGTCGTAATCTGGTAGGTACGCTTTTGGGAGGAATCCCCTGTGTCTTCCATCGAAATCTCACGAACAGTGGATTCTCCATTTAGTGAAACTGAATCACTCCGGGCATTACCGGCATCCTCTTTCTCCCGATTACAACCTGCTTCCTCAATGGCTTCAAAGCCGAACCAATCATCCCAAATTCGGTTGGTCCAAAAAGGATTGCCTTGTTCGTTGCAAACGCAAAGGCCGGTATTGGTAGTCTCAAGGGCCTTTTCTATGAGCTGCCGCTGCTCAAGCGACTGGTCGGCAAAAAGTTCCAGCTGATGCTCATCATGCCGGATACGGTTCATGATGGTGCCGATAAAATAGGCTGTCAGCAAGAAGATGGTTACCAGGAGCCCCACTGTACCGGTAACGTACAGTGGCATGTGCGCTGCGTGAATGTGAGTGCCGTGTTCCTCAAAATGGGGAAAGAGGTTCAGCGTGTAATGAGGCAGGAATCCCGTAGCTTCGCCCGCAGCCATGATAATTAATAGAAGAATAGCGGTTGTGGTTACTGCGTACAGATGCTTTCGGCTAAGAATAATGCCGGCAATAATGATGTGAATCAGCAACATAAGCGTAAGCGGGTTTTCAATACCGCCCGAATAGTGTAACATGAAGGTCAGGATGACAAGGTCGGCATAGACCTGGAATTGCAGAAGGTACCGTTCTTTGTCTCCCTGTTTCGACAGGTAAATATAGAACAGGTTTAAAAGTGCCAGCCCCGCTACTGCGATAGCAAGAGGCCACAAGACCTTCGGCGGCAGCCACCTGTTTACCTGTACAACGATATAGACCAGTGCAGCTGCAATGACAATCGCAAACCAGCGCATGACTATAAACCAGTTATTGAAGTTTTTCAACCGCTCGGTCTTTATAGAGCGTTCTCCGAGCACCCATTCCCGAGTTGTCAGGAGGGGTTGTGAGGATTTGACAACAAGCCATCCCACCAGCATTACCGCTGCCAATGAGATGAAGAAGCCTCGCAAAACATAGATGGTGTGCATAATATCCATGTCCACATCTTGCAGCCAAACCAATTCGACAATTTCGAAAAGGAGGAAAAGCACAACGACGGTACCAGCGGCAATGAGCACCGCCCTGATGATACCTTTGTGAGCGTTCGAGTTATCGAAGGGTGGAAGTACCATGACTCATGTATCATTCGGATTTTCGACCAATCGTCAATAAAAGAGTATATACTCTTTTATTAGTATAGCTGAATTAACGGTATCAGGCAATATTTATCATCGCGCGATGAATTGGCCACTTTGTTGGTCTCAGCCAAGTATTTTGAGTCTGGGGTTGGCAATAGAGAGTGGGGTAAATGACAGAGAACCTTATATACTCAATGAACATTCAACACTTAACACTCAACCTTTCCCTCTAACTTCCTCCGTCACCCGTCGGCCCTCTGCCGATTGGCCTCTGCCTTCAAACCATTCCAAAGCAAAGGCACCTATCATCAAGGCGAGCAGTACCCCGTTACGAATCAACGTCACCCCGAAACCCCCGCCCCCGCCGAAGGCGCCGAAGCAGCCGCAACTCTCCACGCTCATGCCCCGCAGGTAGAAGTGGGTGAGCACCGCTGTAAAGAAGGCCACCAGCAAGAATGAGCCCGTCAGGGCGTAGCGCAGTTTGCGTCCCCAGATCAGCCAGGCGCCTAGCAGCAGCTCCAGCAGCGAGGTGCCGACCACGATAAGAGAGGCATATTCGATCAGCCAGAAGACCTCCGTAGCCGCAAGCTCCACCAGGTAACGCGCGTCGGTGCTGTCGATCAGCTTGCCCGTGCCCGAAAGCAGGAAGGTAAGGCCCAGGATAAACCGGATGGCGATTAAGGCGATTTGTCGGTAGTTTCGGCTCATTGTGGAGGTGGTATTGCGTTTGCTTTGCAGTATATTACGCACCCAATGTAGTCAAAAAAGGGAATGTTTTTAAGTCCCATACTGTAATTGAAGCGAGAAGTGAAAAGCAAGAAGTAAGATCCTACTTTCTACTAACTACTAATTACTAATTACTAAATACTGCATGAACATCCTCATCACCGGCGGTACAGGTTTTATAGGAACGGAGCTGCGGACGATGCTGCTCCGCGACGGGCATTTTTTAACCATTGTTACCCGAAGCCCGGACGAGTATGAAGAGGAGTCTGCCAAGAACCAGCGGTTCATCTCCTGGGACGACGACCTGATCGCCGCCATGGAAGAGGCCGACGCTGTTATCAATTTGGCCGGTGCTCCCATCTTCGGCCAGAGGTGGACCGATGAGGTGAAGCAGCAAATCTACGACAGCCGCATCGACTGCACCACGCAGCTGGTACGTGCGGCACACCGCGCGGAGAGTCCGCCGCGGGTGATGGTATCGGCTTCCGGCA
>CAYWDK010000033.1:0-18391 GCA_964457025.1 uncultured Balneolaceae bacterium | reverse complement strand
TCCCCGGGCTGGATTCGAACCAGCGACCCATCGGTTAACAGCCGATTGCTCTGCCACTGAGCTACCGAGGAATAAAAAATGTCAAAAACCTTTGAGGCGCCTCAAAGAGAGCACAAATATAAAGATTCAGGGGTACGCAAGTCAAGAATATTTTGGCCTTTTTTTCAGTATTCGACCCTTTCCAGTATAAGCCCTTTGGCCCGAACGCCCTGCCCGCTTCTATCCTTGCTGGGATTCTCCAGCAGATCCCGGAACTCCTCCGTGCTCATCTTGCCCTGTCCCACCTGTAGCATGGTACCGACCAGGCGACGCACCATGTGGCGGACAAAGCGGTTGGCACGGATACGGTAGGTAATCAAGTGACCTTCCCGGCTCCATTCGGACAGTTCGACCGTACAGACCGCGCTGGGCTGTTCGTCGCTGGAGTAGGTAAAGCACTCGAAATCGTGTTCGCCCAAGATCATCCATGCGCACTCCTCCATCACCTCAAGGTCAAGATCCTCCAAGACGTATTCTGCAAAAGCGTCAAACAACGGACTCGGCCTTGTGATGATTTGGTAGCGGTACTGCCGCGACTTGCCGTCGAAGCGGGCATGAAAATCATCGGTGACCTCCTCCATATGCCAGACGGCAATGTCGCGGGGAAGTACCCCTTTGAGGGCGTGCAGCAGTTTGTACCGGTCGAGCGGTTCCGGGAAATCAAAGTGGGCGGCCTGGGCTTCGGCATGCACTCCGCTGTCGGTACGGCCCTGACCTGCTACGGCTACAGGCTGCCGAAGAATCTGCCCCAGTGCACTTTCCAGCTCTCCCTGTATGGTCTTCCCTTCCGGCTGTATCTGCCAGCCGTTGTACCGGGTGCCTTCGTATTCGATAAGGATTTTATAGCGAGGCATAAATGAATGCTAAAACCGGATGTGAAGGTTGGCTGATATACCGCGTCCCGTCGAATAAACAGGGGAAAAAGAGAAGGACGTTTCGAACGAAGAACTTCGATATCGGTCACGGGCCCGGTTATAAGCGCTCACTGCGCTGACCAGCCGGTTGACCACCATCAGCCCGATAAGCGCGGGCAACTGCTGATCGATGCGCTCAAAGCGGCTGCGTATATCGTTATAGTCAGCCCGGGCAGCATCGCCGGACCAGTTCCAGCGATTCTCCGGAGTATCCTCAATCAGCCGGTCAAAATTTCTGCTGCGCAACTGGAAGTCGTTATACTCCGCAAGACTGTTGAAATCTCCCACCGCCAGCTGCAGGCTCCGCCCTCTTCCTTCAACATCGATACCGCCCTCCAGCCGGGCATAACCGTACCAGTTCTGCTGTAGGTTGCCTGAGTGAATATCCAGTCCGAGATAAGAAATAATCAGTACCGCTTCTGCACCCAGCTGGTACTTGCCACGGATCCAATCGGACTTATCGACATAATAATGTCCCCAGCCCGGCACGGCCAGCGACTTCAGGAAAGCAATCTTCGGATCAGGCGAACGTTCTCCCTGGGGCTGCGCATAAACCGCCGATACCTGCAAAAGAAATAAAAGTATACACAAGCACCTGATCACTGTTTACTGATAACTGTTAACTGTTCACTGCTTTTTCCGTTCCCTGTCCCAATGTCGGAAAATGGAGACGCTAAATCCAGCCATCAGCAGGAAAGTGCCCAGCCATACCACCGAGATGAACGGCTTCTCTTCGGCAACGATTAATACCCATTCATCTTCAAAAGAATCTGCTATGCCGGTCACCGTCAGTTCGATTTCGCCGCTTTCGGGCTTTACCTGGCTGAACCTCAAGGTGACTTCCTGTCCGGGAAGCTGTACGGGCGGTGAGTAGGCCCAGTTTTTACCGTCCTGGCTGTAAATGGCAAAAAGCGGCTGCAGGGAAACGCTCTCGCCTGTGGCACGGTGTGTCACTTCAAGGCCCGCGCGCACGGCAATCATCGTACTGTCGGGAAGCTGCAGCTTCTCGGGATCGGCGGAGACATAATCACTGAATGAAATATTGTAGGGACCCAACTCTATATTCTGCCCTCTCGACATAGTCAGCGTCTGCTTGTTGGCAGAAGCCGTATCCTGAGCGGCACCTTCTTCATCCCCATCCTGCGAAGCTGCCGGCTGCATCATCTTTTCGTTCTGTTCGTTCTTCTGTTCCACAAAAGAGCTGCCCGCAACATACAGGTAGATATCGCTCAGCAAGCCCGTACGTACGTCGGGATCCACCGACCACTGGATGGCGCCTCCTCCCCCGCCGCTCATAGGGTAGACCTGCGGATTCAGGTAAAACTGTTTCCCTTCCCCGTCAACAGGCTCAAATTTTATGCGGTACTCCTGCTGGCCGGGCCGCTCCTGCCCTTCCATGGTATAACCTTCGTAGGTAACGATATACTCGTTGTTCACAATCTTGGGCCGGTCGAGTTTCAGTTCCAGAAAGTTCACTTTCTGGCGGACCGGGAAGCCCTGTTTATCTACAGCCTCGCCCTTCTCCACCGCCTCGTTGAAATTCTGTGTATTCATATCAAGCAGGTTGGAGGTGTAGGCGGAGGAAGCCAAAATACCGAGGAGTAACACCCCGAAACCGATATGTGTAAGCGTGCCGCCGATCAGCCTGGGCTTTTGACGAAGCAGTCGTATCATAACGGCTCCGTTACCTATGACAGCAAACCAGCCCGAAAGGATATAAACCATATAGTAGAGGTCCCTGATATTGGCCAGGATAATGGTAGCCAACGTCAATACGCAGGCTATGGCCGTAGGAAGGGTAAGTTCGGCCGCCAGGCTTTCGGCATCCTGCCGCTTCCAGAAGAGCATCTGTCCCACCACGGTCATGAAAGCTGCTATGATCGCCAACGGCATGGTCCAGTCGTTATAAAAACTGATTTCGGGTGGGGTCGGACTTTCGGTAAAGAGCTTGCCGATGATGGGTGAACTGGTACCCAGAATGATGATCAGCCCCAGCAAGAATAACACCATAGCGCCGGCAAAGGTCATAAACTCCCGGCTCAGGATCTTCGTCTCATTCTGCTGGCTCGGAAGATCTTTATACCTCCATGCCAGCATACCCAGTCCGACAAAGGTAACCACTCCCATAAATATCACCAGCTGGCCGTACAGTCCGAGATCTACAAAGCTGTGCACCGAAGCATCGGCCAGGATACCGGAGCGGGTCAGGAAGGTCTCATAGACGATAGTCACATAGGCCAGTATCGCAAAGACAATCGAAGCCTTCTGGGAAGTAGAACTTTTTTTCTGGATGATCATCGTGTGGATACCGGCCGTACCAAGCAGCCAGGGTACAAAGGAAGCGTTCTCTACCGGGTCCCAGGCCCAATACCCGCCGAAAGAGAGCGTGACATAGGCCCAGTAGCCGCCAAGGAAAATAGCCGTCAACAACGCCACGTTGGCACCAAGGGTCCACGGCAGTGCCGGATGGATCCACTCATTATATTTCTGCTTCCACAGGGCGGCCATGGCAAAGCAATAGGGTATGGTCATCATCGCAAAACCGAGGAAAAGTATGGGCGGATGGATCATCATCCACGGACTTTTCAGCAAGTCATTCAATCCTTTGCCGTCGGTGGGCACAAAATCGGGGTTGGCCTGCAGAAAGGGAGCGTTGGGCATCGCCTCTGCCAGCGTACGGAAGGGCGAAGCGCCCAGCGTAAAGTCACCGAACGAGATACCCGAAATCATGGAAAGCAAAAAGACCTGGGTCATGGTCAGGAAGAAAAGTACGGGGCCCCGATAGGGCTTGCGGGTCCACTTCATCAAGCCTAATCCCAGTACGATTGAGAACAGGATCCAAAGCATGAAACTCCCCTCCTGTCCGCCCCAAAAGGCCGATATCAGGTATTTGAGCTGAAGGTCGGAACTGGTGTAGTTGAACACATAGTAGTATCCGAAGTTGTGGTTCAGGATAATCTGAAGCAACAAAACCGAGGCCGCCAGCAAAAACAGTCCCTGCAAACCGAACAGCCAGTTCGACCATCGAAAATAGCGATTTTCGTCTTTTTGCGAATAGATGTAGTAACCGGCCAAAGCCAGTATGCTGCACAAGAAGGCAGCGTTGATGAGTATTTTTCCTGCTATTCCGATCATGGGCTGCTAAAGGTCTCTTTTAAAAGAGGCGGAGGTTAAAGGGGGATAAAATGTGAGAAATAGGTCCGTTAAAACTATCCGTTAAGGCCTCTAGCTTTGTTCCGAACCGGCATTCTCGTATTCCGAAAAATCTGCATTGTTATACTTCGAAGGGCACTTCATCAGCATATCGTTCGCATAAAAGACCCCGTCTTGCATCTCGCCGATAACAACCAGCTGGTCGGCCTGCTCAAAGTTATTCGGCTTCGGCTTGGGATAGACTACCCGGCGTACGTTGCCGGACTGGTCTTTCATAAAAAAGCTGAAGTTTTTCGACTCCATGGAAAAACCGTAGTCGCGGGTGTCGTCCCATGTACCTACTACGTGGGCGCCTTTCATTCCCTCGGCCCGTTCAAAGTCAACATAGGTACTGATACTGTTGCCGAAGTTGTACATCAACAGCGAAGTAAAACCGACGATGGCAACGATTCCGATGATAAGCTTTGGTTTCATGATTCTTCAGATGCTTTTTGGTGTTCAATTTCTTCTTCCAGCCGGCTTACTTTCTTGTCTACTCTTATGATGAAAAAGAGTAGCACAAGCCAGATAATAAGGCTCACTGCCAGTACAATGAAGATCAGGTCGTAAGAGGCGGCCGCCTGTATAAAAGCGCCCGACTCTCCCAGCTGGTTGCCGGCTTCCCACTTGTCTGCATAACTACTGGTGAGTGTGTCAACGGCTGCCGTCGTATCTTCTTGCACTTGTACCTGGTTTAAAAAAGATTTCATGAGGATGTCTCTGTCTGCCTAAGATGAAGCTTCACTTTCTTGTACCTGTTCAGGATGTCGTTCAGCCAAACGGCCAGCGCCAGAAAGCCGATCACAGCCGGGTAAAAAATATACCTCAACTCCGGTGCCGTTATCTCACTGAAGGCGGGATTGCCTTCCGCCCCGGGATGCAGGCTCGGAAGCTGCCGCGGTATAATATATAACAAAAACGGGATAGTAGTGGCCGCAAAAACATTATATACGGCGGCAAGCTTGGCTCTTTTCTCAGGCTGTTCAAAAGCCGAACGTAACACAAAATAGGCCACATAAATCATCATGGCCAAAGCCGAGAGATTCATCCTCGGCTCTGCGAAGGTCCACCAGGTGCCCCAGGTAAACCGCGCCCAGACCGAACCGGTCAGCAGGCCGCATATGCCGAACAGCAATCCGATTTGTGTCGCCGACTCTGCTTTGCGGTCTAGCAACTCAGACGGATTGTTCAGATAGCGGATGCTGTATACCAACCCTGCCGTAAAACAGGCCGCCATGGTAAACCACATGGGCACGTGCAGAAAAAGATTACGCGCCGACTCCTTTAATATCGGAATGTCCGGTATGGGCAGCAGGAAACCGACCACAAGTACCGTGGTCATCCAAACAGCCGTCACATATTTCCAGGCTTTCAATTTCATCCAAAGCAATTATGAGGGTTAGGCAGCCCCGGCTTGGGCCACTGAAAATCAAGCGGATTAATATACAAAATCTGTTTTGGAAAACTTAGCACGAATGCCTTCCCTTTTTCTGAATTTTGCCTATGTTAGCAGTGTTATTTGAAGTAAATATGAATTGCCAATACGCTTTCGATGCCTGACCAAGCCCAACATTCCGAGAAGAAAACGTTTTTGGAACCCAGCTGGAAACAGTTCTTTCTCTCGTGGCTTATCTCCTTTCTTGCCATTCCCCTTTTCGGCATCGGCCTCATCGGTCTGTATATAACCTATAAGCGACAGAACAAAGTCCGTTACGTGGCCACTGACCGCCGCATCTCATCCATCGACGCCAAATACCGACGTAATATAGACTTGGTAAACATAGCATCGATCAATGTGAAACAAGACTGGCTCCAGGAAAAGCTGGGCATCGGGGATCTTGTGCTGGAGACCTCTGCCGCCGAGATGGTGCTGGCCGGAATGGACAATCCATACCGGCTGAAAGAGATAGTCGAGCACGCTGTTGAGGCAGAAAAACAGCGGCAGCGGCAGGAGCAAGAAAACAAGCCCCGTCAACCCGAATACGAGCCGGGTAGCATGGACAAGATGGATTACCTTACGGGCCTTTGGCAACAGGGGCTTATCTCGGACGAGGACTACAAAAAAGAGCGCAAGCATTTTGAGTAAGCCCGATCCAGGCTATCGCTGCATTCCCAACTGCTGCTGTTCGCTGTAGCTCAGGTCCAGCACCTCGATCATCTTTTCATCTTTGGGAAAAGTACCCACAAACCAGGCAACAGGCACAACAAGAATCATCAAATAGATAACGCTTCCTGTCAGCAGGTAGCCTACGCATACCACCATCGCGGCAACATCGATCAGTGAAGCTCGCAGCAAGGCCGCACTTCGGTAACGGCTCAACTTATCTTTCAGTGAGAGCTGGGATACCGCGGAAAGATTCCTCCTATAAAGTATCCCGCTTCCATATAGGGATGCCACAGCCACCAAAACGATCAGATATAGGGCCTCTCCGGGTAAAACACCCTCAAAAGGATTACCCTCAGAAACAAAATAGTGGATCATGATGCATAATGCCGTGAATATCAAAATTCCGGCCAGTAAGGTGCCGTGCAAAATTTTGGTCTGGTTTAAAGATTCTTTCAAGTCCATTAGATTATCCCGTAATTGTATAGTTGCAGCAAGAGAGAAACTATTCGGCTTTTCGGTTTTAAAACTTTTAACCCCCGCCTGTTAGTTTCTAAGCCGCACTTTTTGTAAGTATAGAAAAATTTTGCTCTGACCTTAACTAAGTACATTCGCTATGAGAAATCCAGTAAAATTCTTGAGACGCTTACTGATCCTCCTCCTTATATTCGGTTTTTCGGCCGTTCATTTTGTCTATGCCCAGACGGCCAACTTTGAACTGGCCGAACGCTTTACCACCCAGATGATGGAGAAGATGGTAGGCAGTACCTCCGTCGATGCCAACTGGATCAAAGACCAGGACCGTTTCTGGTATAGCTATGAAAACGGAGAAGGCAGAAACTGGTATTTCGTGGATGCGGCGCGGCAGAACAAGCGCAGGCTTTTCGATCAGGAGACGATGGCAGCCCAGCTCTCCGAGATTTTCAAGAAACCCTTCAACGCCAAGGACCTGCCGCTCAAGGACTTCGAATACAATGTGGGGATGGGACTGTTTACTTTTCATGTGGACAGTATCAAATTCAAATACCGGCTGGATAACAACAGGCTGATCCAGGGCGATACGCTGAAGAAGGAAGAACCCGACAACTGGAAAAGCTACTCGCCCGACAGCAGCTGGATAGCCTTCGCCAAAAACCACGACCTCTACGTGATGCGCGCCGACGATCCCGACAGTACGGAATACCGCCTCACCGAAAGCGGCGAACGCTGGTACAGTTTCCAGGCCGACGCTTCCGACACGACCAGCGACAAGCGGCTGCGCTCCATCGCCCGCTGGTTTGAAGATTCCGAAAAGATCTACGCCCGCCGCGACGATATGCGTGATGTGAAGGAGCTCTGGGTGATAAACGAACTTAAGGAACGTCCCGAGCTTGAGACCTACAAATACCCTATGCCGGGCGAAGAACACCTGGGTAAAAGCGAGATCTGGTTTTTCGATCCCGAAAGCCGGGAAGGCGTACAGATGCAGGTGCCCGATGAAGAAGGCAAATATATCGACGGGGGATACTTTAACGATGGCGGACTCTACTACGGGCCGGGATCGGACCATCTGTACGTCCTGCGTCGTAACCGCAGCTATGATACGGTGGAAGTGCTCAAGGTGAATACCGCAACTGGCCAAAGCGAGCAGCTCTTTTCTGAGGTAAGCAAACCCTACTTCAACTGGGCCTTTACCAGGCTGGCCGAGATCAATGGCGGAGAAGAATTCATCTGGTGGTCGGAACGCACCGGCTGGGGACAACTCTACCTTTATGACGGGCAGGGCAACCTCAAAAACCGAATTACAAGCGGCAACTTCGTCGTAGGCGACGTAGTAAAGATAGACACCACCGCCCGTACCGTCTATTTCGAGGGCTACGGACGTGAAGCAGGCGTCAATCCCTATTACGCCCAGCTTTACAAAATCAACTTCAATGGCAGCGGCATGAAGCGGCTCACACCCGAAAATGCCGACCATGACATCTCCCCTTCGGAAGACGGTAATTACTTTGTGGACAACTACTCTACCGTCAGCATGCCGACCCGCTCCGTGGTGCGTGACTCCGAAGGGCGCATCCTCACCCAGTTGGAACAGGCTGACATCTCACGAATGCAGGAAGCCGGCTGGAAAGCACCAGAGACCTTCAAGGTAAAAGCCGCTGATGACGCCACCGATCTCTACGGAGTAATGTGGAAGCCCTTTGACTTTGATTCGACCAAAAGCTATCCCATTATCACCTACGTATACCCGGGTCCGCAGGTTGAGCCTTTCCCTACCGGCTTTACCATCCAGGGTTCAAGAGCACGTACCACGGCCCTCTCCCAGCTGGGATTCGTTGTGGTGGCTATGGGTCAGCGCGGAGGCAGTCCCTTGCGTTCGCGGTACTACCACACCTACGGTTATGGCGACCTGCGCGACTACCCGCTGGCCGACAACAAATATGTGATCGAGCAGCTTGCTGCACGCCACTCTTTCATCGATCTGAATAAAGTGGGAATATTCGGCCATTCGGGTGGCGGTTTCATGTCAACGGCCGCCCTGCTAACCTATCCCGACTTCTATGACGTCGCAGTCTCTTCAGCGGGTAACCATGATAACAATGTCTACTATCACGGCTGGAGTGAGATCCACAACGGGGTAAAAAGAAAAACCAAAAAAGTAGAAGCCGACAGTGCCGGCGCCGATTCGACCGAAACCGTCTGGGAAGCCTCCATCGAAACCAATATGGCATTGGCGGCTAACCTCAAGGGACATCTGCTGCTGGTACACGGCACCATCGACAATAATGTACATCCAGCCAATTCCGTCCGCATGGCCAACGCACTGATGAAAGCGGGCAAGCGGTTCGACTATATGATCATGCCCGGACAACGGCACGGCTTCGGAGAATTCACTCCCTATTTCGAGCGGATGATGTGGTACTACTTCGCCGAGCACCTGCTGGGTGTTGAAAGGGACAACATCGATTTCAATATTCCGGACTATGAAGACTAGGCTTCGCGTATGAGAGGATCTTCGGATGTGAAATCATCGGCTGAGGGAGATGACTGCAGTTGCTCCTGGTAAACACTTTCTTGCCGGCTTACCGTGAAGCTCCAAACAAGTCCTGCTAAAGCGAGCAGGATACCGAATACGACAATCAGTTCCTGAATGGTAAACAGCTCGTTCTCAAGCAGGTAGGAAGCCGTCAATACGGAAGCCGATTGCGCCAGGGTAAACAGCAGCCATTCGGTGCTGAAGATCCTCCCTCTGAATGTATCGGGAGTCCGCCGCTGGAGAAGCACGGTACTCATCACCCAGTTCGCGCCCGAAGCGGCATGTGCTACAAAAACAAAGAAAAGCATCAGCGCCAGGCTGGTGGTGATACCTACGATGGTATAGGTGAGGCCCGTAAAGATCATACAGAAACCCATGGCACGGATCCAGCCGCTCTCTTTTTTAAATATCCTGCGGCCGATTACCGGACCTATACCGGTACCGATGCCCCGCGCCGAATAGAGCAGTCCCAGGCCGATGCTCCCCATCAACAATACTTCTTCGGATACCAGGATAAGCATATAGGTCAGCGCTCCCAGAAACATGGTAAAGCAGCCCTTGGCAAGCGTAGGCCTGAGGATGTGGGATTTGCTGTGCAGATAAAGGAAACCCTCCTTGATTCCCACAAGCGGATTCCGTGTACGCTTCAACTCTTCTTCGTCCATTCTTTGCTGGGGAATAACGGCCCGGTAAATAAACCATGCCGAAACCACATAGCTGAAAGCGTCGATAATGAATACCAGGTCGGTCCCCAGCCAGGCTGTGGCAAAACCTCCTACTCCCATCCCAGTGGTAAAAATGATACTCCAGCTCATGGCTGAGAGCACATTGGCGTCTACCAACTCCTCTTCGGTAGTCACATTGGGGATGGAAGAGGTCTTGGCCGGCTCAAAGATGGCTGAAAGCATCATCTGGAGGGCTGTAAGCACATAGGCCAGCCATAACGTTTCGTAGGATACCACCAGTAATAGGCCGAGTACAAGCAGACCTCGCAGCAGGTCGCACACAATCATGATACGCCGCCGGTTGAAACGGTCGGTAATGTAGCCGGCGAAGGGGGAGAATGAAGCAAGGCTCATCATCTTTACTACGATGATAAGACCCAGCAGAAATTCCGATTCGGAGTAGCGGGTGATAACGGCATAGACCGCCAGGATACCGAACCAGTCCCCAAAATTGGATATAATCTGGCTGAGCCACAACCTGCGGTAGTTGTGGTTTTGAGTAACCAGCTTGATATATGGGCGCAATTTATCCAGCATACTTATACATCCTTCGCTCCTAAACTGTGAAGATCTGTGGCCGGCATCACTCCACTCCGGTGCTTCCGAAACCTCCTGCTCCCCTTTCGGTCTCGGGCAACTCATCCACTTCTTCAACAAACATCTGCTGAATGGGCGCAATAACCATCTGGGCTATCCGGTCCCCATGACGTATGGTAAACGCTTCCTCCCCGTGATTGATAGCCAGCACCTTCAACTCGCCGCGGTAATCGGCGTCTATGGTACCCGGGGTATTCAGCATGGTGATGCCGTTGCGATAGGCCAGGCCGCTGCGCGGCCGTATCTGGGCTTCGTACCCTTCGGGCAGCGCCATCTGCAGGCCGGTAGCGATCAGCGCCCGCTCTCCCGGCTTCAGTACCACATCTTCCTCCACAGCCGCGCGTAGATCCATACCCGCCGCAAATTTGGATTCGTAGGATGGCAGTTCAATGTCAGCGGCGTGCGGCAGTTTTCTAAACAATACTTTTTTCATGATCTGGATTCTTTGGTGTATTCAATAAGTTTTATCCGGACATTCCCGAGCCATACCCTCAGGTGCGCCTCGAGCGGTACCCTCAGGTCATCGGCCAAATACCAGGATTTAAATGACCCCCTGAAACCGAATGGGCCGTCAATAGTACTCTCACCTTCGCTGTAATACGTTTTGACCGGTTTTTCAAAAGCTTTGTATTCCCGCATCTCGGTATGCAGGGTGTTGGTCACCTCTATATACCCCTTTTCAAGGTTCAAATAGACGGGAATGGTAAAATCGTTTTCGCTACCGGCGAAAAGCCGGGAGATAAGAAAGATGAGTTGGCCGGAACTGGCCGGCTCTTCAATATCGAGAGTGTCCCTCTCCTCATCGTCGCGGGCATAGACCTTGCCGGCAACATAGTCGTATTCGTAACGACTGTTTTCAAATTCGTTGTCGTCCAAATCATCGGTCCAGTAAGCCAGCTCGTGAGGAAGTGAGTCCGTCATTGTGAAAATCGAGTTGTAGTGGTTCTCCTCACGCCCGACAAAAGGTATTCCGGGATTGGAGGTGATAATAGTGCGGATATACCAAGCCTCCTGGTCTCTGTAGAGCGTGTCGGAAACCACCTCTACTTTCACCTCCCCCAACCGGAAAAAGCTGTAGCGCACTTCATAGGTAAAAACCTCGTGCCAGCTTAGCAGCTCATCCATCTCCGGGGCAGATTCGGATTCGACGATAAGAGAGTCGCCGCCGCTGGCAAACTGCATCGCCGGAGAAGTAGCCGCGCTCAGGGCAACGATCATACCGATGAATAGCAGTCGCCTGCCGTATTTGAATATGATTTTTCTCTGGATCAAAGGTGTTTTCAAAAATGGCTTTAATATCTGACCCCAAACTTCGATATTATATCTTTGAATCTAAAATACATTTAAAAAATATATCCGTTCATTCTACATGCGCCCTACCCTTTGTACTTATATCTGCCTGGTTGTTTTAGCGGCCCTCGCACTGGCCGGCTGTGCCAAAAGCGACAAGCAGCGCGAATTTGAAAATGAGGCCTTCTCTACTCCGCAGGGCATTACCGAGATGACGGCAAACGGCCGGCTCGTTGACGGGGGCAATGTAGACTCCGACGACTGGCGGATAGGCCCGCAGTTTCAGGGGCTAATCCGCTTTGCCTCACCGGCTGTCGGTGCCTACCCAAATCCCGTTAACCTGAACGGTGACCTCACCATCGAAGTCGATATTATAGGTTTTGAAAGTATCATGGGGCTTGAGATCCTGGTCTTCAGCGATCCCGGTATGCTCTCCCCTCCGATCTATGTGGAAAACCAGACCAACCTCTCACCCGGCGTCAAGGTTATTACGCTTGACCCCGGCCTCTTCTCCCAGGTGGGACAGGGCAGCGGCGCCTCGGGAATCTACAGGCTGCTCATATACGACGGCAGGCAGAACCTTATTTCTTACGGAGACGTTGAAGTGCAGTAGTGAAGTAATCAGCCCCCGGCCGGCTTGTTTAAAAGAAGGATGCCTCCTATTTTCAGCATTCAACTCAGATACTATTTATGGGCAAACACAAAATCACACCGTCGGAGCGCCTCGTATTGGAGCGACTCATTTTTCCCGAAGACTTTCATATCATTATGGAAGAGACGGGATTGTTGTACGGTGAGCTGAGAGATGACCTGATCAACCTGCTCAGCTTCGGTTTTGTCGAAGCCTATGAAAGCGACGGCATCCAGGTCTCCTCTTCCGGTTTTTACGATTCGGACAACCTGCAGAATTTCACGTTCAGAGCTACTAAAAAAGGACTTTCCGCCATTAAAAAATTATCCGCATGAAGTTTGAAACCAGCCGCAAAGGCGAAACAACCGAACTGGACCTTAACGAACAGAAACATGAGATAACCCTGGATGGCAAAAGCCACACCTATCGGTTTCATCGCCAGGAAAACGGGCGCTACCTCCTCCGTTTGGGAACAAAACTCTATAAAATAGATAATGTAAGCTACGACAAGCGTACGATCGAATTCACCCTCAACGGCACCTGGTGCAAGACTGAAGTGCGTAACGAGCAGGATCTGTTGCTCGACGAGATGGGATTCAAGACCGCCGCCGAACTGGGCGAAGGAGAGCTAAACGCGCCGATGCCGGGCAAGATTCTGGAAATCCTGGTAAGTGAAGGCGACGAAGTTGAGCTGGGTGATCCGGTAGCCATCCTCGAAGCCATGAAGATGGAGAATGAGTTGAAAGCCCCCGTAGCAGGTACCATAACAAAGATCGCCGTAAGCGAGGGCGATTCGGTAGAAAAGAATGTTTTAATTTTAGAGATCGAAGCCAGTGGATAAATTTGTTGTTCAGGGACCCACCCCTCTCAAAGGCACCATAGCTATCAGCGGATCTAAAAATGCGGCCCTGCCCCTGATGGCAGCTGCCCTTTTGGGCAGTTCACCCTCGGTTATTACGAATGTACCCAAGCTCCGCGACATTTATACCTTCAACAATGTTATAAGGGTAACAGGCGCCCGCGTTAACTTTGACGAAGCCGAAGGGAAACTGGAAATAGACCCTGCCAACATCACTCACCTGGAAGCGCCTTACGAGCTGGTCCGGAAAATGCGGGCCTCATTTTATATGCTCGGGGCCCTGCTGGGTAAATACGGCGAAGCCAAAGTTTCCCTGCCCGGCGGTTGTGCCTGGGGACCGCGACCTGTCGACCTCCATTTGGAAGGCATGCGGGCTATGGGCGCTGAAATAGAACTGGACCAGGGATACGTTATCGCAAAAGCGGATGAAAGCCTCAAAGGCGGCACATTCGAGCTGAATCCCAGCAGTGTAGGAGCTACGGTAAACCTGCTGCTGGCAGCGGTACTGAAAGCAGAATCCTTCACCATCAAAAATGCCGCTAAAGAACCCGATGTGGTCCAGCTGGCCGAGGCCCTGGTTAAAATGGGAGCCGACATCGAAGGTATAGGAACCGACACCCTTACCGTTCGTAAAGTCGACAAGCTGGAAGGTATCCAAATTCATAACGCTCCCGACCGGATCGAGACGGGAACATTCATGATTGCCGCGGCGATGCATCCCGACTCCGAACTAACCCTTACCGGCTGCAATCCCGATGAGCTGGGCGCTTTCCCGCAAACCCTGGCAAAGACGGGCGCCGAAGTTTCGGTCAACGGATCGGAAATTCATGTTAAAGCCCCCAAAGAACTGAAACCTGTTTCGGTCAAAACCAAAATCTACCCGGGCTTCCCTACCGACCTGCAGGCGCAGTGGTCAACAATGATGACCCAGGCTTCGGGTGAGAGCTCGGTAACCGATACGATCTATTTCGACCGTTTCAGCTATGTGCCCGAACTGGTACGCCTGGGCGCCGATATGGACGTCGAAAAGAATACCGTTTACATCACAGGGAAAACGCCCCTGAAATCGGCTTCGGTAATGAGTACCGACCTGAGGGCCAGCGTCAGCCTGGTGCTCGCGGCCATGGTAGCCGAAGGTAAAACGGAAGTATTGCGTATCTACCACCTCGACCGGGGATATGAAGACCTTGAAAGCAAGCTTGGCGGCGTTGGCGCTGAAATTCAGCGCAAAGACCAGGACGCCTGACTCGGCATCCCCCCCCGCCTGGACCCCTCAAATGCCCTTTTGCTATCTTCCTGCGAACTATATTTTTCCCATTTACATTAATAGCTACATACTTGTATATTAATAGTTGGATTTAAAAGAATATTCAGAGTTTCATTTAAAGACATTTAGGTTACGTTTGCAGCTTTATTTGAGGTCACAAGCCTTTTTTTATCTTTGTACAGCTGATTTGAAGCTATGTTTGAGTCGTTTACACAACGCACTGAGGCTATTGCTCTCACCTGAACCTTGTGAATCTACACTGCAGCACGCACCCGCCTCTGGATATTCCGGAAGTACACAACCACATTTTACACCTAATAAGAATTTTAATTTAGCGGTTGCTGACCACCCGCTGCGTACTACGAATGTATTAACGGACTTTACGATTATGGAACTTGTTGAATCTATTTTTGGAATCACCATCTCGGAGGCCAGCGACCGTGTGAAAAGATTATTGATCCATGAAAAACCAAATTATCATTCACGGTTCGGGCAAACAGAACCGTATTGCACTGCTGGAGAACGGCGAACTGGCCCAGCTGTTCATAGAATCTGATGAGAACCAGCGCACAGTAGGTAACATTTATGTAGCACGTGTCCACAAGGTGATGAGCGGTATTCGCGCCGCTTTTATCGACATGGGCACTCCCAAAGACGCCTTTCTGCACTTTTCCGACGCCGGCGACCATCTCAAGGAGTATGTACAGATGCTCAACGGCCGCGACGCTATCCCAAAAAGAGTGCGCGATAAGCTCGAAAAAACCGATTTCGACAAGATATCGAACTACGAGAAGCAGAACTGGGCCGGAAAAATCCTGCAGCGCGACCAGAAACTGCTGGTTCAGATCGTCAAAGAGCCGATCGGTTCCAAAGGCCCGCGTATCTCTACCGACATTACCATTGCAGGCCGCTTCCTGGTGTTGATCCCCATGGGTGAGTACATCGCCGTCTCGCGCAAGATCAGTAACTATAAGGAACGCAGACGCCTCAAGAGTACGGTCGGATCCATGCTGCCCGAAGGTTTCGGCGTCATTATCCGGACCGTGGCACAAGACCAGGATAAAAAGGCTCTTGAGGATGATATGCGTACGGTTCTCAAGAAATGGGAACGCATACTGGAGCGGCTCGAAACAGCAAAGCCCCCTGCCCTGCTTTATAACGACCTGGATATGACCGAAAGCCTGGTACGCGACCTTTTTGCCAAGCAGTACGACCGGGTTCTGGTCGATGACCCGGCGATGTTCAAAAAAATCAAGTCGTACGTCGGCCAGGTAGCTCCGCAGATGATCCCCAATGTGGAACTCTACAAGGGCAAGGAGCACATCTTCGACTATATGAAGATTGCTAAAGACGTCGACTCGATATTCAGTCCGCGCGTGCGTATGCCTTCCGGCGGCTACCTCATCTTCGAGCAGACCGAGGCAATGTATGTAGTTGATGTTAACTCCGGTCCCTATGCCGCCAAGCAGAGCCAGGAAGACAACTCCCTGAAGACCAACCTGGAAGCCGCACGTGAAGTGGCCAAGCAACTCCGGCTGCGTGATATCGGCGGTATTATTGTTGTAGACTTCATCGACCTTCGCCACGACAAGAACCGCAAGAAGATTTACGATGAACTCAAGAAAGAATTCAAAAAAGATCCGGCGAAGACCAACGTCATCGGCATGAGCGATTTCGGCCTGGTTCAGATCACGCGCCAGCGTATCCGTCCCAGCGTTGTAAACTCCGTCTCCAAAGTGTGCCCGATGTGCGGCGGTTCCGGCAATGTGGTGACCCAAAACACAATCATCGCCGACCTGGACGCCTGGATCAGCAAATTCAAGCACAACACCGACTTCAGGGCCATTGACATCTATATCAATCCTTATCTGAAGTCCTATCTTGAGAAAGGATTCTTCAGCATCAAATGGAAGTGGATGCTCAAATACCGGGTACGAATTTCGCTGGTTTCCGACGACACCATTTCCCTGAACGAATATAAAATTACCCTCGCCGGCTCCGACCTGGACATCACGGATGCGGTAATGCAGAACAAGGATATCGATGAACTGATCAACAAGTCTGAAAGAGAGCTTGAAGAGTACGATGACAGGAAAAGCCGCGATGAACTGGATTACTATAAGAAAGATGATTCGGACGGCAAGAAGTATCGTTCCAACGGCAGCAAAAAGAACCGGGACGGCTCAAGAGGCGGATCCAAATCGAAGTATTATAAAACTTCAGACTCCTGACCGCTGCGCGCTTCCTATCGCACCGCTTCAACTCCTGAGAATCACAACAAATTTATCCGAAGCTTATGAGCATACCTCAACTTAAAGCGACTACCGTTTTGGGTATTATCCATAACGGCAAAGCCGCCATCGGAGGCGACGGACAGGCTACAATGGATAAAACCGTGATGAAGTCGACCGTCACCAAAGTGCGCAGGCTCTACGAAGGCAAGATTGCCGCAGGTTTTGCCGGATCTACTGCCGACGCCTTTACCCTGTTCGAGAAATATGAAGAAAAACTGAAGCAGTATAACGGCAACCTGCAGCGCGCCGCCGTGGAACTGGCAAAGGAATGGCGCAACGACAAATTTTTGCGCAAGCTTGAAGCCCTGCTGGTCGTTATGGACAAAGATAAGGCCCTGCTTATCTCCGGCCAGGGTGATGTTATCGAACCCGACGACAAGATATTGGCTATAGGCAGCGGAGGCTCTTACGCCCTTGCAGCGGCCCGGGCACTCAAAGATAACGCCCCGGAACTCTCGGCAAAGGAGATCATCGAAAGGTCCCTTCATATAGCTGCCGACATCTGCATCTATACGAATCACAATTTGAGCATACTGGAAATAGACGAATAATGAGTTCTACCACTACCATGAAACCGGTCATTCAAGAACAAAACCTAACCCCACGCCAGATCGTCTCCGAACTGGACAAATACATTGTGGGACAAAAAGACGCCAAGCGTTCGGTAGCCATTGCCCTCCGTAACCGGTGGAGGCGTATGAATTCCGATGAGGAGATCCGCGACGAAATTCTCCCCAATAACATTCTTCTGATCGGCCCCACCGGTGTAGGTAAAACCGAAATTGCCCGCCGGCTGGCCAAACTGGCCCGCGCTCCTTTCCTGAAGATAGAAGCGTCCAAGTTTACCGAAGTGGGTTATGTAGGGCGTGATGTAGAATCTATGATCCGCGATCTGGCTGATATTGCAGTAAATATGGTTAAAAGTGAAATGCAGGATCGTGTTCGGGAAAAAGCCAAAGAAATCGTTGAGGAACGTATTCTCGACATCCTGATACCTCCGGTCAAAAAGTCCGGGCCTAACGCAACCGGTTTCAATTCGGATGAGAGTTTTGATCCAGAAAGCGCCAGCGACAAGGAACTGAATGAGCGTACCCGGGAGAAGTTTCGTGAAAAACTCCGCAATGGTGAGCTGGATGACCGGAAGATTGAGATTGAGGTTCAATCCAGCAAATCACCTATGATGCAGATCTTCGGCCCGCAAGGCGGGATGGAGGAAATGGGCATCAACCTGCAGGATATGTTTAATAATATGTCGGGCAACAAGAAATCGAAACGCAATGTGACTATTGAAGAAGCCCGCAAGCTGCTGCTCGACGAAGAAGCCGAAAAGCTGATCGACCACGATGCCGCCGTACAGGAAGCCATCAAAAGAGTACAGACACAAGGTATCGTATTTATCGACGAGCTGGACAAGGTAGCTACCTCTTCCGGCGACGGCAAAGGTGGCGGTCCTGATGTCAGCC
>CAYWDK010000032.1:0-18701 GCA_964457025.1 uncultured Balneolaceae bacterium | reverse complement strand
CGGAACTGCTCAAGAAATGGCTGCTCGCTGAAAAAACCGATCTGCAGGAAATCCGCCGGCGACATGAGCTTAGCAAAGAACTGAAGCAGAAAACCCACTTCCGCGACCGCATCCGCCTGAACGCAGCGCTGGTCCGCTCCACGCAGAACGAAAAAGACTGGTCTATGAATCGCCTCCTGCGCTGGATGCGCACTCCCACCGGCTTCAACTACCGCAGGCCGCTGACGATACTCGGGCTACTCTGCGTGGCCAATATTATCCTGCTGCTGTTATGGATGTCGGGCATCACCGGGCCCTACGTCATCTTTACCTTTGTAGCCTACCTGGCGGTCTACAACTTCAACAGCGAGAAGATCGAAAACCTCTTCGACGACGCCTTCCAGATCGAGAAGCTGCTCAGCCGTTTCAGCACCGTCCTGCTCTACCTGGAGAACTACTCCCACAAGGAAGGTTCGGCCCTTTCTGACTTCTGCGCCATGTACCACGATGCCGGGTCGGCTCCCTCGGTCTACCTGAAGAAGATTATCCGCCTGGCTTCCGCCGCTACCGTGCAGAAGAACGACGTCATACGCCTCATCGTCAACGCCTTCTTCCCCTGGGATATGTACTTCGCCTGGCGGCTCGACGCCTACAAGACCCAGCTGGAACCCGAACTGAGCCGCTGGCTCGACCGCTTCTACGAGCTGGAGGCGCTCAGTTCCATCGCCAACTTCGCCCGGCTCAACCCGGACTACACCTTCTCGGCTCCCTCCGAAGAGGTGGACGGTTCCGGTCAAGCCGTCTTTGAAGCCGAAAGCCTGGGCCATCCCCTTATCCCCAAAGAGCGCAAGGTGACCAACAACTTCGCCGTCGGCTCTACCGGCGAACTCATCCTGATCACCGGCTCCAATATGGCCGGCAAGAGTACGTTTCTGCGGACGGTAGGCATCAACCTCTGCCTCTGCTTTGCCGGGGCGCCCGTCAACGCCTCCGCCTTTCATACTATTCCCTTCCGGCTGTTCACCAGCATCAACGTCAAGGATTCGCTGGACCAGGGGCTTTCTCACTTCTATGCCGAGGTACGGAGGCTGCGCAAGCTGCTCGACGAGCTGAACCGCAATGACGGCCACCCGCTCTTCTTTTTTGTGGATGAGATCTTCAAAGGCACCAACAACCGCGAGCGGCTCATCGGCAGTACCGCCTTCCTGAAGGAGGTTGCCGGACGCAAGGGGATCGGCATGATCTCCACACACGACCTGGAACTGGCCAATCTTGAGAAAGAGATCCCCGCCCTGGCCAACCGGCATTTCGAGGAGACCATCAAAGACGGCAAGATGAGTTTCGAATACAAGATCAAGGAGGGCCCCTGCCCCACCACCAACGCCCTCAAGATCATGGAGATGGAAGGCCTGCCCACCTGATCACTGATTTCACAGATTGCACAGATTAAGACGTTTCCTTCCGTGGAAAAACTATAATCAGTGAAATCTGTGTAATCAGTGGAACCAGTGATAAAAAATTACGCGGAATTGTAACCTTCGCCGTTTTTGTGAGTGTACCCTCCTGAATGCAACAGTAATTACAACCCCAGGGACTTTTGGATTCGAATTCGGACAACGCATTGATGCTCAAGGTCAAGACGGGAGACCTCGACAAGCTGGGACTTCTTTTTGAGCGATATAACAAGAAGCTGTTCCACTATTTCTACCGTCTGACCTGGCGCCGGGATATAAGCCAGGACCTCGTTCAGGGTGTTTTTGAACGGATCCTCAAATACCGGCACACCTACGAGGACAACGGGCCCTTCGTGACCTGGCTGTTCCAGGTGGCACGCAACCATCACATCGATCACTACAGGAAAAACCGGAAGCTGGTCGACGATGAGAACTTTGATCCCGAAGAGCTGCCCGACGACCGGCAGCAGGAACACGATTTGGATTCGGAAGACGACCGCGAACTGCAGTTGCTGAAACGGGCCCTCGACAGGCTCGACGAAACCAAAAGAGAAACCCTGGTACTGAGCCGCTTCCAGGGCTTCAAGTATAAGGAAATTGCCGAGATCATGGATTGCACTGAAAGCGCCGTCAAGGTGCGGATTTTCAGGGCGCTGAACGAACTGAAAGAAATTATTACCGAACTGAGAAAGAAAGAGGAAGAAGATTATGATTGATGAAAAATATATCGATCTGGTAACCGCCTATATCGACAACTCCATCACTGCCGGTCAGCGCGAGGAGCTGAACCGCCTCATCGACGAAGGGGAAATCGATATCCTCGACGTCAAGGAGATGGAGATGTACTGGCAGAAGATGGGCCGCATCCCCGCCGCCGAACCGGCCGCCGATATGCGCGAAAACTTCTATCGTATGCTCGAAGAGGAGAAAGAAAAACAGCCGGCCTCCTTGGGCAACACCTTTGCAGACTGGCTGGCTTTGCTGAAAGCCCGGCTGGAGATGCGTCAGCTTGCTTACGCCATGGGTATTTTCCTTGTTGGGATGCTGGTCGGCAACTGGGCCACCCCCTTCAACAACTACCGGGAACAGCTCAGCGAGCTTTCCACCGAAGTCTCGCAGATGCGCGAGGTAATGATGCTGAGCCTGCTCGACAACTCCTCGCCTACCGAACGCCTCAAGGCGGTCAATATCAGTACCGATGTACGCTCGGCCGACAGCCAGGTCATACAGGCGTTACTCAAGACACTGAACAACGACCCCAACGTAAATGTGCGGCTGGCCACTATCGAGGCGCTGCTGCGCCATGCCTCCAATCCGCTGGTGCGCGAAGGGATGGTCAACGCCATCGCCAGCCAGGAATCGCCGCTGGTACAGGTAGCCCTGGCCGACGCCATGATCGCCCTGCAGGAACGCAGCGCGGTGCAGGAGTTCCGCAACCTGCTTGAGAAAAACGGCCTCGACAGCAACGTGCGCGACAAAATTGAAAACACCATTGCAGCTTTAAGTTAAACCGAAAGGATATCGCTATGAAAGTTTTACGACATATTTTCCTGCTCATCATCTCTATGCTGCTCGGTACCGCCGCCTATGGACAGGACTATACCGAAACGATCAACCGGAATGCGCAATTCAGCAACCCCTCCGGAAACAACAATGAGCTGAGAATCTATAACATCCACGGTTCGGTCAGCGTGGAGGGCTACAGCGGCAGCGAGATCCTCGTAACAGCCGAACAGCAGATCGACGGAACCCCCCGGCAGATTGAACAAGCCCGCCGAGAGCTGGAATTCATCGTGGAACAGGACGGCAACCGCGTGCTGGTCTATATCGACGCCCCTTTCATCGAACTTCGCAAGGACGAGGACGACGGCAGTATCAGCTACCGCATCGACCGATGGGACGACGACTACGACTTTCTATATGACATAACGGTACGGGTACCGAGCTCTGCCGGCCTGCACGTCTCTACCATCAACCGGGGCGAAGTGGTCGTACGCAACACCTCCGGCACCGTCTCCGCTTCCAACATCAACGGACGCATCAGGCTGGAGGGCATTGCCGGCACCACCCGCGCCAATACGATCAACGGCGATATTTCCGCCAGCTATGCGAAAAGCCCGTCGGAAGATTCCAAGTACCGGACCATCAACGGTACCATCGAAGTGAACTATCCGCAGGACCTTTCCGCCGACATCCGCTTCAAAAGCCTGCACGGCGAACTCTACACCGATTTTGAGAATATTGAACGCCTTCAGTCCGAGCTTGAAAAAAGTGAAAGCAAACGCAGGGGCGGCATCACCTATAAGATCGACCGCTTTGCGCCTATACGTATCGGCGGGGGCGGCCCTACGCTCAGCTTCGAGGTGCTCAACGGCGACGTCTACGTCAAACGAATTAAATCATAAAACAAAAGAACCACATAAATCACACTGCCATGAAACTCAATAAATCAGCATTTACAGTAACTCTTTTTGCCCTCTGCCTGCTCTTCACAGCTACCACGCTGGCCCAGGACCAGGTAGCCATCCCGCTCAGCAATCCCGGTCAGCCCGGCAAGCTTGAGCTCGGCATCGTCCGCGGCTCCATCCAGGTAACCGGCTATGACGGACAGGAAGTCATTATCCGCTACGGCGGTGATGAGGATGAGGAAGACCGCGAAGTAACCAAGAGCGGCCTGAGGCGCATATCCAACAATGCGGTCGGTTTTGAAGTGAAAGAAAACAACAACACCGTCAAGATCGGAAGCGTATCACCCATGCGCGATATTGGCTTTAATATCTCCGTACCGAGGAACTTCTCGCTCAAGCTCTCCACGGTAAACGGCGGCGATATCGAAGTGGAAAACGTCAGCGGCGAGCTCGAACTGAGCAACGTCAACGGCGAAATCACATTGACCAACGTATCCGGATCGGCCGTGGCCAATACCGTAAACGGCGACATCACCGCTACCTTCAACAGCATCACGCCCAATAAGCCGATGGCCTTCAGCAACCTGAACGGCGACATCGACGTGACGCTGCCGGCCGGATCCAAACTCTCCACCAAGATGAAATCGGAGTGGGGCGACGTCTTTACCGACTTCGACATGGAGATCGACCGTGCCGACCAGGGCAACGTCAACTCCTCCACCGAATCGGGTACCTATAAGGTCTCGGTCAACAACTGGATTTACGGCAAGATCAACGGAGGCGGGCCCGAATACCTCTTCAAGAGCATGCGCGGCGATATTTATATCCGCAAGAAGTAGACCCAAAACAAGCCGGATATCGTCATTGTAACAATGTAATGATCCGGCTTGTCAACCGTCTGTCCCACAAGGAGCAGGCAGAAACCGGTTTATAAATTTTTACGAAACAAAATCGGGGTTTCCCCGAACACCAATCCTGCTCACTTATTACTAATCCAAACGGATGTCTTGATGAATATTAAAAGAAAGTTACTAGCCATTTGTATGACCGGAGCTCTCTTTGCACTTGCCACGACTCACGGCAGTGCACAGGAGGCTTCTTCGGACGATTCCTCCTCCAAAAGAGGGGAAGCACGTACGGCCACGATCCGGACGATAAAGCTGAATGATCCCTCCAGTATCAAGCTTGACGGTAAACTCGATGAAGCCATCTGGCAGACCGTTCCCATAGCCACAGGTTTCACCCAGCGTACACCGAACGACGGGCAACCCGCCACCGAACGTACCGAGGCACGCGTCATCTATACCGACGACGCCATCTACGTGGGCTTCAAAGCCTATGACTCTGCCATGGACTCGGTAGCCGCCACCCTCTTCCGCAAGGACGGCTCGGCCTACAGCGACTGGGTGTATGTCGGCATCGACAGCTACAACGACGACCGCACCAGTTTCAACTTCGCCGTCAACCCCAAAGGGGTCCGCAAAGACATTCTGATTTATGACAACGACCGCGAAGACATCCGCTGGGATGCCGTATGGGAGGCCAAAACCACCATACAGGATGACGGCTGGACGGCCGAAATCCGTATTCCCCTCTCCCAGCTGCGTTACAGCGCCAAAAATGCCGAGCAGAGCTGGGGTATCAATTTCCAGCGCAGGATAGCACGCAATGAGGAGATCTCTTTCTGGTCGCCTACTCCGCAGGACGCCTCCGGCTTCGTATCGCAATACGGCCAGCTGGAAGGCATCAGTGACCTGGACGAGCCCGGCCGCCTGGAACTGATACCCTATGCCTCCACCGGACTCACACGCGCACCCTCCGAGCCCGGCAACCCCTATTACAGCGCCAGCGATTTTACCGGCTCGCTGGGAGGTGACCTGAAATACGGCCTGACTTCCGACCTGACGCTGACGGCCACCTTCAATCCCGATTTCGGGCAGGTGGAAGCCGATCCCGCTGTAATCAACCTGAGTGCTTTTGAAACCTTTTTCCCGGAACAGCGCCCCTTCTTCCTGGAAGGCAATGATATTTTCCAGTTCGGGGGCACTCGCACCTACAACACCTTCGGCAACCCAAACACCTTCTATACCCGCCGTATCGGGCGCGCCCCTCAAGGCAATCTGAGCCGATACAACAACTATAACAACCAGTCGGTTTATAACCCTGCAAATACGGAGGGAACCTTTACCGACGCACCCGACCAGACCACTATCGCCGGCGCAGCCAAGGTGAGCGGCAAAACCCGCAGCGGATGGTCCATCGGGCTGCTCGACGCCTATACAGTGAAAGAGACCGCCCCCTTCCAGGTGAACTTGCAGAACGGCGGCACAACCGAAGGCGACTTCGCCGTTCAGCCGGCCACCAACTACCTGGTCGCCCGTGGCAAAAAGGATTTCAACGGTGCCAACACCATTGTAGGCGGATTCCTCAGCGCCACCAATCGCAATATCGACAACACCTACTTCGAGACCTACCTGCACAATTCCGCCTATCTGGCCGGGGTTGATTTCGAGCAGAACTTCGATAACCGCAACTGGACTGTGAGTGGAGCCTTCTCGGTGACGCAAGTCAGTGGTACATCCGAAGCCATAGAACGCACCCAGCGCTCGCCAGTACGATATTTCAACCGTGTGGACTCGGATGCGCTCTCACTGGATCCCGATAAGACAACGCTCAACGGCTTCGCTTCGGAGCTAAGCGTACGCAAGTCGGGCGGCGACCACTGGCGCATGTCGGCCACCTATTCGCAGGTGAGCCCCGGCTACGAAGCCAACGACCTCGGCTTCCAGAACCGAGCCGACTACCACGCCATCGCCACCGGTGTAATGTACCGCGAGACCGATCCCAAGCACCTGCGCTTCTATAACCTCTGGAGCTTTGAGACATGGGCCTGGAACCACGACGGCGACCTGATCGGCAACTACTACAACCTGGGCGGCTACTGGCAGTTCAATAACCTCTGGTCGTTCAACGCCAACGTCAACTTCAATGGACCCGGCTATATGGACCGGCTCACCCGGGGCGGACCCGTAGCCAAACTGGTACCCTCCTGGAACTTTAATTTCAATATCAATTCCGACCAGACCCGCAAGGTCTCCTTCAATATCGGAACCTTCAACCGCTGGGATTTCCCGCCGGAAGACGTAACCCGTGAATACGACCATTCGGTCTGGGCGGGAGTGACGCTGCGTCCGGCCACCAACGTGCAGATACAGATTTCTCCGCAGGTCAACTACCAGCGCGACAACGACCAGTATGTGATGGCTGTGGATGACGCCCTGGCCACCGATACCTACGGCAGGCGCTACGTCTTCGCCGATATCGACCAGACCATCTTCTCGTCCAGCATCCGTGTCGACTGGACCTTCACACCGGATATCAGTCTGCAGTTCTACGCGCGGCCCTTTGTCTCCACCGGCAACTTCTACAACTACAAAGAATTTACCGAGCCCCGCGAGCTGGCCTTTGATGTGTATGGACAAGACCGTGGCACCATCAGTGAAAGCAACGGCACCTATACTGTCGATCCCGACGGAGCCGGGCCGGCCACCGAATTCAGTTTCCAGGAGCGCGACTTCAACTTCCGCTCCGTCCAGGGCAATACGGTCTTTCGCTGGGAGTACTCGCCCGGCGCCACCCTCTTCCTGGTATGGCAGCACGACCGATCCAGCTTCGGCCCGCAAAACGACTTCTACCCGGGACGCGACTTCGGCCGCCTGTTCCAGGAGGAAGCCACCAACGTATTCCTGGTGAAGCTGAGCTACTGGTTCGGAACCTGAATTTTACTCTAAAGAAATGACGATTGCGATTCCCAACGGCTATTAATCAAGCTTTCCAAGCATAGATAACCCTATCCCTCTAAAGCACAGGCCCCGCTTCTGAACCGAGCGGGGCTTTTTTTAAAGGCAGTAATTAGCATTTAGTAGAAGGTAAAAAGTAGAAAGTAGAAAGACGGTCATCGGTCATCAGTCGTCCGTCATCCGTCTCACCCTCTCACCTCTGCCCTCTGCCTATTGTTAACTGTTTACTGTTTACTGTTCACTGAATTCTCCTTTGTGTTCCTCCCCCTTTTTTATTAACTCTATAAGCTCACAAAACAACCTGCTTTTTCCATGCGCCTACGCAATACCCATTTTTTTCTAGCCGTCTTCGTCCTTTGTTTCACCCTTTGCTCCCCTGCCCGGCAAACCGACAGTCTGGCCTACCTGGCCCTGGGCGACTCCTACACCATCGGCGAGAGCGTGGACAAGGACAGCCGCTGGCCTGTCCGTTTGGCCGAAGCGCTGCGCGCCGAAGGCGTGCCAATCTCCAATCCGGAGATTATCGCCGTCACCGGCTGGACAACCCTCGACCTGAAAGCAGCGCTTGAAGAAGCGAACCCTAAAGAAGGATACGCCCTGGTCAGCCTGCTGATCGGCGTCAACGACCAGTACCAAGGTAAGGATATCGCCGATTATCCCGGGAACTTCCGTTATTTGTTGGATGAAGCTATCCGCCTGGCCGGCGGGCGTCCAAAGCGCGTGCTGGTGCTCTCCATCCCCGACTACGGCGTCACCCCTTTCGGGCGGGATAAAAACCCCAAGCAGATCGCCAAAGAGATCGCCGCATATAACACCATCAACGAGCGTATAGCCGACAGCGCCGGCGTGCACTATGTAGACATCACCTCCATCTCCAAACGGGCGCTGGACGAACCCTCCCTCACCGCCTCCGACGACCTCCACCCCTCCGGCAGCATGTACGAGCTCTGGGTAGAGGAGGCGTTACCGGTAATTTTGAGTGAATTAAAAAATCCGAAGTAAGGATGACGGATGACGGATGACGGATGACGGATGACGGATGACGGATGACGGAAAGATAGAAAATCGAATAAGGATGCAATCCTAATTCCAAACTCCCCGTTTCACGTCTCACCTTTGACGTTTCACCTTTCACCTTTGCCATCTGCCCTCTCCCTATTGTTAACTGTTTACTGCTCCCTGTTCACTGAATTCTCCATTGTGTTCCTCCGCCTTTTTTCTTAAATCTACTATCTGATAAAACTATCGGGATTTAACTCACACCTACTTACATACACACCATTAGGAGGCTTATGCAACGAATAATCAAGACGACACTGCTCTGTACCTGCCTGGCGCTATCGGCACTGCTGGTACTGCCGGCCCATGGATCGGCGCAGGAGACTCAGGACAGCAGGGAGTATCGCACCCCCTCTCAGGTCAACGACATGCTGCGGCAACTCAACCGCTCCAACCGCAACAATACCAGTCTGCACACCCTCGCCACCAGTCCGGGCGGCACGGATGTAATGATGATCGAGATCGGTCCCGAGACCGGCCGCGATCAGAAAACCATGCCGGCCATCTTCGTGGTCGCCAATATGGAAGGCACCGTACCCATCTCCACCGAAGCAGCGCTGCACCTGGCCGAAACGGTCATCGGCAGCGACGCCGTGGCCGACAAGACGTGGTACATCCTTCCCAACGGCAACCCGGATGCGGCGGCCAACTATTTCGGAAGTCCGCTGGTTCAGGACGTGCGCAACGACAAGCCGCATAACGACGATATGGACGAAAATACCGACGAAGACGGCTGGGAAGACCTCAACGGCGACGGTTACATCACGCAGATGCGCGTGCCCGACCCCACCGGCGAATGGATGCCCGTAGAAGGCGACCCGCGCCTGATGAAGCGCGCCGACCGCAGCAAGGGCGAAAAAGGAATGTACAAGCTATACACTGAAGGCACCGACAACGACGGCGACGGCCGCTTCAACGAAGACGGTCCCGGCGGAGTAAACGTGAACCGTAACTTCCCGCACCTCTTCAAGGACTTTACCGAGACGGGCGGAGCCTGGCCGGGAAGCACTCCCGAGGTGTACGGCATCTTTGAATTTGTCTTCGCCCACCCGGAAATTGCGATGACTTTTTCTTTCGGCTCCACCAACTTCAGCATGGTGCCGCCCAAAGGCGGACGCCAGGGCTCGGCCGACTTCAGCAGCATCCAGATTCCCGAGAGCTTCGCGGGACAGATCGGCGCCGACCCCAACGCCACCTACACCATGGAGGAAGTGATCCGCATGGTGCAGCCGCTGGCACCTCCGGGCTTTGAAATCACCGAATCGGTGGTCGCCAGCTTCCTGGGACTCGGAGCCGTGGTGAACCCGCTCTCAGACGACCTCAAGTTTTACAACGAACTGGCCGACCAATACAAAGAATATCTCAAGGAAAACGGCATGGAAGCGGAGCGTTTGGATCCCGCATCCGCCAAGGACGGCTCTTTCGAACTATGGAGCTACTACCACCTCGGCGTACCTACGTTCAGCATGGACCTGTGGACACTGCCCGAATTCAAGGAAGAGGATGAAGGCGGCAGCGGCCTTACCGCCGATATGATCGGTGAGATGAGCAGCGAGGAGTTCGTAGAGCTCGGCGAGGAGAAGATCGGCATGTTCCTCGAAGAGATCGGCGCTCCCGAGCAGTACAGCGCCGCCATGGTAATCAACATGGTCGATAGCGGCCAACTCACGCCAGAACGCATCGCGGCCATGCTCAATCAGATGCCGGCACCGGCCGATTCGGAAGGCGCCAGCCCCGAAGACCGCGCCCTGATGGCTTTCAACGACAACGTACTGAACGGAGCAGGCTATGTGAACTGGCAGAGCTACGGTCACCCGACCCTCGGCGAAGTGGAGATCGGCGGCGCCGTGCCTTATGTGCGCAACACGCCTCCCGCATCCATGATCGACTCTCTGCTGCAAGTGCAGGTGCCCTGGGTGGTGACGCTCTCGGAGAAGATCGCCAAACTGAGCATCCTCAAGACTGAGGTCAAGAGTAAAGGCGCCGGCGTCTATGAGCTGAGCGTCTGGGTGCAGAACGAGAACTACCTGCCCTTCCCCACCGCCATGGGCGAGAAAAACCAGCAGCCGCGTCCCGCCGTGCTGACGCTCAACGCAGAGGGACTCGAAGTGCTCGACGGACGTGCTCGCACTACCGTAGGCACGGTCGGCGGACACGAGACGAAGAAGTTCAGCTGGCTGGTCCGCTCCCCGCAAACCAATACCGTGAGCGTGGGCCTGGAGACAGCCAACGCCTGGAACGACCGTTCACAAGTGAATTTAGGAGGTAACTGATGAGATTCTTTAAAACCAAGACCACAACCGTACTTATAGCGCTGCTCGCCCTTTCCACGGCCCTTCCGGCCCTGGCGCAGGAGATAGAAGTGCCCCTGCGATTCGACCACTACTACGACTACGCCCAGGTAGTGGAGGCAGTGGAAGCCCTGCATGAGGCTTACCCCGAGATGACCTCCACCGAAGTGATCGGCACCAGCGAAGAGAACCGCGACATCTGGTCGCTTACCATCAACAACCCCCGCACGGGCAATGCCCTCTCCAAACCGGGCGTCTATGTAGACGGCAACATCCACGGCAACGAGATACAGGCTACCGAAGTAGGGCTCTACCTGATGAACTACCTGCTCACCAACTACGGCAAGAACGAGCAGGTGACCGAACTGGTAGACCGCAACGCTTTCTACTTTGTCCCCTCCATCAACGTGGACGGGCGGTTTCACTTCTTCAACGACCCCAACACGCCGAGCACCAACCGCGGGCTGCGCATCCCCAAGGATGACGACCGCGACGGGCTGTTCGACGAAGACTTCCCCGATGACCTGAACGGCGACGGCAGCATCACGCAGATGCGCAAGCGCGATCCCTTCGGCCAGTGGAAGACCGATCCCGAAGACCCGCGCATCATGGTGCGCGTGCAGCCCGGCGAGATGGGCGAATGGACACTGCTCGGCCAGGAAGGCATCGACAACGACGGAGACGGGCGCATTAACGAAGACTCCGAAGGCTACGTCGATCCCAACCGGAACTGGGGCTCCAACTGGGCGCCGCCCTATGTGCAGAGCGGGGCGGGATTCTACCCCTACTCCGGCAACGTCACAAAGGCCGTCACCGAATTTATTATGGACCGGCCCAACATCATCGTGGTCTTCGCCTTCCACAACACCGGCGGGATGTTTCTGCGCGGCCCCGGCACCAAGAGCGAGGGCCCTCTGAACCCGCGCGACATCTCGGTCTACGACCTGCTGGGCGAGAACGCCGAGAAGATCGTGCCCGGCTACCGCTACCTCATCAGCTGGAAGGACCTCTACTCTACTTACGGTGACTTCACCGAATTCACCTACAACCAGGTGGGCGCCTTCAGCTTTGTGGGCGAGCTCTTCATGTCGGAGCAGGAGACCTACGTGGCGCACGACCAGGACCCCATCGGCGAGGATGACGGCGGCTTCGGGGAGAGCACCGAGCAAGAGCGCGAGCGCCTCAAATTCAACGATAACGTCACCCAGGGCGCCCTCTACGAAGAGTGGAAGCCCTACGACCACCCGGTCTACGGCGAGATCGAGATCGGCGGCTGGGCCAAGATGAGCTCGCGCCTGCCGCATCCTTTCATGCTGCAGGACCTGGTACACCGCAACGCCGCCGCAGTGATGTATGCGGCTTCGCAGACGCCGGACGTCTCCATGGAGGTCTTCGAAACAAGCCGTGTGAGCGGCAATCTCCACAAGGTGCGCGTGCGGGTGGTCAACAGCAACGCCATCCCGACGATGACCTACCATGCGGTACAGAACAAGCTATTTCCGCAGGACCGGCTGACGCTCACCGGCAGCAACGCGAAGGTGGTAGCCGGCGGCGAGCTGACCGACCGTTACAACGGCCGCGTCAACTACAAGGAGCATAAGCCGGAAGTGCAGTTCTTCTACGTCCGCGGCAACGAGGCCGTGGAGTACGAATTCCTGGTAGAAGGCAGCGGGAATATCACGCTGGAATACACCTCCCGCAAAGCCGGCACCCGGCGAGCCACGGCTACGCTCAGGTAACAGTCACGGATAACTCAATTTTAAAGAAAGCCCCTTCCGTACCGGGAGGGGCTTTTTTAATAAAAGCAGTATTTAGTAGAAAGACGGGAGGCATAACCAACGGCTGTCATCCTGAGCCGAAGGAGGAGCGAAGCGACGACTGAAGTCGAAGGATCTTATGGAATCGAAGGGGTTCTCTTGAGAGGTAGTCCCCGGAACCGCGAGATCCTTCGGCTCCACTTCGTTTCGCTCAGGATGACAGGCGTTGATTGTACTTCTTACTTCTCACTTCTTGCCCTTCTTTTCCAACCTCCAGCCTCGAACTTCCAACTTCGAACATCGAACCTCCAGCATCCAATTTTTAATTCTTCATTTTTAATTCTTAATTCCTTTGTGAACTAAGTGCCTTAGTGGTAACCCTATGGATGTAATTAAAGAGATAAAAGAAGCGCAGGCGCGCATTCGTCCCCACATCAAAGAAACCGCCTTCGTGCCGTCCGACTGGCTCGGCGAGGCCTGCCGCTCCCGCGTCTGGCTCAAGCTGGAGAGCGAGCAGCACACCGGCTCGTTCAAGGCGCGCGGCAGCCTCAACAAGCTGATGTGGATGCAGGAGCAGGAGATCGACGCCCTGCCCGTAACCGCCTCCACCGGCAACCACGGACTGGGTTTTGCCCGCTCACTGGACCTGTTGGGCATGGAGGGCAAGATCTTCCTCCCCGAGAATGCCGAGCCTTCCAAGGTGGAGAAAATCCGCGGCTACGGCGCCAAAATCGTCTTTCACGGCACCGATCCCTATACTACCGAACTACACGCCCGAAAGACGGCCGAGGCCGAAGGCTGGCTCTACGTCTCTCCTTATAACGACCCGCAGGTGGTCGGGGGACAGGGCACCGTCGGCATCGAGATGGAAGATACTATAACCGAAGCGCTTTCGGATATGGAACCCCCACGCGGCAACCTCTACGTAACAGTGGGCGGCGGCGGACTGATGTCCGGCGTGGGCGGATGGCTGAAAAACCGTTTCCCCGGCCTCCGCATCATCGGCTGCCAGCCGGAGAACTCCCCGGAGATGTCCGTCTCGGTAAAGGCCGGTGAATACAAAGAGATCGAATCCAAACCCACCCTCTCCGACGGCTCGGCCGGGGGCTTTGAAAGGGACTCCATCACCTGGCCAATCTGCCAGGAGGTCGTGGACGACTGGATCCTGGTCAGCGAAGAAGAGATCAAGGAAGCCATTCGCGGACTGCACGAGCACCACGGCATCAAAGCCGAAGGCGCCGCCGCCGTGGCCGTCGCCAGCCTGCTCAAGGACGAGGGCCCCCGGCACCCCTCCTTCGCTGTCATCTGCGGCTCCAACATCAGCGACGAGACCTTTAATAAAATCATATAATGGGCCGCGGATTCCCACAAGTGGTAACGGATCATTGTACTTTTAGGGTCGCTTCTGCGTTTTCTAAGCGTTAGGAATTCTGAATTCAGAATATGGCACCCTACTTAACACTTAAAACTTAACATTTAACACTCATTAAGATGCGATACTTCCTCACCCTCTTGCTTCTACTTGCAACCATGCCGGCACTTGCCCAGAACAACGCTATAAGCATTAACGCCCAGGGTGCCGTCCAGCTAAAAGCCGATATCATTCAATTCCAAATCAATCTCAATGCCCGAGGCGGCTCGCCCCAGGCGGCTTACGACCTGCACAAGCAGCGGGAGAAGACGCTGGTGCGGCTGCTGGAGCGTTACAACATCGAAGAGAAGGACATCCGCTTTGAGCCGGTCTCCATTGCCCGCCACAGCCAGTACGACCGCGAGGCCGGTCGCGAAGCCGACTACTTCCAGACACAGCAGTCGGTGAGCCTGACGCTAAAAGATTTCAGCGTCTACGAGCAGATGCAGGTGCGGCTGATCGCGGAAGGATTCGACAACTTCAACGGCAACTTTACCTCCACGGAGATGGAAGAAGGCAAGAACGAAGCCCTCCGCAAGGCTATTCGCAACGCCCGCGCCAAGGCGGAGTTGATCGCCGAAGAGGCGGGACTGATCCTGAGCTCCATCAAAAACATTAGCTGGAGCGACCACAACGTGCAGCCCTATTACAATCGCGCCGCCGAAATGAGCCAGTCCGCCGACGCCTCCCTTCTGCAGTATGAGCAGCAGGTCACCGTAACGACGACCGTGAGTGTGGAATTTAGCTTTTTGGTGGATGGGGGTAGGTGAAACGTGAGACGTGAAAGGTGAAACGTTAGAAGGCAGAGGGCAGACGGCAAAGGTGGGTGAGACAAAACAACGGCTGTCATCCTGAGCGGAGTCCGCCATAGCGTAAGCGAAGAAGGACGTAGCCGAAGGATCTCATGGTTCTGGGGACTGCCCCTCAAAGGATCTCCTTCGATTCCACGAGATCCTTCGGCAGGCTCAGGATGACGGGCTTTGGGTAATGATAAGCCAAAGTTGAGAGAGGACTTAAAGTTTAGCCCTGAATTAAACCCTCAGGCCTTCCCGGATAACAAATAGCCGGCCAGGATGGCCATAGGTATTTTGGTAGCGAAAACAAGTGCAAAGGAAGCCGCCGCCAGACTCCATGGTATAAAACCCGAATTGGCTACCGCGAAATAGGTTGTTATTCCTCCTACGAGTGAAACGAACACTCCCGCCGCAACGGATCTTGAAATAGCAGATGGGTAGATGGGCCTCAGCCTGTCACAAAGCCAGGCAATGGCCAGGCCATACAAAAAGTCCGGGAAAAGAGAAAAGATGTCGCTCCATATCGAACTCCGCCACTCTACAGGATTCATTGCCTTCCCTACTTCATCCCACATGCCTCCCAAAATAAAATTATTCCCCAGCCAGCCGGTGAGATTTAATAGAAAACCGACCAGCAGTCCGACCCACAATACTTTGGCAGCTGTCGGACTCTGATGACCGGGTGTAGATTGCATAATCGATGAAATGAGCTGAAATGGATAACGTTTTGGCGTTTAACCGGCTTGGCCTTATAAAAAGTAATGTAGTAAAACTCACAAATTTTTTTAGCAATTAAATTCTAGAAGGGCAAACAGCGGCCAACTCCGAGTTGAAACGCTGGCTGTAGGGCGATCTGTGGGTAGGTCGAGAAACTATCTTAACATTTTGTTGGCAACATGCGTCCTTCTTTTCGCAACCTGTAGTCGGTCATTGTATTGTTGTCATGTCGTGGCGGAATAGAATTGATTGTCGCGCTATCTTCATAAGCTGCGAGTAGTTGTTTGTTTTGGTCTCGTTTACAGCAGAAACGAGCACCGAGGAAATGAATTCCTTTTACTCTGCTTTTAAAGCTTTGACAGGTTCAACTTGCCCTGCTCGAATGGTTTGGGATAGGACGACCAGTAAGCCGACTATGGCAACAAAACCAAACCCTATACTTGTATTTATCAAGCTCAAATCAACATGACTGCCCATTTCTGCTCTCAATAAATTACTGCAGAACAAGCCTGCCGGAACGCCTATAAGTCCGGCAATTAGCATAAGAATGCCAAAATCCCGGCTTATGGTCCACACCAGTTTTATGTTGCTTGCGCCCATTACTTTTCTTATACCAACTTCTTTAGTGCGCTTTTCTACCGAATAGCTGGCTATGCCTAAAATGCCCAAAGAAGCAATTATCATGACTATAAGGGCAAGTCCACCAAAAAAACCCAGCCTCTCTCTATTGCCTTCTCCTGAATAATGGTCTATCAGGTTACGAATATTTGCCGTTTTTTCAGGAAAGTGGTTTTCCCATATGGTTTGAATGGCTTTGGTCACTACCGACTCTGTATTTGGCTTTATCTTTATGACCAAGGTGCCTATTTCATTTGGCAAATACCGATATATTAAAGGGATTGGTTCGTCAATTTTTTGATTGGGCATGATTCCAATGACTTGTACATAGGCGGAGTCCAATAATAAATTTTGCCCCACTAAAGTCTCCGATTTAGACCCCATTAATTTTGCGGCGGCCTCATTCACCAACACATACTGCTCGGTATTTTGAGGCATATTTTCAGGAAAATTTTGTCCGGATTTTAAGCTAATACCTTCCGTTTCAATTGTTCTGGGGTCAATACTTACATAATTGATTCTCAGAGTTTTATCATTTAGCTGTACGGAACTATTGCCCATTTTAAAATCATCATAATACCAGTTGGTAGCCAAAGTTGTTTCCACCTGGCTTAACCGGCTTATCTCGTTTTGGAGATTTTCATAGTTCTCACCTTTCAAATCAACTGTCAGGACATTAGGTGATACTGAACTAATGGCTTCATTTTCTTTTATTACAGAATCGGTTAATACCACAAAAATTATCATAAGCATGATCGTGATTGAAAATTGCACGACCACCAAAACTTTATAAAAAGAGACAAGCTGAAACAGCTTAATATTCTTCATTTTACGCACAATCTGTATGGGCTGAAAGGCTGATAACAGCCATGACGGAAGGGCCCCTGCGACTAAGCCTGTGATAACTGCATAGGTTAACAAGCCTAAAATCAAGGTTGCATCAAAAGAAAACCCCACATCCATGTCGGGTATATAGTGCATTAAAAGATTAACGCATGGCACTGTAAACAATAAAGCAAAGAGGGAAACAAGGGTCGCTTCCATTAAAAATTGATCAATAATTTGTCCTCTTGTTGCGCCTATCGTTTTGCGAATACCTACTTCTTGCGCTCGAGATAAGGCACGCGCCAAAGACAAACTGATATAATTGAAAGCAGATAAGAGAGTTAAGGATAGAATTAAAATTAGCTGTGTTATTACGCCCGTCCAACTGACGCCCGCATTGAAGTCATTCCTAATGTCATCGTCTCGAGGTGTAATATCTTCTATAGGTTGTGCTAAAAATTGAAGGTTGCTCTTATCCGTTTTGCGATCATAATTTTGAAGCGTTGTGTTGAGTTGTTTTAAATTGTCTTCTGATTTTAATCGGGCATAAATTGCAGAACTCTTGAAGTGCTCCCAATTTTGCGAACTATTACTGATTACTCCTTTCTTTTCAAGCATTTCAGCGGAATTAATAGACAACATTGCCTCAATGGGCAGATGTGTTTCTAAAGGTGGGTCTTGGATAATTCCCTCAACGGTAAAAGAACCTAGGTTTTCAAATTGAACCGTTTGCCCTGAAGCATTGGCCTTGCCAAATATCTTTTCTGCTGTTTTTTCAGTTAAAAAAAGGGAATTGGGATTATTTGTAAGGCTTTGTGCATTGCCCGACAGCAACGTAAAGCCAAAAACATCAAAAAAAGAAGGCTCTGAAAATGTTATGCCAACAGGTACATCGCCTCTGTCGGTTTGCAGGTTCTGTTTTCCTGCCAGACGTACTTTTACCGTTTTCTCAATAAAGGAGATACTGTCCATTTGAGAGGCCAACGGCAATGGAGCCGTTGCCCATTTGGTCTGTGCCGTCTCATTTGTTTCCTGCGTGAGTATCCGAACTATTCGATTTAGTTCTGGATGAAAATGGTCTGTATCGAAATCGGCTTTTAGGCCGGTAAAAAGAATAACACCAACCGCCATACTCAATGACAAACCCAGTATATTGACAAATGAAAAAAGTTTGTTTTTCCAAAGTGTCCGAATAGCGATTTTCAGATAGTTCTTTATCATGGTTTTAATCACTAAGAGTACAGGTGGTATTATGATTTATAGCTATCCATCCCCGAGCTGAAATGTGATCGTGAGTTTTGTTGATCATATAAGCTGTTAGAAATATTATCTGTTTGCACTGAGTAGTGTTCGAAACCGAGCACTATCTGATTGGAAATTCGCATATTAATATGATCGATTGCATTTCCTAACACCGTTAAGTATGTCCTTGATACATTACTGATGATTGTTGCATGAATTTCCGATTACGATTTTCTTCGGAGTTGATTGACAAGATCTATATTAGTGTGACAGAATGTGGCCTTTAACAGTGTATCCAGCTGCATGATCACAAATAGAATAAATACGAAGTCAAACACCGTCTTTA
>CAYWDK010000031.1:0-18744 GCA_964457025.1 uncultured Balneolaceae bacterium | reverse complement strand
TACGCTTTCCAGGAAGTGTATGATCAGGCCTCGCTGAACGGGCTTACGCAGCATGTCACCGGCTACCGCGGCTTCGTGGCGGGACATATCGACTGGATTCAGAAAACCGCTTTTGTTTTCAACACCGAGACTATCGATTCGGTTTCTTCCGGGGCTATTACCGAAGGGCAGGACGAATACGACTGGGCCGGGCGTTTCCCGCTCTATTTCGAGTTCAATTACAACTACCAGCAGCAGTCGGTCCCTGTATTTGCCGTGGTGATCCATGCCAAAGCCAATACCGGCGACGAGCTGGAGCAGCAGGAATCCTATAACCGAAGGGCCAGTGCAGCGCAAAGCCTCTACAACTGGCTGCAGACCGAGAAGCCCGACGCGCATATCATCCTACTTGGCGACTTTAATGACGACGTGGACGTCTCCATCTACGACGACTCCTCACCCTCTCCCTATGAGGATTTTGTGAACGACAACGCCAGTTTTGACGCCATCACCTCCTCCATCTCCCAGGCCGGGCAGTCGTCCTATGTGGGCGGCGACTATACCGACCTTATCGACCATATCGTCATAAGCAACGAGATGTTCGGCTACTATGTCTCTTCCAGCGAGGAGATCTTCTTCGACGCGCAGGATATGATACAGTTCTACAGCACTACCACCTCCGACCACCTGCCCGTCTGGGCCAAATTCGACATCACTGCGCAGGCCAAGCACAGTGGCGAATAACGGTTTGAGCCACAGATTTCCGCAGATTCTTTGGATTTGTGGCTTTATGAACCCACTAGTACCTGCCGTCTCCCTGGAGACGAGGGGTGTTTTACTCGGTCTAGGTTAGGGGGGCTGAACTTTTGTTGGTCGACTTTCTTACATCTTACTGACTTGATGCGACTTATCAAGGTTACAAGACACAGGGCGAGACACCCTTCGTCCCGACCCATGTCGGGACACTTCCCTCGAAGGGAAGACGCATGAGCCTATAGTAATCCGCGGCCAATAAAAAAGGAGGTTCCGGTCAAAGAACCTCCTTCATAAAATGCTGAGTTAAACGGGGTAACAAATTAACTCAGTATCAACCTAATCCAAACACAACGTAACGGGACTAAAATCCTATCTTGACGCCGCCCATTACGTTCCACCGGCTCACCTCTTCGGTAGTAACTTCGCCGGCGATGGCGGTGCCATTATCATATTGGTACAACTGGTTACGGTCTTCCCACACGGAATATTGTGCGCCAAGGTCGAATACCACATTGTCGAATAACCTTGAGCTGAAACCGCCGCTGAAAAACTGTCGGCTGCTGTCGAAGTCCCTTGTCGGGCTCGGGAACCACGCATAACCCAGGCGCGGAGTAAACATCGGGTTCATGACAAACTCAACTCCCGCCCGCAGGTTCACCACATCATCGAGGTTCGAGCGTACGGTACGGTTGATCTCCTGTTCAATATCGGCCAGTTCGACACCCTCATATTCGATGGCGGCACCGGAATAGCGCACATATTCCGCAGCGGCCGAGATGGTAAAGCCGCCTACATCGCGAAGGCTGAGGCCGGCATTCAGTCGGTCGGGACGTACGACCTTGTAGTCGAAGGTGCCCGGCGCATCGTCAAAGAACTCCACGCCGTTGTCGAAAATGGTGCTGATCTGCGTGTTGTAGTCCTCGCTGATCTTCAGCTTGTTTTTGAACTGGTAGCTGGCGCCTACGCTCAGGAAGGGTGACGGACGGTAAAGCATCCCCACCCGGGCGGTAAAGCCGTTCAGCGTGGAGGTGATGGTGTCGGTCACAAGGATGTTATCGATGTCGGTGTCGCCGGTGCCGTCGCCGTCGCTGTCAATAAAATCAAAGTCGTAGTTGTTGTCGCGGTCGGTCTCCAGGAATTCCCGCTTATAATCGTAGGTACCGCTGATCACACCGATCGAGACGCCCATCATCAGGTTCTGCTGGAATTCGGTGGCAAAGAAGGCCGAATACTCCCCCATCACGCCCCGTTCGGCCATCTCCACATTCTGGGCCACGCCATAATATTCCGGCAGGCCCACCCGGAAGATAGAAGCGGTTTCGCTGAAGGAGCTGTCCACCGTCGCATAGTCGATAGCATAAGCGTCGAATGCGGCAAAGAAGAGGGAGTCGTCCGCTGTGATGTTAAGGAAATCAGTTACCGTAGAGCGGTCGTTAAATGCCGAAGCCGAAAGCGCCCGGTTGAAGTCGCTGGTCTGACTGTAGCCGCCGCCAATGACCATGCTGCCGCGTACGGTAGGGATCCGGTACACAAAACCTATATCGCCCACATTAAGCTGGTTTTCTGTAAATTCGGACCGGTTGCCGAGATAGGTGCTCTGCTCGTTCACCGTGCGATTGCTCAGCCCGAAGGAGAAGAAGCTCTCGTTGAACAGGGCCATTGAGGCGGGGTTCTCCTGGAAAGAACCGAAGCCGGTCGGATGTGCTACCGAAGGCATGACGATGCTTTCGGCGTCATAGGACGGATACTGAAGGCTGTAGCGCAGCACGTCGTCGGCCGACTGGGCCAGGGCAGCCGGAGCCGCCAGAGCCAGGCTCAGTAACAACACGAGTGTAGGTACTATGATCTGTTTCGATGACATACTTTGGGTACCTGATTACTGTTTGAAATTCAAATTATCTGAAAAGAGGAACTGAATGCCACTAAAGCACTAAATTCTTTATGTGTCGTGCCTTAGTGGCTTTTTCAGCCGGCAAATCAGATTATCGGCGGATTAATTGCCGCCGCGGCTGCGCTTTTTCGAGGAACCTCCGCCCGAACGGGAGCGGCTGCCCGAAGAAGACGAACGCTTACTTCCGCGGCTTACGGATCCTCTCGACTTGGATGAACCGGAAGAAGAACGGCTGCGGACGCCGGAGTTGCCGGAACTTCTTCCGCTTCCGTTGCTGAAGCTCCTGCTTCTTCCGAAATCGAAAAAGCTGTCAAACCGCCCGAAGATACTCCTGCTATTCCGAGATCGTTCGTTGCTCTTGTAACGGTCGAAGTAATCCGTTTGCGGACGCCTGCTTTTAAGGATCGATTCGTAATCGGCACGCCTGCGTTCCATTCTCCTGTTCTCGTCGATGGTACGGCGGTTGTAAGGAACATAAAGCGACCTGCTGTTGTCTCTTCGCCGGTCTACCCGTGCATCACCGCCGTTGCCATTTGAACGGTCGCGCGTCCTGTTACGGTCCACCGTGCCGCGGTCGCGGCTGCGGTTGATGGTTGCTCCGCGGTCGCGTGAACGCACGGTGCCCCGGTCGATAGTGCGGCTTCTTCCGTAGTCACCGCTTCGGTCATATCGTCCGCGTACGGTAGCGGAGTTGCTGCGATCCCGGCTGCGGTTTCCGATATCCACACGGTTGGTCCCGATGCTTCGCGTACCGTAGCGACGGTCCTGCTTGCGGTTGCGGTCTCGGTAGGTGTAGTTCTTGTAATTGTACTTACCGCCGTAATAGTTATGGTAATAGTAGTTACCGTAAAAAATAGAGTAGCGGTGTCCGTACCACGAACCGTACCAAGAGTGGAACGGGCTGTGGTAGTACGGGCTGCCCCATCCTATGGAGAAGGCATAATAGTGGCCCGGTCCCCAGCCGTAATTGCTCCATCTCCAGCCAAAGTGGTAACCCGGACTATAGAATGTGGCATAGTAAGGGCAGATATAAGAAGTACCGTGGTGCCAGCTGTGATGGTAGTGGTGCGAATAGTAGTGCCGGTACGGATGCGTACTGTAGTAAGAAGAATAGTACGGTGCGTACGAATTGTAACCGTACGAAAGGCTGTAATCCTTGTAAGGGTTGCAGTTACAGTCGTTCCAGCGGCGGTCGCTCTCATAATCTTTGTAGTAAACCGGGATATAATCCTCCCCGCCTGCCGTGTCATAGCTGTCATAACTGTCATAACTGTCGTAGCTGTCATAATAGTCGCCGCTGTATTCATCGGCATATCCGGCTTCGCGGTAAGGATCCGGCTTGGCGCCATAGGTTTCGGCCATATAGATGGTACCGGCCTCTTCCTGCTTCGCCTTCTTCTCGCTGTCGGATTCCTGGTTCCAAGAGTAGCCGTCAACCTTGCGGTCGTCTTCAGCCTGACGGTTCATCCCTTTGGAATACTGCAGCTGAGTATAGCATCCTGTCAACCCGAAACTGAGGGTGATCAGTACAAGTAGTTTCTTTTTAAGTTTCATATCGGCCTCCCGAAGCTTGCAGCACAATTCATTAAGGTTAAATGATGCTTTTAACAGCATCTAAGTCCATTTTAAATGATGCAAGAGGCTTTTACAATCACATTATCATGTTACTTCCGATAATGCCGCTAAATCTCGCCTTTCAGCGATTTGGCTATGACTTCCGCTTTTGAATTCACATGCAGTTTCTTATAGATATTGCGGATATGCGCCCGAACCGTGTCAATGGAGATATCGTAGCGGTCGGCGATCATCTTGTAGCTCAGGCCGTCGACGAGGCCGTTTACGATGTCGTGCTCCCGGTCGGTCAGATTGGAGTCGGGATTTTTCTTCGGCTCGCTCTCCTGGAAATGGTTGATGACCTTGCGGGCGATCTGCGGCGACATGGGCGCACCGCCGTCGAGCAGTTTCAGGATGGACTCCTTGATTTCAGGTAGCGAAGTGTGCTTGAGGAGGTAGCCTGAAGCGCCGGCGCAGAGGGAATCGAAAATCTTGTGGGAGTCGTGGTAGACGGTCAGCATAATAATTTCAATCTCGGGGTACTTCTCCTTGATAATGCCGATGCCCTTGATGCCCGACATGCCCGGCAGCTGGATATCCATAAGGATCACATCCGGCTTCTGGTGCTCATCCAGGTACTCCAGCATCTCCTCCACGGTATCCACCGCGACGGGACATTTCAGCTCGTCCTGCATATCCAGGTATCGCTGGATCAGGTCGCGTATCTTCTTGTTGTCTTCAACTATTCCTACTACAGGGGCCATAATATTTCCTTTTTTGTCTTCTTAACGACATAAACCTTTTTGTGTTACATCTACATTCCTTTTCCTGAAACGTGTACCGTAAAACCCGTCTCATTTTCGAATTCGACCTCGGCATCTATCCGTTTCGCTCGCATCTCGATATTCCGCAGGCCGTGGCCTGTCTTCTTTACCGGCTTGACTCCGCTTCCGTTGTCGCGAACCAGCAGGTCAAAGCTGCTGTTTTGATTCTTCAGAATCACCTCTACCTTGCTGGCGTCAGAGTGCTTGGCAATATTGTTGACCGCTTCCTTGAAGATCAGATAGAGGTTTTCTTTCATTTGAACGGTCAGCTTCTCATCCATATCCAGCTCTTCAAAGTAGTAGGTCACTTCCTTTTGCGGCAGCACATTGTTGATGTAGTCCTGCATGCGGTCGGTCAGGTCGCCCAGGGTATCGTTGCGGGCGTCGATTGACCAGACGATATCGTCCAGGCTGGAGACGATCTTCCGGCTCTGGCTGCCGATCTGGTTCAGCGACTGCCTGAGCTCGCTGCCTACGTCGGTGGTCTGGAGAAAATCGGACTGCAATGCGATCTCGGTCAATGCCGAGCCTACATCGTCGTGCAGGTCACTGGCGATGCGTACCCGCATCCGCTCGATTTCGACCATCTTGCGTACACGGTAATAGTTGTAGATAAAAGCGATGATACCCACCAAAACAGCCACTACCATAATAATAAACCACCATTGCAGCCAGAAAGGCGGCATCACGGTAAAGCTCAGCGAAGCCCGCTCCTCGCTCCAGATGCCGTCGTTGTTCCGGGCCCTGACTTCGAATCTGTAGTCACCGGGCAAGAGAGCCGAATAGCGGACCGAACGCTGCTCGGTCTTCTGCCACGACTCGCCGCTGCCGCGCAAACGGTATTCATAAACCACCTGCTCGGGAGCCGTAAGGCTGATGCCGATGAAATCAAAGGTAATGTTGTGATTGTCGCTTCCGATACGGAGGTCACCTTTGTTGGCTACCGGTTCGCCCGAGACCAGTACGTTTTCAATATGTACTTTGGGGGCGGCATGGTTTTGCGGCGATCTGGATGGGTCATAGCGAACCAGCCCGCCGACCGAACCGAACCAGAGAATGCCTTCCCTGTCAGTAAAAGCCGCGCTGGCATTCATCTCGTTGGCGACAATGCCCTGGTCCTGCGTTATCAGCTTGAATGCCTTGTGCTTTTCCCTCGGGCTGTCACTTTCCCGAAACTTCTCGTAGTCAAAACGGACGACGCCTTCTTTGGTACCAATCCAGTACTTGCCGAAGTGATCTTGGATAAGGAAATAACAGACTTCATCCTGCAGGCCGTCTTCGCCGGTTATCGCTTCGAACGACTCCCCGTTAAAACGCGCGATACCGCCGAAAGTGGAGGCCCAGATGGTGCCGTCGCTGTCCTTAAGGATATCGAGCACGCCGTTGTTCGGCAGACCGTCGCGAATGGTATAGTTGGTAAACTCCCCGTCAAGGTACCTGCTGGCGCCCCCGTAAGTAGCAAACCAGACCGAACCGTCATTGCCTTGCTCTACAGATAATACCGTATTATTGGCGAGGCCGTCCGACTCATCAAGCTGGGTGAATCGGCCATCCCTGAAGTTCAATATCCCTTCGCCGTAGGTACCGATCCAGTACTCCTCGCGGTTTTGATCTTCAATAATAGCCCTGATTTTCCGGTAAGGGAGTTCCGTCTCATCAAAATTATGGAACCTCCCGTCCTCGAAAATGCTCAATCCCCACCGGGTGCCTACCAACAGCCGGTCCATATGATCTACTATTGAAGTGTATACCTTATTATCCACCAGACCGTCCCTTTCGAGGTAAGTCTCAAAGGTATTGCCACTCAGCAGGCTGAGCCCTCCCCCATAGGTCGTCACCCAGTGATTGCCGGCGCGGTCCTGGCTTATGGAAGTGATTACATTATTCGGCAGGCCTTCCTCGATCGTATAATTCCTTATGTGCTCGCCCAGGAAAACGCTGATACCACCACCGAAGGTGCCGAACCAGATGTTGTTTTCACGGTCACGCAGAGTGGAGTATATGATGTTATTGGCAAGTCCGTGCTGAACGGTATAGTTACTGAATTCACCCTCCGAAAAGTGGCTTATGCCCTCTTCGGTGCCGGCCCAGAGACCACCCTGTCCGTCAAGCGACAGCGACTGGATGCGGTTATTGATCAGACCGTCTTCTTGTGTATAGTTGATGAACGAGCCTTCCGACATCCTGCTCAAGCCGCCGCGTGTGGCAAGCCAGAGGTTCCCCTGCCCGTCAAGTACCATATCGCGAAGCTTGTTGTCGGGCAGGCCGTGATCAACGGTATAGCTGCTTAAAGTGCCGTTTAACATCCGTGTCAAACCCTCTCGGGTGGCAAACCAAAAAGTGCCCTGGTCGTCCTGCAGGATATCCCGCACCCGGTCATCGGCAAGGCCGTCTGCTACACCATAATGATAGAGCTGGCCGTAACTGTCGTAGTGCCATACGCCCTGCCCGTCCGTGGCAAACCAGTACTCGCCGATGTCGTCCTGGTATATCTCCAGCACCACGGCAGAATCAAGCGGAGACAGGTCGGGATGGGTCATGATACTGTCATCTTCAATGATATTCACTCCGCCGCCGGTACCTACCCAGATGGTATTCTCTTCGTCCTGGTACAAAGAATAGATTTTGTTATTGAGCAGGCCGTTTTCCTCATAATAGTTCCGGAACTGGATGCCATCGAAACGGTTGAGGCCGTAGCCTGTGGCAATCCAGAGGTAGCCTTCATGGTCCTGCATCAGATCGTTGACTACGGCTTCACTCAGGCCTTTTTCAATGGAATACGAACGGAAGGGAAACAGCTGGGCAAATGCCTGGCTGCAGGAAAAGAAGAGTACCGCTATCAGTAGTAGCCTTTTCATACTGTTTTAACGTAATAGGTGGCAAAACGATATACAAGGATTTTATTCGGCCGGATACGGGTACTAAAAAAAAGCCCTTCCCGCCGGTGCGGAAAGGGCTTTTCAATTACTTATTAAGTCGGCCTTATCCGAGATACGCTCTAAGCGCGGCACTTCTGTTGTGGTGTCGGAGCTTGCGCAAGGCTTTCTCCTTGATCTGACGCACACGCTCACGGGTCAGGTCGAAACGCTCGCCGATCTCTTCAAGAGTCAGCGAATGCTCGCGTCCGATTCCGAAATAGAGGCGAATAACTTCAGCCTCGCGGTTGGTCAGCTTGGAAAGGGCACGCTCGATCTCCACTTTCAGTGACTCGCCCATCAGGTCGTTATCGGGATTGGGGGTCTCTTCGTTTTCAAGCACGTCCAGCAGGCGGTTGTCTTCGCCCTGGGCAAAGGGCGCGTCCACGGAAAGGTGACGTCCGGAAATTTTCAGCGTGTCGGCCACTTCAGAAACGGTCATGTCGAGGCTCTCGGCCAGCTCGGCTGCCGAAGGCACACGCTCATACTCCTGCTCCAGCTTGGAAAGCTCTTTGCCGATCTTGTTGAGGGCACCTACCCTGTTCAGCGGCAGGCGTACGATACGGCTCTGCTCGGCCAGTGCCTGAAGAATCGACTGGCGGATCCACCATACGGCATAGGAGATAAACTTGAAACCGCGGGTCTCATCAAAACGCTTGGCCGCCTTGATAAGCCCCAGGTTGCCCTCGTTGATGAGATCGCCCAGAGAAAGCCCCTGGTTCTGGTACTGCTTGGCCACAGATACTACGAAACGGAGGTTGGCCTTGGTAAGGTCTTCCAATGCCTTTTGGCTCCCTTTCTGAATCTGCTTGGCTAACCTGACCTCATCTTCCGGGGTAATGAGTTTTTCTTTGCCGATCTCTTGTAAATAGCGGTCGAGAGATTCTGATTCTCGAGTAGAAATTCCTGAACTTCTTGCCACTGGCTTATCGGATTAAGTTAACATTTGTGATTGGGGTAACGGATGGAAACAAATAAAGAAAAGATATCAGAGTGTTCGGGACTCTGTCATCTTTTCTTTTTATGCATGTTCAAACGATTTAAAGCCGTATATGTTGCCCACTCGCAAAAAATTATCTGTGCAATATAGGGCTTTTTTGAAAGAAACTCTAACGGTCCTTTTCCTTCCATTTCTATATTTATAATAAAGATCGGGCCGAATAGGTTTCATCCAGACCAAAAAAATCTGCTACTGTTGCCGCTACGTCGCTGAAAGTGTCGCGAACACCCAAATCAGGCTTCTCCGCACTCCCTTTCGGAAATACCAGCAAAGGGACGAACTCCCGGCTGTGGTCGGTACTTGTCCCGGTGGGATCGTTGCCGTGGTCGCCGGTTATAATCAGCAGGTCCCCTTCCTTAAGCTTGCTCACTATGGCAGGGATGGCACGGTCGATCTCCTGCAGGCACTCGGCATAGCCCTCCGGGTCCAGGCGGTGACCGTATTTCTGGTCGGTGTCGATGAGGTTGACGAAGACGAAGCTCTCTTCGGCAGCCGACATCAGGCTAAGCAGCTGCGAGATACCCTCCGCATTGCTTTTGGTCCTGCGAAACTGGGTAAAGCCCTGCTCGGCAAACAAGTCGACGACCTTGCCGATAGAGTAGGTATTGACGCCCGACTCATATAGCCTGTTTACGACATTATGCGCAGGTGGCTTCAGAGAAAAATCGTGCCTCTGGTCGGATATTCGCTCGAAACTCCCGGCTTCCCCGGCAAAAGGCCGTGCGATGACCCTCCCCACCGCATGCTCGCCGGTCATCACCTCTTCACGGGCAAAACGGCACCACTCATAGAGTTTCGGTACGGGAATGATATCGGTATGGGCCGCCACCTGAAAGACACTGTCGGCTGAGGTATAGACGATAGGCTGGCCGGTTTCCAGATGCTCTTCCCCATAGTCGGCGATCACTTCGGTGCCGGAATAGGGTTTATTGCACAATACGCCCTCGAGGCCCAGTCCGGTACAAAAGCGGTCAATTACCCCCTGTGGAAATCCTCCTGGATAGGTAGGAAAGGGTTGTTCGAGCCGTATTCCGGCCAGCTCCCAATGGCCGGTGGTAGAATCCTTGCCTGCCGATGCTTCCCGCATCTTTCCGAAGGCTGCCAGAGGTTCGGGCTCTTGGGGAACCGATGCAAGCGGGATGATATTGCCGATCCCCATCCGGCCCAGGTTGGGAAGTTTACAGGATGTGGCTTCACAGACATGAGCCAGGGTATTTTCCCCTTCGTCTCCATAGTCGGCAGCATCTTCCTGCGCGCCGACTCCCAGTCCGTCTATGACCAGCACATAACAATTACCCATCACTAATCCTGTCCGCTATGCTCCTGTGAAGTTTTCATCGCCTGAGAAAGCGCACTTTTCGCATGCGATATCGCCTGGTAGGAATCCGAGATACCCGGATCCAGAATCGTATATCCGACTTTGATGCCGCTCTCGATCTGCTTGCCGTTGGTCAGCTCAAAAGGCTCCCGGAACTCCTGCTTCAGGGTTTTGGTCCACTGTTCAACCGCCTTGCGGTCTTTACTTTGGATAAAGAAGGTATATACATAATCGGAATGGAAACCGATGATACCCGGTATGCCGAAGCGGCTCGGATTGAATGCGCGTACCAGGTCTTTCTGCATCTGGTGAAGCTCCTCAAGCCGAAGCTTAGTGCGAATGCCCGGCAGGTCGGAAAGGGTTATCAGCCCCAGCCAAGAGTGGTATTTGGTGAGCTCGTTGCGATTGCGGCTGAGTTCGGTGTCTACCATACGCTCCCAGATGTCGGGGATGACCGCTTCATATTCGTTGGTAAGCATATTCTCATCCACATCCAGGTTCGAGTCGTTGGCCATAATCTTCAGCGAACAGGTACGCACCAGGTTGATCAGCTTGTGCTTGGTCGACTCCTTGAAAATCAGGGGGTTGTCATCATAGGCCAGCACCAGCCCCTGCCTGCGGTCATTCATCAATACCGGGATAGCCAAGGTCGCCCCTTCGGTGTGAAGCTCGCGCGGAGAAAGCCGCTTGGGGTTGTTGTTAAAATGGATGGCAAATTCCGGCTTGCCCTTCTCCAGCGCCTCTTCGGCCAGCGTACGGTTCTCCATAGGCATGCCGACGGGCGGCGCAAAACGTGCTTTTTCGGAATTGAGAATATTGCACCAGCTGTCCATGCCCTTGGCAACATAGGAGACTCCACCAGAGTGAAGGAACTCCTGCATGGTATTTAACAGGCGCGCAATCAGTTCTGCCCGGTGCGAACGCGTATCAAGCACATCCAGGCGCTCTTCATAGTCGATCCACTCCTCCTGCCGCTCGTACAGATCGCTGATCTCCAGATAGGTGTTCAGCACATTGCGCAAGGCGCCGATATAAGAGTAGACTACCTCGCTTTTGTCATCGGACAAAATATGGTCGCTCGACTCAAGCACCGTGATGGCTACGGTTTGTCCGTTGTTAATAAAAGGAAGGATGGTGACATAGCGTACCGGCACCTCATTGTAGTAGTGGGTGAGCATCTCGTTGCTGAGGCCGTTGCCGATCTCCAGCGTGATAGGCTCCGAAATATCCTTATACTGCTTCAGAAAATGTTTGTCAAAACTCACGCGGTCCTGGAACATGACGTTGGAGAGGCTGGTGGACTTCGTCTCCATCACAAACTGCTCCCGGGAACGGTTTACCCAGTACATATAGACCGTCTCCATGCTGGAAGCGCTTCTCAGAAGAAAGACAAGGTCCTCCAGCACCTGCTTGAATTCGCGAAGTGCTTTTTCCTGCCTCTTCTGCCCCATAATCTCGGCATTCGAGCGATCTTTCTGCCGGGCCTGTTCGTAGGTATCCATCCCTAATCCTCGTTAAGCTGTTCGGCCAGTTCTTCTGCCCTCGTTACCATTCGTTCTATTGCCTGCAGTCCCTTGTCCCAGAAGTCGGGCTGTGTGATATCGAGCCCTACCTTAGCAACTATATTTTCGGGCCAATCGGAACCGCCGGCCTCCAGCATGCTGATATACTTGTCGGCAAAGCCGTTACTGCTTTGCGTGTACTCTTCATATAAAGCTAAAACCAGCAATTCTCCAAATGCATAAGCATATACATAGCCGGGCGTATGCAGGAAGTGCGGGATGTAGCACCACCACAGGTCATAGCTCTCCGTAAGCTCAACCGAATCGCCGTACAGGGCTTCCTGGGTCTCTCGCCAGAGCGAGGAAAATTCGGCGGTAGTCAGCTCTCCCTCTTCCCTGCGTTTGGTGTGCATGGCATGCTCAAACCGGTTCATGGAAATCTGGCGGAAGACCGTGGCAATGGTATCGTCGATCTTACCCATCAGCAGGGCCAGCTTCTCCTTGGGGTCGTCCAGCTTTTTCATCAGGCTTTGGAATACCAGCATCTCCCCGAAGACCGAAGCCGTTTCGGCCGTGGTGAGCGGAGTCCCCGCCTGAAGTACGCCCTGCTTGCGCGAAAGGTATTGGTGTACGCCGTGTCCCAGCTCGTGTGCCAGGGTTTGCACATCGCGCACCTTGCCGTCGTAATTCATAAATACGTAGGGATGGACGGATGGCACCGTACTCGCCGAATAGGCACCTCCCCTTTTGCCGGGCCTTATGGCGGCGTCAATCCACTTCCGTTCAAAAAAATGAGAGGCGATAGTTCCCATCTCTGGGTGGAAGTCGCCATAGGACTCAAGCACCATCTCTTTGGCCTGCTCCCATTTTACCTCCTGACGGCTCTCCAGAAGCGGCGCATAACGATCGTAGTCATACATGCGATCGTATCCGAGCAGCCTGCCCTTGAGTTTGTAGAATCGCTGCACCAGGCCATATTGTCCGGTGACGGAGTTGACCAGCAACTCCACGGTCTTGTCGTCAATTTCGTTGGAGAGGTTGCGCGAGGATATCCAGCTTTCGTAATCGCGCAGCCTGTCGTTGGTCTGCTTGTCGGCCGCCAGGGTGTTGAAGACAAAGGTAAAAGTGCGGCTCAACTCTTTAAATTTGTTTGTCAGTGATGCGTGAGCACGTTTCCTCAGTTCACGGTCGGGCTCATGGAGCTTGCTCAGCACTTCCTGTTCGGTCATCTCTTCCCCGTCCAGTTCAAAACGGGAAGCGCCGATGGTCTCGTCGAAGAAACGGACCCAGGCGCTGCGGCCGGTCACCGATTTGGCTGAAAGGATCTGCTCCTCTTTCTCGCTTAGGATGTGTTCTTTATATCTTCGTGACGACTCCAGGTAATGGCGGTAATGGACAAGCTCTTCGCTTTCGATCAGTGCTTCGGCCTTTTTGTCATCCATCTTGAGCCACTCCACATCAAAAAAGACCAGCTTCTGATTCACTTCCGAAGAGAGCTCGCTGGCCTGCTGCTTCAGCTTGCCGTATTCCGGCTTCGAGGTGTCGGTAGACCAGATCAGGTTGGCATAGGATCCGATCTTTCCGATGATCTCGATAATTGCTTCATACTGCTGCAGGGCTTCGTAGAATTCGAAAGCCTCCAGGTCGCCCAGTTTGCCTTTGTATTTTTGGGAGAAAGCGTCCGCCATCTCCAGCACTTTTTCCCGGTCCTTTTTCAGCTCCTTGTCCTCAATGGAATCGTAGAGATCGGACAAATCCCAATGGATATTCTCAGCGCCTGTTTTTTCCTTTGAATCCGTACTCATAAATGCCTAAATGTTCTGCCTAAAATCTTTGTTTAGTGCTTTTAAATGTGCAAAGTATAACGAAAAATTATCTACTCCCAAGAATCGTATTTTAATAATACAATGTTTAACTTTGATGATGAATCGACTTTGGTGAAAGAAACCAAAAAAAATACGCAATATTAATTCATAAAGGGTACTTTCCCTTTAGAAATAATTTTTTAATATCACTCAATCAGACAAAATCTTGAAGTCGCTCGAAGCTGTTTTCGGACCCAACTCCGCACTCGTAGAAGAACTGTATGACCAATATCTTGAAAACCCCTCCTCCGTTCCCAATCACTGGAGAAGATATTTTGATGAAATCGAGGGAAAAGATTCGGTCGAGGAGCTGAAGACCCAGGCCGAACTCTCCGGCAACGGGGAAGAAGCCGTCGCACCCGCCCGGCCGCCCGCTTCCGACAAGAAAAAAACAAAGGAAGCACCCGCCAAAGCTCCCAAAGACGAGAGGGCGCCCAAGGGGGCCAAACTGGAGAAGATAAAGGGTATTTCCAGCAAGATTGCGGAGAATATGGACGAGAGCCTGGAGCTCCCCACCGCCACCTCGGTCCGCGTGCTGCCTATGAAGATGCTGATCGAGGACCGCACCATCATCAACCGTCACCTGCAGCAGCGGGGCGAGCCCAAAGCTTCTTTCACCCACTTCATTGCCTGGGCCATCGTAAAGGCGCTGGAAGAGTTTCCCAATATGAACAACTCCTTCCTCTACCAGGACGGAGAGCCTTATAAAGTGATTCCCCAGCAGGTTAACCTCGGCATCGCCGTTGATGTGCAGAACAAGGATGGCTCTCGAAACCTGCTTGTACCCAATATCAAAGGCGTGGACAAGATGGACTTCAAGGAGTTCCTGCACGCTTATGCCGAGCTGATCGAAAAGGCACGTAACGGGAACCTGCAGGTATCCGACTTTGAAAATACCACCCTTACGCTTACCAACCCCGGTACCATCGGAACGGTATCGTCGGTACCGCGCCTGATGAAAAAGCAAGGTACCATTATCGCTACGGGTGCCATCGATTATCCGGCCGAATACCAGTCGATGTCACAGGAAGTGCTCAACAAGCTGGGCATCAGCAAGGTGATGACCATTACCTCCACTTACGACCACCGCGTAATCCAGGGTGCCGAGTCGGGATCCTTCCTGAAGAAAATTCACAGCCTGCTGAACGGAGATGAAGACTTTTACGACGAAATCTTTGCCGACCTAGAGATTCCCTACGAGCCCATCCCCTATGGTGAGGACAAGTATGTGGGTCAGCTGGACGGACAGGGCGCTACCCTCGAGCAGAACAAGCGCGCCATCGCCGTCATGCGTATTATCAACATGTACCGCACCCGCGGGCATAAGCTAGCCGACCTCGATCCGCTGAGCGACGAGCCGGGCCACAGCCCCGAACTTGACTTCGAATACTACGGACTCACGCTTTGGGACCTCGACCGTGAATTCTACTGCGCAGGGCTGGGCGGCTATGAGAAAGCGCCTCTCCGCGTTATCATAAAACTGCTGCGCGACACCTATTGTGGCAAGATCGGTGCTGAATTCATGCATCTGCTCGACCTTGAAGAGCGCAAATGGCTGCGTGAACGCATGGAGTCGACTGCCAATACGCCCGACCTCTCCAAAGACGACAAGAAGCAGATTCTGCACAAGCTGAACCAGGCAATGGCTTTCGAACAGTTCCTGCATAAGAAGTATATCGGCCACAAACGCTTCTCACTGGAAGGTGCCGACACCATGATCCCGATGATGGATCACATGCTGGAACAGGCCGGCAATGCCGAAGTGGAAAAGATCTTTATGGGTATGGCCCACCGGGGACGCCTGAATATCCTCGTGAATATCATGAACAAGCCCTACCGCAAAGTATTCGCTGACTTTGAAGGCAATCTCGACCCCGACAGCATTCAGGGATCAGGCGATGTTAAGTACCATCTGGGCGCCAAGGGCGAGCACAAGACCAAGTCGGGAAAGACTGTCGATATTGAGCTGATGCCCAACCCGAGCCACCTCGAAGCCGTGAACCCGGTCGTGGAGGGAGCTGCACGTGCCACCCAGGATCACCTTGGCAAAGAGGATCCCGACAAGAAAGTACTCCCGATACTGATCCACGGCGACGCCGCTTTTGCCGGACAGGGTGTAGTGGCAGAGACGCTCAATATGTCTCAGCTGGAAGCCTATAAGACCGGAGGCACTATCCACATTATCGTCAATAACCAGATTGGCTTCACTACCCTGCCCAAGGACGGACGCTCTACCGAATACGCTTCCGACCTGGCAAAAATGATCCTGGCTCCCATCTTCCACGTCAACGGAGACAATCCGGAAGAAGCCGTACACGCCATCCAGATGGCTTTCGAATACAGGCAGAAATTCGGCAAGGATGTGATTATCGACCTGGTATGCTTCCGCAAACACGGCCACAACGAAGGCGACGAACCCGCTTTCACACAGCCGGGTATGTACAAGGAAATTGACAATCATCCTACGGTGCGCGACATCTATACCAAAGAGCTGGTACGCAAAGGCGAGCTGAGTGAAGAAGAAACCGAACAGATCTTTGAAGAGTTCGACAAGCTGCTGCAGCAGGCCTTTGAAGACGCCAAGAACTCTTCCCCCCTCGAGGTGACGGAAGATATGATCAACCGCCACGAGATGACCCAGGACGAGTGGCCCGAACTCCCGGATACTACCTATCCCAGAGAAGAACTGAAAGACATTGCTCTCAAACTCAATACAGTTCCCAAAGATTTTGACGCCAATCCCAAGCTGCTCAAACAGCTCGCTAAAAGGGCAGAAATTGTAGAAAATAATGAGAAGAAGATTGACTGGGGTTTTGCGGAAGCGCTCTCTTTTGGGTCGCTTCTTAAGAGCGGCGTGACGGTTCGCCTGACCGGCCAGGATGCCGAGCGCGGCACCTTTTCACACCGCCATGCCATCCTGCACGGTACCCAAACCGACCAAAAGTTCATCCCGCTGAACAACCTCAGCGATGAACAGGCGCCCTTTTTCCCCTACAACAGCCTGTTGAGCGAGTTTGCCTGCCTCGGCTTCGAGTTCGGTTACAGCTCTGCCAAGAAAGATGCGCTCGTAATCTGGGAAGCTCAGTTCGGCGACTTTGTCAACGGAGCCCAGATACCAATCGACCAGTTTATCTCGGCTTCCGAAGCCAAATGGGGACAGAAAAGCTCACTGGTGATGACGCTTCCCCACGGCTACGAAGGCCAGGGACCCGAGCACTCTTCTGCACGGCTGGAGCGTTTCCTTCAGCTTTGCGCCGAAGACAATATGCAGGTGGTAAACCTCACAACACCGGCCCAGTACTTCCACATACTCAGGAAACAGGCCAAGCAAGAGCAGAAAAAGCCGTTGATCATCATGTCTCCGAAAAGCCTACTGCGCCATCCGCTCGCTACTTCCACGACCGAAGACCTGGCCAAAGGCCAATACCGGCCGTTGCTTCCGGATACCGAAGTTGAAGACAAGAAAAAGGTTAAAAGAGTGATACTCTGTTCCGGCAAGGTCTATTACGATCTCTATAAGCAGCGTGAGGAGAACGGTTCATCCGATATCGCCTTGGTTCGTCTGGAGCAGTTCTATCCCTTCCCCGATGCGGATGTACAGAAGGTACTCAAAGAGTACAGCCATGTAGACGACATTGTCTGGTGCCAGGAAGAACCCAAAAATATGGGCGCCTGGACCTTCGTATCATCCCGCATAAGCGAACAGCTTCAGAAGGGACAGCAACTCCGTTACGTAGGGCGACAGGCTTCCGCATCTCCCGCCGCTGGACAGATGAAGATCCATCAGGCCGAACAAGAGAAGCTGGTCAACGAAGCCCTGAACTAATTAGGTCCTGATGAGCCGAACAACTGCTTCCATTACGATCATTCTGCTCTGGCTTGTGGCAGCTTCACTTCCGCTGTATGCCCAGAGCGGTACGGAAGTTTATCTGTTCGACCTGCAAAAAACGTCTGACGGCTATTCGCTGACAAATCCCCTGAATATCTCCGAGCAAAATCCGGGCTATGACAACCAGCCTTCCTTTTTGCCCGACGGTTCGGGCGTGCTCTTTGCCTCCACCCGTAACGGGCAGACCGATGTACTGCTCTATGAGATTGAAAGCGATAATAAAAAGTGGCTCACCGAAAGTCCCGGCAGCGAGTACTCTCCCACCGTGATTCCTGGCGGCACTCATTTTTCCACCATCATATTGGAAGAAGACGGAAGGCAGCTGCTCTGGAAATATTCGTTGGAAGGAGGAGAGCCGGAAATTATTGTTCAGGAGCTTGTAATCGGTTACCATACCTGGCTGGGCCCGAACAGGATCTATTCATTCGTGCTGGGCGAACCTCCTACCCTGCAGGAAACAAGGTTGGATTCAGGCGAGAGCGAAGTGATAACACAAAATCCCGGGCGTTCACTGCACAATGTACCGGGTACCCGTCATATAAGCTTTGTGGACAAAAGCGATAGCACAAATTGGATAATCAAGTCTTTGGATCCTTTTGAAGGTGATATATCGACTGTCACCTCTACCCTAAATGGCAGCGAAGATATGGCATGGACCCCCGACCGGATAATACTGATGGGTCAAGGAAGCACGCTTTTTTCCTACAACCCTTACGGCACCGAAGAATGGAAACCGGTGGCCGACCTTTCAGATTTTGGTTTGTCGGGAATTACAAGACTGGCCGTCAGCCCTGACGGCAACAAGGTTGCCGTAGTAGTTGCACAGGAATAAGCTCTATCTCAGTCCGTTAGGCACACCTTTGCAGATCCGGCTCACCGCATCATGGCTATGCAGGCTCTCCATATGTACACAGCGGATTACGAAATCGACTACACTCTCCTGCTCGTCGAACTCTTCGTATAACAGTCGAGCGGCATCTTCTACGAACTTTTGGTAGGCGGCATTCATCTCGGCAAAGGCCTGTTCGTCTTCGCGCTTAACCATCACCTGCGTTTCTGTTTTAAGGGCACTCACACAGACGTTTACGATATCTTCCACAAACATTTCGTCCTCCAGCTCGAGCGTGATATTGGCAATGCTGCGCTGGCTGTGCGGAATGGCATCAATGCCCCGGCTCTCCTTGGCATGCTCGGAAAGCTCATACGAACACGGGCAGGCACTGCTGTACTCAAAGTCGAGATGGACGAACT
>CAYWDK010000030.1:18227-19837 GCA_964457025.1 uncultured Balneolaceae bacterium | reverse complement strand
TGCCGGGCAGATTTTCCTGACTTTTCAGAAACGCATAAAGGTAAGCATTAAGCGCTTAATTTCACAGGTAGAGCGAGGAAAAATCCTTCCATCCGGACCATCTCCCAAAGTAAAATTCATCATTCCCTTTATCACTCTTTAGAATTTCACTTTATCGGTATTTTAAAGTATAATATCCACCCCATTGAGAAGTTTACCAAAACCAACTGAACTCCATTTAAAAAATTTATGCAGCTTAAGAAGATACTGATTATCCCATTTCTCTTAACCCTTTTTGGAACACTTACTGCCCTTGCACTACCTACCCAGGCACAGAACCAACAATCCGATCTGGACATTACTATACATCCTGAAAATCCCGAGTTGAATGTCGGGCAGGAGCTCCAGCTCAAGGCGGAAGTAGTGAATGCCGACGGTGAGGTACAGCCCGACACGGTACGTTTTTTCTCGACCAACTCCCGGGCGGTTACCATCACTCAGAACGGGCTTATGAAAGCCAACGAGCCGGGTACTGTTCAGATCATCGCATTCAAGCCCGCCCAGGGCGAAAACGGAAGGATGATCAAACGTTTCTCGGTAAACGTCCCCTATCCGCCGCTGGAAAAAATTACCATGAGCGGCATGCCCGAAACCATTTATGCAGGCACTTCCTTTCCTCTTCATACAAAGGTCTATGACGTGACCGGGTTTCATCGTGAAGATATCGAAGTGAGCGATATCAAGAGCTCGAATCCCGAAGTGGCGGAAGTTACGGCCTTGAATGAAGTGAAGGCTAAAAAAGCCGGCAGCTTCAGCATCACCGCCAAATATGAGAATGTCACCCGAACATGGAGCGGCAAGGTTGTTGCTAATCCCGTAACACAGATTGAATTATCTGCCGACCAACAGCAGGCCCGTACCGGTGATGTGATCCACTTTACGGCTGTTGCCAAAGACAGTGAAGGCAATGCCGTAGCCGACGCGCCGGTCACATACACCTTTACCGCCAACCAGGTTGACGCCCGCGGGCGCGGCGCTTCCGCCCTTATCAAGAAAGACGGGCGGTTTGTCGCCAATGAGCCCGGGACCTATACCGTCCTGGCCAAGAATGCAGGCAATATTGCCGAGACCACTGTTAAGATCACCCCCAGAAATGTTCAGCGTGAGCTTGAAGTAGTGGGTCACGGTGAAGTACTGGATGTGAGCACCTCCGACCTGTGGGTCTGGGAAGGCGTTGACGGACGCGACTACGCCGCTACCGGCACCTGGGGCGCCAACGGAGACGCCTACTTCTGGGACGTCACCGATCCATCCGACATGAAGATTATTGACACGGTACATGTGGATGCCCGCACGGTTAACGATGTGAAGGTATCCGAAGACGGGCGCATCGCTGTGATTACCCGCGAGGGCGCTTCCAACCGCAAGAACGGACTGGTTATCCTGGATGTCACCAATCCCGCCGAAGTCAAGATCCTTTCCCGATTCGACGACGGGCTCACCGGCGGGGTACACAATGTGTTTATCTATGAAGACCACGTATATGCCATCAACAACGGCCGCCGTTATGATATCATCAATATTGAAGATCCCGAGAATCCCTACCGCGTCAGCCGCTTCGAGCTGGATAC
>CAYWDK010000030.1:9977-18127 GCA_964457025.1 uncultured Balneolaceae bacterium | reverse complement strand
TCAATATTGAAGATCCCGAGAATCCCTACCGCGTCAGCCGCTTCGAGCTGGATACGCCCGGCCACGCCGTGCACGATGTCTGGGTCAAAGACGGCATCGCCTACTCTTCCAACTGGGACGACGGCGTTGTTGCCGTGGATGTGGGCAGCGATATGAGCGGCGAACTGGGCGGAGCCGGAGGCTCTCCCGAGAACCCCAAGATGCTGGGCAGCTACACCTACCCCAGCGGATGGAACCACGCCGCATTCCCCTTCAAGAGCGAATCGACCGGCGACTTCTACATCGTTGCCGGCGACGAAGCCTTCCCCGGCGGCGTGCCCCACGGCTGGATTCATTTCTTCAAGCTGAACAGCTGGGAAGAGTCGGAAGAGGTGGCACGCTACCAGGTACCCGAAGCCGGTACCCATAACTTCTGGATCGAAGACGACACGCTCTACATCGCCTACTACCAGGGCGGGTTGCGGATTGTGGATATCTCCGGTGAGTTGCTCGGAGACCTCTATGACCAGGGACGTGAGATCGCCAAGTTCCTGCCGAAGCACAGCAAAGGCGTGACCCCCAACCAGCCCATGAGCTGGGGACCGCAGCCCTACAAAGGCTACATTTTCGTATCCGATATGAACTCCGGGCTGTGGGCTTTGAAATTAAAAGACAATGAGAACGTACAATAACAGCTTTAAAAAAAGAACACCATGAAATCATTTATCCGATATATGACGCTTGCCGCCCTGCTGGTTTTTGTAACCGGCCTCGGGGCGCTTGCCCAAGACCAGGATCAGGATCAGGGCAAAAAAATCGTGATCACTCCCGACAAGGTTGAGCTGGAAGTAGACCAGCAGATGCAGCTGCAAGCCAAAGTAGTTGATGCCACCGGCAACGCCACCCAGGACTCGGTCATCTTCTTTTCGAGGGCCCGTCGCTCGGTAAGTGTTACACCCGACGGAATGGTCAAGGCTCTGAAGCCCGGCAGCTACCAGCTCATAGCCCTTACGCTGGGCCCACGTGAAAGCCGCATCACTCAAACCATCGATGTCAAGGTAGCATATCCGCCCATCGCGGAAATCAATCTTTTTGACATGCCGGATAAACTGTATACCGCTACCACGGTGCCGGTCAATTACGAGGTGATTGACGCCAAAGGACTGAAACGTGAAAATGCCGATGTAACCATCAGCAGTTCCAACCCTTCCATAGCATCCGTAGATAAGTTCGGAGCTATCAAAGCCCATAAAGCCGGCAACTTCACTCTGACATTAAAAGCGGGCAATGCCAGCACATCCTGGCAAGGCAGGGTTGAGCGGAACCCGGTATCCACTATCGAGCTCAACGCTTCTTCTACAGAAGTGCGCACCGGCGACGTGGTACAATTCACAGCCACACCGAAAACCGCTTCCGGCCAGTCGGTAGATGACGCTCCCGTCACCTACTCTTTCACCTCCAAAACCGACAACGACCGCGGCGAGGGCGCTTCCGGACAGATCGAACAGGACGGCCGCTTTGTCGCCAACATGACCGGGCTGTTTACCATTATGGCCAAGTCGGGCAATACCGTTGCCGAAGAGACTATCCAGGTCAATGAGCGAAACGTACAGAAAAACATTCAGGTAGTCGGCCACGGGCTGATCTCCGACGTGCATACCTCCGACCTGTGGGTCTGGGAGGGTTTTGACGGCAAGGACTACGCCGTTACCGGTACCTGGGGTGCCAATGGCGAAGCCTACTTCTGGGACGTCACCGATCCCTCCAATATGCAGATTATTGATACGGTAACCGTCGATGCCCGAACGGTCAACGACGTGAAGGTATCCGAAGACGGACGCATCGCCGTGATTACGCGCGAAGGAGCCTCCGACCGCAAAAACGGTATTGTCATTTTGGATGTAACCGACCCGCATAATGTGAGCATCATTTCCGAATATACCGACGGCCTTACCGGCGGGGTACACAACGCCTTTATCTATGAAGACCATGTCTACGCCGTAAACAACGGACGGCGTTACGACATTATCGATATTTCGGATCCCAAAAATCCCAGGACGGTCAGCCGCTTTGAGCTGGATACGCCCGGCCACGCCATCCACGACGTATGGATTGAAGACGGTATTGCCTACTCCTCCAACTGGAGCGACGGGGTGGTAGCCGTCGACGTAGGCAGCCAGGAAGGCGAATTCGGTACCGCCGGGGGTTCTCCCGAAAACCCCAAGATGCTGGGCAAATACACCTATCCGAGCGGGTGGAACCACGCCGCTTTCCCCTTTAAGAGCCAGTCAACCGGCAACTTCTATGTGGTAGCCGGCGACGAAGCGTTCCCGAGCGGCATTAATGTCGACAACAAGCCGACCGTACCGGCAGGCTGGATACACTTCTTCAAGCTGAACAGCTGGGAAGAGTCGGAAGAGGTTGCCAGCTACAAGGTGCCCGAAGCCGGCACGCACAACCTGTGGATCAAAGGCGACACGCTTTATGTTGCCTACTACAACGCAGGCCTTCGCATCGTCGATATTTCCGGCGAACTGATGGGCAACCTCTATGACCAGGGAAGGGAGATTGCCAAGTTCATCCCCACCCATCACGAGGGCCGCGTCCCCAATGCTCCCATGAGCTGGGGACCGCAACCCTACAAAGGCTATATCTTCGTATCCGACTGGAACTCGGGGCTCTGGGCCTTCAAGCTGGTTGACCAGCCGCAGGGAACAAACTAATCCATCATTCCGATAATTATTTCAAGATTATGAGAGTTATCAAATCATCCGTCATTCTGCTTTTAATTCTGTTCGCGGGAATCCCCTTTACCGCTGTACAGGCCCAGGACTACTATATGTATGTGGCCCTCGAATCGGACGACGAGGTGGCCATGATCCATTTTAACGCCCCAAGCAAAAAGATTGAGGTTGCCGAAACCATACCGGTAGGCAGCTGGCCCACCGAAAACGAAGGGCCGCACGGCATGACCGTATCGCCCGACGGCGACCACTGGTTTGTAAGCATTGCTCACGGCAATCCGTACGGGCGCCTTTGGAAATTTACCACCGGCAATAATGAGCTGGTCGGCAAGACCGAACTCGGGATGTTCCCCGCCAGCATGGAGATATCCGAGAAAACCGGCCTGCTTTATGTGGTCAACTTCAACCTGCATGGCGATATGGAACCGAGCACCGTTTCGGTTGTCGACCCCGAAACCATGACACGCATTGCCGACATCCCGACCGGCATCATGCCGCACGGATCGCGTATCACAGAAGACGGCTCCTACCAGTATCACGTTTCGATGATGACCGACGAACTGATAGAGATCAATACGGCAGCCATGGAGGTCTCCCGACGGCTGAACGTCTCCAAAAGCGGCAAAAGCAAAGCGATGCACGGGAATCACGGCAATATGCAGCATGCCGGCAATGGACAGAGCATGTCGATGGCCGCACCCGAATGCAAGCCCACCTGGGCGCATCCGCATCCCGACAAAAAGCTGGTTTATGTAGCGTGTAACGGCGCCGACAACATTGCTGTGGTCGATACCAAAGCATGGGAAGTAGTTGACCGTTTCGAAACCGGCAAAGCTCCCTACAACCTGGAAGTAAGCCCCGACGGCAAGATGCTGGTCGTGAGCTACAAAGGCGAGGGCGCCACCGGCATCTGGAATCTGGAGTCGGGCAAGGAAGCAGCCAAAATAGGGAACAGCCGCAAGGTCACCCACGGCGTTGCCATCTCCCCCGACAGCCGCTACGCTTTTGTCACCGTTGAAGGCATCGGCGGCGAGCCCGGCTCGGTAGAAGTTTTTGACCTGAAGGAGCTCAAGCGCGTCGATTACGTAGAAACCGGCAAGCAGGCCGGCGGCATCTACTTCTGGAAAATGGAGAAGTGATGAGTAATGAGTAACGAGTGAGGAGTAAGAACAACGCTCGCCTTACTCGTTACTGCTCACTCGTTAATCGTTATCTATTTAGTATCCCCTATCCTGGTAACCGGCAACTCTTGTGGTTAGGGCAGTGCCTGCACCCCATTTTAGCCTAGACTAATTTTTTGTTTATTATTCCCTCTGTTTTTGGTATGATTAGGGCTTAATTCAAAACTGTCAGAAGAGAAATATGGAATTTGCTGAAATAAAAGAATGGTTTTTCACACTGGGACCCATCACCCAAAGTCTGTTCGGGGGACTTTTTACCTGGGGCATGACGGCACTGGGCGCAGCCCTGGTTTTCTTTACAAAGAAAGTCAACTTCAAGGTTTTGGACATGATGCTCGGCTTTGCGGCCGGCGTGATGATTGCGGCCAGCTTCTGGTCGCTGCTGGTCCCTTCCATCGACATGGCCGCCAACCAGGGCATGATCGAGTGGATGCCCGCTACCATCGGCTTCCTGACCGGGGGACTCTTCCTTAGGATTTGTGACCAGTACATGCCTCACCTTCACCTCGGTTTCCCGATGGAAGAGGCTGAAGGCGTCAAGACCACCTGGCGAAGAGCCACGCTGCTGGTGCTTGCCATCACCCTGCACAACATTCCCGAGGGGCTGGCCGTGGGCGTACTTTTCGGGGCGGCTGCCAAAGGCGTAGACCCCACCGGTACCGCCACCGTCATCGGTGCCATTACGCTCGCACTGGGTATCGGAATTCAGAACTTCCCCGAAGGTACCGCCGTATCAATGCCCTTGCGCAGGGAAGGTGTTTCCATCGGCAAAAGCTTCTGGTACGGACAGCTGTCGGGTATTGTAGAGCCTATCGCCGCCATCCTCGGCGCCTGGGCCGTGCTTACCGTGCAACCCATTCTCCCCTATGCACTTGCCTTTGCAGCCGGCGCCATGATCTACGTGGTAGTTGAGGAACTTATCCCTGAGTCCCAGCTCCGCGGCAATACCGATATCGCAACTCTCGGGGTCATGCTGGGCTTTAGCGTAATGATGATTTTGGACGTCGCTTTAGGTTAATCCAAAAAAAATTGCTTTATTTACGCAGGTTTCAGAGTGACTGACTAGTTGTGACTATACGGGGTATAAAGGATGGACATTGTATCCAGAAAGGTCCTCATTGTTGAGGACGACATGATTATATCCATGGTATTGGAACGAATGGTTGCCAAAATGCAGCATGAAGTTGTCGGCAACGTCTCCGAGGGAAAAGAAGCTATCGAAAAAACTTTCGAGCTCTCTCCCGACCTGATACTTATGGATATACAGCTAAAAGACGATATTGACGGCATAACAGCCATGCAGGAGATCCGCAAGAAATCGGATGTAGCTGTAATCTATATCACGGGTAATTCAGATCCTTACAACCTGGAGAAAGCCCGGCAGACAAATTTTGTAGAGTACTTGATTAAACCGATTCAAATGAGCGATCTTGAACGCTCGATAGAAAAAGCTTTTTCCTGAAAATTTGAGCAGACGGTTATATCCGTTACCTTAGGTTAATAATAATTATCAATAACAGACAGGGCATTTATGGGTGTCACACGCATCTCATTTAAAAATGACGGTGGTAAGGATTTTGTAACCGACGTCAAAGCCGAAGTGAACGCCTATTTTAAAGAGAATAACCTTTCAAAGCACGCCAATACACAGATGGTGGTCAAAACCATCACGCTGCTGACGCTCTATTTCGGTGCTTATGCCTTGATTCTCAGCGGGATGTTTTCCTATACCGGTATGGCCCTGCTCTGCTTTGTGATGGGCATAGGCATGGCGGGCATCGGATTCTCCGTTTCGCACGATGCGCTTCACGGAGCCTACTCTTCCAACAAAACCGTAAATAAGCTACTCGGCTACACCTTTGACCTGCTGGGTGCCAACGGCTATATATGGAAGATCACTCACAATATCGTGCACCATACCTATACCAACATTCACGAGCATGACGAGGATCTGGAAGTTGCCGCCTTTATCCGCCTCTCGCCCCACGCCGAATACAAGGCCGTACACAAGGTGCAGCACTACCTGGCTTTCATGGCGTACAGCCTGGCTACCTTCTTCTGGGTGTTTATCAAAGACTACCGTTATTTTCTGAAACCGAACCTGGGACCCTATGAAAACAAAAGCCATCCCATGTCGGAGTGGGTGACGCTGATTATAACTAAAATTATCTACTACTCTTATATGCTCGTCATCCCCATGCTGCTGTTGCCTATCACTTGGTGGCAGCTGCTGATCGGCTTTACCATCGTACACCTGACGGCGGGTATCATCCTGGGCGTCATATTTCAGCTGGCCCATGTGGTAGAGGGTACCGACCATCCCACCGAAAACGAAGAAGGCGACATCGAAAATACCTGGATGATCCACCAGATGGAAACCACTTCCGATTTCGCCCATGAAAACAAGCTGCTGTGCTGGTACATCGGCGGTCTCAATTACCAGATCGAGCACCACCTCTTCCCCAAGATATGCAGCATCCACTACCCGGATATCGCTCCCATCGTACGGAGAGTAGCCGAGCGCCACAATGTGCCTTACAACTACCATCCCACCCTTGGCGAGGCTATCGCATCCCACTATCGTACCCTCAAAAGATTCGGTCAATCGGCTGAAGTTGAGCTCGTTTAGCCTGTTTTTTCTCTATCTAAAGCCAACATGCTGTTTGCAATAGTCTTAGGCTGATTATACCCGATCGGTGAAACAATTTCGTGACTCCCCTCCTTTAACTGGATGTCATTGATTTCAATAAACAGAAAAAGAGAGGGACTAATTATGAAACACTTCAAGAAGATTTCAACCTTCGGCCTGATGCTGATGCTCTTTATGGGGCTGACCCTGACCGCTTCCCATGCCCAGATGGGAGATATGCCCGAAACGCACAAACTCAGCGGTAAAGTGGTCAATGCCGACAACGGCAAAGCCCTTCCCAACATTGAGGTCGACATTGCGCAGACCCGATTTTCAAAAGAAACGGGCACAGACGGCAGCTATACCTTCAGCCGTCTGCCCGAAGGTACTCATACCGTTACGGTAAAAGCAGAAGGCTACAAAAGCTGGAAGAAAGACGTAACGCTTGACGAGGATACCAGGCTGAAAATCAAGCTGACTCCCGCCAAGTAGACTCCTTTCTTCAGAATGACCTCCCAAAGGTGTACGGGCCCCGCTCGTGCACCTTTTTTTATACCCGTCTGACTGCTCAATTACCCATCTGATCGCTCAAAGCGATCGGATGGGTGAAAAAGCCTCAAGCGGTCTGACGGGTTATCGCGATTGAACCCGCGACGCACCTCTCCTGTTATAGGTATGAATTCGAATATACAGAAAGAGGTGTACCACCATGAGCAACCAGCTTAAGACACTCTCCCCCTCCCAACTGGAGCACTTCATCTCGGAGAAAGTGAGCGAATACCTGGAAGAAGAGTGCGAATGCGAAGTCAGCGACATGAATACACCCAACATTGACAGTGAGGCTGATATTGCTTTACATGATAAAAGAGATATCACCTTCAAGGTGCGGCTGTCATATAGTGAAGGCGCCTGAAAACGGTATCTTTTCGTTCACTTCAAATAATCGGGAGGTTTTATGGATGCGAATCTGTTGATTGCGGCATTAGCGGGGCTGGTGGGAGCTGTAGTGATAACCCTTCTCATCTACCTGCTCGTCAAACAGGGCCAGAAAATTGATATTCCCTACCTGATCGGCACGCGCTTTGCCGACATCGGTAACAAATCGAAAATTTACGGTATCGGCATAACGCTGCACCTGCTGGCCGGTGCCGGATGGGGCATGCTCTATGTATTTCTGCTGACTGCCATGGCTGTAACGCCGAACTGGCCGGCCGGTATTCTCTGGGGCTTTGCGCACGGTATCTTCGTGGGCGTGCTGATGAGTACCCTCTCTGAAAACCATCCGCATGTAGGGGAAGGCAGAGCCATCGACGAGCCGGGCATACTGGGAAACCGCTGGGGCGACCTTGTCCCCTACTGGATACTGGGACTGCACGTCATCTACGGTGCGTGCACCCTCTTTATTTACCACCGGCTGATGACCGGCTGACCTTTTTCCAAATTGTCCGGAAATAAAAAAAGCCACATTACTGTGGCTTTTTAAAACGGTAAAACGAGCTGAAATCGATCAGTCTCTGTTTTTAATGTCCTGAATTTCAAGACGTACTTCCTGAGCGAGTTTCCTCAGTTCCTGAAGCCCTTTTCTTGCCCGGGTTCCTGCAGCCTTATTCCCTTTTT
>CAYWDK010000030.1:0-9877 GCA_964457025.1 uncultured Balneolaceae bacterium | reverse complement strand
CTCAGTTCCTGAAGCCCTTTTCTTGCCCGGGTTCCTGCAGCCTTATTCCCTTTTTCGTAGAATTTGTGCATATCCTTTTCAAAACCCGCAATCACGTTTTTAATGTCATCAAATCTGCTCATCTGTTTTCTCGTGTTTGGTTAATGGTTAGGCACGGATGAAAGTACATCCCACCACTTTGACTGACTTCGATTTTTTGTCAGCCGAAATATTATGAGCGCTAATTTAGCATTTTAGAGCTTAAAAACATCTTTTATTTTATTTTTTCTCACTTTTATTCCTCCACTGCCAGAAAGGCTTCACGGTCTTCGGCTTTCGGTACTTTCAGCATCAACAGGAAACCGATAACAAACATGGCTATGATCACACTCATACCGATGCGCTGGCTTCCGGACCAGAGGGTAAGCCATCCCACAAGGAAGGGCCCCAGAAAGGCCGTCACTTTTCCGGAAAGGGCAAACAAACCGAACATCTGGTTGCGCAGATGGTCCGGCGCAATCCTGCCCATGAAGGTACGGCTGGCGGCCTGAACCGGCCCTACGAAAACACCCAGCAACAGGCCGAATGCCCAGAACCAGCTTACGGAAGTGACAAGAAGTATGGCCGATGTTATCGCAATGAGGCTGGCCAGCGAAATCAATATCGTCTCCTTGCTGCCTAGCAGGTCATCCACCCAGGCAAAAATGGCCGCACCTATACCTGCCGTGAGGTTCAGGCCGATACCGAAAATAAGCACGTCGGTTTCAGTCATGTCGAAAGTTCCGGCGGCATAAATCCCGCCGAAGGCGAATACGGTCGCCAGTCCGTCGATAAAAACCATACGGGCAGCAAGAAACCAGACAATATTTTTGTACTGGCGGGCATGGCTGATCGACTCTTTGAGCTGTTTCCATCCCCTGCCGACGGCCTGCGACAGGCTCACCCCTGTCGGTTCGGCATCGGGCGTTTTGAAGAAAAGCGGCAGTGAAAATATCAGGTACCACACCGCCACCAGCACGAAGGTGGCACGCACATGTTCGGCCGCCGCCTTGTCCAGACCGAAGGGCGGCTGATCCACATCCACAAAGACGAAGAGCGCTATGACCAGGCATACCAGTCCACCTGCATAACCCAGGCCCCACGCCCAGCCCGACCAGCGCCCCATCCGCTCCTGCGACACCAGGTTGGGCAGCATGGCATTGTAAAAGATAATGGCAAATTCCGATCCTACCGTGCCCAGAAAAATCAATATAAGTGCCAGCATCAGACTGCTGTTGGAGGGCTCCACAAACCAGAGCAATCCGGTTGCCACGATACACAACAGGCTGAAGCCTGCAATCCACGGCTTGCGCCTGCCGGTCTGGTCGGCTATGGAGCCGAGAATGGGGCCTACAATAGCAACCAGCAAACCCGCGGCACTGATGGTGTTGCCCCACTGGTTACTGCCAACGGCGTCGTTCTCAGCGACCGACTGTATAAAATAGGTGGCAAATACAAAGGTTTGAATGACCGCAAAGAACGAGCTGTTGGCCCAGTCGTACATGGCCCATGAAAAAAGCCCACCCTTGGAAACAGAAGATGAAGGTTTTTCTTCACTCATATGTAATATTTTGAGTACCGGATTGGCAACAGTATGGGAGGAATACTTTGAAGATGCAATATGTTTGGTAATATTCCCCATTCATTAACCGGAAAAATAATATCTTGCGGCTATGGATACCGGCAAACGTAATTACCTATACGTCTATGATGAGGAACATCACCAGATCATCGTCATAGATGGTGAGACAGGAGAAAAGGTGGAAGAGAAAGACGACCAGGTTACTTCCATCCTCAAGTTTCTCCGGGACAAGTCCGAGAAGCAAAAGCTCAGGAAGTTTGCCGTGTGGTGCAGCCACTGCATGAATCAGGAGATCAAGCCCATCCAGAACAAGCTCATTGAACTTGCAGAAAGGGCCATTCAGGGTGAGGCCACCGAAGAGCAGCTACGGGAGCTCTACACCGAAACAGAGGGTGCGGCTGTAGCTACCGATACCATCGGTCTGCGCCAGGGATCGGCCAAGGCCCCTGCTTTTCTGGCTACAAGAGAGTGCATCAACCCCGATGCATTTGAAGCGGCCACACAAGCCGCCCGTTTTCACCGGCTCTGGGCCGAGATAAAAGGCGGGAAAGAGAACGACGAAAACGCCTCCGAATTTTTACGCGAAATCAGGGCCAGTACCGCCAGCTCGCGTATCAAAGGCATAGAGCAACAACAGATTGACCACCTTTTGGATCTGATGGGAGAAGAGAGAGATAAGATCCAGTAGGGAATTGAAGCGGAAACATACCTTGCCGCAACTCCTTTAGACTTTACACCGGACGGTAAAAGAAGTTCCGTTTTCGGCATTCACCTCCAGCGTGCCCTCCAGCTCATTTACAAAGGTATGGATCAGTATCAGGCCTAGCGAACCGTCTTTGGGCTGAAGCGAACCTTCCGGCAAGCCGGGACCGTTATCGGCAATACGAAGGATGACCTCCGGGCCGGTCTGCTTGAACATGACCGTAAGTATCCCTTTCCTATCCTCGTTAAAGGCATATTTGTACGCATTGGTAACCATCTCGTTGATCAGCAGCCCATAGGGCACCACCTTGTCGATACCCATCGTCATTTCATCCAGATCGAATCGAAGGTCAACCTTGTTATCCACTTCCTCGTAGGTTTGGGCGATGCCCTCTACCAGTTCGCGGATATAAATCCGCATGTTGATCTCCTCGATATCATCCGAATTGTAGAGTTTTTCATGAACCATGGCCATAGACTTGATACGGGCCTGGCTGTTTTTCAGTGCCTTTCTCGCCGCTGCGCTTTCGGTACTGTCGATTTGCAGCTCGAGCAGACCCGATATAATGGCCATATTATTTTTCACCCGGTGGTGAATTTCTTTGAGCATCATCTCCTTTTCGCGGAGCGAGGTCTTCATGTCGCTGGTCTGTCTACCGACCTGGCTTCGAAGCAACAGCACCCAGCCGAGCACCAAAGCTGTTAAGATGAGAATGCCTCCTATCCCCAGCTTCAGGTAATAGTTCGGAAGACCCGCATATTTCAAGTCTTCTGGGGTACGGAGAAAAATCTTGTAGACGGAATTGCCGTCGTTTTCAGGATCATATAAACTGAGTACGCCTTTCACTTCTACGTAGTCTCCGGTGCTCAGTACGTCGAAATCGAAATCGCGATAGCGGCTGTGGAAATTGGTAACATATACCATAATGGGTTCCGCATTCTGAGCGGCATCCTCAGGAGTAATCTTAAAATACTTGCCGTTGAAACGGGTACCCATTTCGGTAATACGGCCGGAACCCTGCACAAGCATCCCCTCATAAGGTTTAGGATTAACAGCCACTTCGGCCAGCGTAACGGGCTCATAAGGGAAAGGAGAATTGTTGGGGACCACGCGGTAGCTGTCTACATGAACTTCTGTAAGGCCATAGTACTCATCCACCTTGCCGTGTGCTATGACGCTGTCACCCTGGTTTACGGGGGTATCGATATCGATGCTGAACAGCGGAAGGCCTCCGCTGTCATTCTGGATGAAGATCTGCAGGTATTGCTCGTGAAGCAGTCCGGAAGCGAAATTGGCAACACCGTATACCGTCACCGGCCGGCCAAGGTAGTCGGATTCGGAATCCCCGTCCTCATCTTTTCGCAGTTCCGAAAAGACATGGATGGTGTCACGGGCAGCGGGAAGCGTTTCGGCGTTGCCGCGCGAGGGTATAGCTATCCCCAGGATAATAAATACAGAAATTGCCAGACCGCTCACGAAGCCATAGCAATTACGTTGGGCGGTACAATGCCCCGTAACTGTAGCCATCAGTAGTTGTCCTCTTTTTTTAGTTAGTCAACGAGTCAATCACTCTAAAGGAGAATATTTAAAAAGAGGGCAAAAGCCAAGTTTTTAAAGAAAATTAATTCAATATTAAAAGGTATTAATCAGCCGGCGACTTCATATTCGATAATTAGGCTGCCCGTTTGGCCGGCCGGAACATCCACGCTGCTCACCTCCATCATATTGACGTTGATGGAAGAGTCGGCATTGCGAAGGATCAGCGTACCCGGCATAAGTGAAGATGAGATCTGCCAGGAGAGCTGAAGGATGGAACCGCTGCCCATCTGGTACTGCATATCCCAGCTCACCTGCACATCGTTGTTGTCGCGGAAATCGGACAACAGTTCCAGACCACCGGTACTGAAATAACTGTGCAGGGCGCCTTGGGGGGGTGCGGGCGGAGACTCTTCGTCCAGCCCGCTGTCAAAGCCGTCGGTAGCGCCATTCTGCTGGCCGAAGCTAAGGATCATGGAATCGGTGTTATCGGCAACGGTCATGTCAACCCAATAGCGCGAATCAATCTCTGTAAAATTGGCCCTCACATCGGTATCTTCCGTTATCTCAAAAGAGAGCGGATTGTCTGCCGAGGAAATATCACCGCTCCAGCCGTCGAAAAGAAAACCGCTGGCCGCGCTGGCCTGGGCCGTAACCGTCTCTCCCTCCTCGAAGGATGCCGAATCGGGAGAAACCGTACCTCCCCCGGCCGGCGAAACCGTGGCCTTAAAAACATAAGTCGGAGTATCATCTCCCCCACCCAGCAGATTGCAGGAAGCGAAAAACAGGGCCGCTAGAACCAAGGGTGCGTATCGTACAAAGATTTTCATGTGATTCCGAATTATTTGATTAAAGTCATTTTTTGGATCTTGGAAAAGTCGCCCGCTTCGATACGGATAAAGTAGGTACCGCTCGAGAGGTTCGTACCGTTGAAGGAAAGTGTATAGGTACCCGATTCCTGAATTTTATTTACCAGCTGCCGCACTCTTCTACCCAGGATGTCATACACCTCGAGCGATACAAAGGCCTTGGAAGCCAGTTTGTATCGGATAGTGGTGGAAGGGTTGAAAGGATTCGGATAATTGGGCAACAGGTCGAATACTAGCGGATTATCCTGCATGTCCAGTTGCTCCAGGTACACTTTGTCATAAGCCTTTGTAAGCAGCCTGGAAGAGCCCGGTGCCAGGTCGTAATAGACTTCCTCACCTTGACTGACGCCGATAATACGGTAACTGTTGCCGCTGTTGCCCTTCTTCAGGTACATCTTGACGGGCCATGCCTCCGTATCGATCTCAAGCTCCGTCTTTCGGGCTGTTGCCAGCCGGTACCCATCGGAAGTACGCACATCGATGACAGGTGCGGGAGCCATAGGCGGCATCAGGTGCCGCATCTTTTGGTCGCGGGAAACATTCTCTCCGGTCACGAAAATCGACTGCTGTCTTCCCTGACGGCTGAATACGATCTCGTCGGCACCTTCCGGCAGATCCACCAGCAGGGGCGTCCGCTTGGCGGATACACCTGCCACTTCAAGCTGGATATCGCCCGCCGCATCAGCATGAATCCAATATCCTCCGGCCGGATAGAGTTCGGTCGCTTCCGTATAACTTCCGCCGGCGTAATGATAGACGGGAGTGGCGCTCCGGATGCCTCCGGAATCAATGATATCGGCTGTAGCTACCGTGTCACCGATACCGCCGATCAGGTTCCACCCTGCCTCCAGCGTCACGGTCGATTCGGTAAAGGCGTTGCCGTTAAAGGTTATTTCGGCCGGGGTGCCGGCTTTGACCCAGTGTCCCGCTTTGGGACTGAGGCTATTGGCGGACTGATAAGCCCCGTTAAAAGAGATCATCTGGGGATTGCCGGGTACATCCGCATAAGAGGATTCGGTCAAGGGCATGCCCACCAGCTTCCAGTCCGTATCGATGGCCACGGTTTGCCGCAGGATGGCGGCGATATTGGAAGCGGTACTCTCGTTATCGTTCTGGTCGATGGCCGTTACTTCATAATAATAGGTGCTGTCGGGAGCAGCATTCGAATCGAGGTATTCGGTTTCGAAACGGGTTGACGTACTGTCATACAGGGCAAGCGCATTCGGTTCCTTGCCCCGGTAAACGAAATATTTGTCCAGAAAGTCATCATTGGACGGACTCCAGCTCAACACGACATTGTCGCTGGTCTCGCTTTCGTTGTTGGCCGTAAGCGACTGCGGGGCCGGAGGGGGCGTGGTATCGCCGGGATCCTGTGCCTCAGCCTGGATAGTGCCCAAAAAGATTCCGCGTCCGTGGGTACCTACGGCGATCCGTCCGTCTGCAACGCGTGAAGTAACGTATTCAGAAACGGAGAAGCCGATGCTGCCCGCACTGCCGTCGTCCGATTCGCGGGTCCATATAGTGTTAACGCCGTCGATATTGTCGGTCGAATACAGCCCCGTGCTTGTCCCTACAAATACGATGGTGCCTGTCGTACCCGGGAATACCGTTGCGCTTCGTATAGAAGGCCCCGGGTTGGCGCCGTCTCCTTCCAGGTTGCCCTCGATGGCGGTCCAGTTGTCGCCGCCGTCGGTAGAATGGTAGATACCCGTAATATTGTAGTTGGAGAAGACGGCTACAATCTCGTCCCCATTCTGCGGATTGACGGCGATGTCATGCGGGAAAGCGCCTGAAACCGCATCCGGCACGGAAATATCCGTAAATGCCGTAGAAGAGGTCGCATTATCCAGCCGGTAAAGTTTGGGAACACCGCTTGGCGAATAGGCCCCGTAGTAAATACGGTTGGCCGGCGTGCGGGCCGCGGTTACCGTTGTAATGATATAAGGTGGGTCATCCGGTTCCAGGTCAACCGCTGTAAACTGGTCCCAGCCCGGCGCATTCCACCCAGTGGATGTTTGATTAATGTTTGGAATATCATCGATATTGTTATTGCGCCACATAGCCGTCCCGGCGGGATAGTACATCACCGAGTCGGCATTGGGGTCGACCGCATAGGGATGAATAAACAGCTGATTGGTGGCATTCTCCGGCGATACAATACTCCAATTCACAGTGCCTGCAAAAGCCGAGCCCAAACCGCCATCATTCAAATATTCCAGTCTTAGAATAAAACCTCCCTGGGACGAAACGAAAGCGTAATTATCCCCGAAGTGGGCATAGCTCCCGTCGCCGGAAGATACATCCAGGATCGGCTGGGTCTGGTTGCCTCCGCTGTCGTAGCGGTAAAAGGGAGTGCCGTTATCTTGGGTACCGCCCATTACCCGGTCGTCGTCAATTTCCGGGCCGATGGCGACAGTATAGAATTGAGCGGTCACATAGGTATCGTCTTTGTCCGACCAAACCACCGGATTGGTAGTAATATCGGTCGTCAAACTGAGCCCCCCGTCGTGGCCACTCCATAAGCTGTTTGGGTCGGCCGGGTCGAATACCGCCACATGCTGGTCGGGATGCTGCCCCGGGTAAAGGCCGGTCACCGTATTGGTATTGTCACTTGAATTATAGCCATAACCCCCGATCCAATACTCGAACAGTGAGGCCTCCGTATTGTCCGGCGGCGACGTGGCGAAACCGTCAGTGGAACGGAATAAATTCGTCGCCCCAACCAATACCACCTCGGGATTGTCGGGCTTAACCTCTACCAGCATGTTATACCCCCCTTGCAGGTTTACAACCCCGCGGCCGCCGAAATTGGGCAGGTTGCCCGACCGGTCTTCAGCCACCGGGTTCTGCGGATCATTGATATCGATCATATAGAAACTGATGCCCTGATTGGTGGAACTGCTCGACTTTTCGCTGAAGACATAAACCGTATCCTCGGCGGAAGGTGCAAAGGCAATGACGCTGCGGTCGTGATCCGGCATTGTAGCGGGGGTTATGTCCGTCCAGCTATTACCGTCATCCTCCGAATAAAATATACCGGCCGTACCGGAAGATGAACCGGTATCCTCGCTTGAAAATACGGCGACGATATTACCGTTCGAATCAATATCAAAATCAGTCCATGCATGCTGATTCATGCCCCCTCGAAGCAAGGGAAAAGTGACACCGCCATCGGTAGAACGAAGTAACCCAAATGCATTACTGGCCACGAAGATGCTCCCGGTCGATGGGCTGACTCCAACTCTGCTCATATAGTCGAAGCGGCTGGTAAATCCCGTATCCGTATCTTCGGTAGAAGGAATCAGCGACCATGTTTCGCCATTGTCCGTTGATTTATATACGCCGGTACCGTGATAAAAAGCAGTAAAACCTCGGTCCGAGGCAGAGTTGCCTCTAAACTCTCCCGAAGTATAATACCAGGTATCGGGTGTAGTCGGATGCTGGGCCAGCGAGGTCACGCTCATATTCTGGTTGGGATCGGATTTCAAAGCCCAGGTAGCACCGCCGTCGATACTCTTCCAGATCCCGCCGGAAACTCCGCCCGCTATGAGAATGTTGGAATTGCGTTGGTCGATACCCAGGGCTCGGGTACGTCCTCCCAGGTCAGTCGGACCAAGGGACTGCCACCCGAGGTTGACGGCACCGGATTTGGGCCTGAGCGTATTGCTTTGATAGGGTTTTACCAAGCCGTTACCGCCGCTGCCGGGTAGCGTGCGTGAAAATTGAATTTCTCTGCTGCGGATGTTATTTGGAATGCGGTTGGTCGCAGGATCGCGCAACATGTTAAAAAAATACTCACTCCTGGCGGCTTTCTTTTCCAGTCGGTCCATTTTATGCTCAACCAGAACTGCCGGATCCTGATCCTGCTCAACCGGCACATACCACCAGGCACTTAAAGCTGCCAGTGTTACAATTACGGCCAGTAATGACATTCGTCGTATCACATTTTTCATATCGATCCTGCTTCTGTCTTTTTAGCTCGGTATGTCATTCATTTGAAATAGTCGCCAGCTTCCACCTGCCCGAAGATCCGGGAGTATCCTTGTCTGAATCGGAAGGCGATATGAGGATCTGGCTATAGGATATGATGCAAATTGCGCTCATTCCCTCTTTCAGATCTGTGCCCCGGCTGTCGTCCGAAACGTAATCGGTAGCGTCTACTGCTATCTTGCTGCCTGCCGCCAGTACCGGGGTTGAAGGGCCGTATTGCAATACCTCTTCGATCAACGCATCAAGCAGATATGAACTGTCTGTATCCTCATTTATTGCAGCAATCTGAAGAAGCACCTGAGCGGTGCCGGGGGGCAAATCAGCATTTTGCCTTGCTGTTTCAGCCAACCGCTGACCTGTATCGGCCGGGACTGCAGGCTCAGGATCTATCTCTATGCTCGGGCCAAATGCCCAATAGGCAACCATCAATACTCCGATAGCCACCATCACGATTCCGATTCTTTTTGGTGTACCTTCCAAAGTACATCTCCCGGAATGACAATGTTTTAATTTTTAAAAACAACAATCTGTAAACACTTGGTTTACTAAGTAAGAAATTAAATCCTTCAAAAAAAAATAAAAAAGAAGCTGTTTCCGATTAATAATGTGAACTCGAAGCCTTTACAATGTTTCAACTGAAGACCGGTCCCCTGCTCAGCGGGGGGACTGACCGATCCGACTGATGTCGAATTGACCGACTCGCACGACGTGCTCATTGACCGTTATTTCAGTTTATAGCTAGTAGTAAGTATAAAGTAGAAAGACAGTCGGCGGTCGTCTGTCATCGGTCATCCGTCTCACCTTTCACGTTTCACGGAACCAGCACCACCTTGCCTATATTCTTCCGCTCCTCGATATAACGGTGGGCTTCGGCGGCTTCTTTGAATGCAAAGGTGCGGTCGACATGCGGCGATATCCATCCCTCTCTCACTCCACCGAGCAGGCTGTTCATCCAGCGGCGGGCTTTGTCCGGCTCATGCCATAGATGTCCCATATTCACACCATATACCCCTCTGTTTTTATCCAGCAGCGAAAGCGGGTGAAAAAAAGGCATGCCGACGACGGTCTTCAGCAGGCGCAGCTTCCCTCGTATGGTACCTCCTTTTCCTGAGCTGGCGGTAGATATGCCGAACATCCCCAGGCGGCCTGTCGAGCGCAGGGCCCTGTAGCTTTTCTTCC
>CAYWDK010000029.1:6158-19958 GCA_964457025.1 uncultured Balneolaceae bacterium | reverse complement strand
AGGCGGAGGGCGATACGCTTACGCTGAAAGACCGCCTGACGCACCATCACACGACCGGCATGTCGACGGTGGAGATCACCTCCCAAAACGCACAGAAAGTGGTGGATGAATTTGATGCCTACTTCGACAGAGCTGTTAATAATCCTGTCGGCACTTATAAGTCGTTTGTAATAAAAGGCACCAACAATCCCGACAAGATTAAGGCGCTGCTCGACCTGTTGGACCAGCATGGTGTGGAATACGGCAAGGCGGCGCGTTCCGGCACCCGCGAGGGTTATAATTATGAAACCGGACGCACCGAGAGGTTCTCTCTTACGCAGAACGACTATGTGATCAGCGCCTACCAGCCGAAGTCGATACTGGCACGAGTGCTGTTTGAGCCGCGTCCCGAGCTGGCCGATTCCATGACCTACGATATTACCGCGTGGGAGCAGCACTATACCTACGGCCTGGACGGTTATGCTACTACCGACCGTATCAATGTGACTGATGCTCCGGCGCCGGACAAAGCGGTTAATAATGCTGTTTCGGGCAGGCCCTATGCTTATCTGGCCGAATGGAAGGATCTGGAAGATGTGAGGATGCTGGCCGGATTGCTGAAGAAGGATATCGTGGTTCGGGTAGCGGAAGAATCCTTCAGTATCGACGGGCGCCAGTATGATCCCGGGACCCTGGTTATTACCCGCAACGGCAACACAAACATGGGCGACAACTTTGACCAGGTGGTGCAGCAGGTGGCCACGGACTTCAATCAGCAGCTGCATGCGGTCTCCACCGGCTTTGTGAGCTCGGGATCCGATTTCGGCGCTTCGTCGGTAGCCTATATGAAACCGCCTCGCGTGGCACTGCTTGCCGGCGACGGTACCTATTCTAACATGGTGGGCGAGATCTGGCATTACTTTGACAAGCAGATCAACTACCCGGTCACCATCGTTGAGACCGACTATTTCGGCCGCATAGATTTGGATGAATTCGACGTGCTTATTCTCCCGGCCGGTTACTACAACGATGCCCTCAGCGATGAGCGCATGAAAGAGGTATCGGAGTGGATCAACGCTGGCGGTAAACTGATCGCCGTGCAGGGTGCCAACCGTCTGCTGGCCGGCAAGGAGGGCTTCGCACTAAAGCGCAAATCGTCCGGCAGCAACGGCAATGGAAACGGCAAGGAAGAGGATCCCAATGAGAAACTGGACATCTACGGCGAGCGCCAGCGGGAGAGCATCCGCAGCTTCAACGCTGGTTCTATCTTTAAGGTGACCATGGATCCGACCCATCCGCTCGCATTCGGTTATGACCAGACCTACTTCACCCTCAAGCTGGATTCCGATGCTTACTCTTACCTGGATAACGGCTGGAATGTCGGCGTGACCAAAGAGGGCGCCCACATGAGCGGTTTCGTAGGGCATAAAGCCAAAGACGCCCTGGCCAATACACTGACATTCGGCGTCCAGAATAAAGGACAGGGTTCGGTTGTCTATATGATCGACAATCCGCTTTTCCGAGGTTTCTGGTACGACGGCAAGCTGCTGTTCGGCAACGCGGTATTTATGGTGGGGAACTGACAGGTATTTAGTAGAAAGTACAAAGTAGAAAGAGTCTCTGTACTTTCTACTTTGTACTAATTACTTATTACTAAAAAGACGGGCCAGGTCAATCTCTGCAGCTATGTAGCCGAAAGCCGCCCAACTGTCGCCTGCATATACTTCACGAAAAATCTCTTCGGCACGCTCCGTTCGTCCATTGATGTAGTGCCAGTTGCCCAGGCCATAACCCAGGGTAGCATTATCGAGGGGCGTGGTGCCTTCATCCATGAGGCTCTTTTCGTCAAATTCGCCTTTAAAAACCAAAAGCAGCTTGTGGTAGCTGTCATTTTCGATGATGTCCATCTCTTCTTCAATGGGCTCCAATACGTTTCCAGCACGGCCATCCAGTCCGGCGCGGCGAAGTGCCATATAGTACCAGTAGGAGGTGGCAACGAGCATATCGTCATTTTTGGATGCCGCCAGGCAGTTCTCATAAGCTTCGATGGCCGATTCAAAGTCTCCCGTCAGGTAGTAGGCCAGCCCGAGGTGATACCAGATATTGGTGTGGAGTGTACTCCGCGGCTTATTCTGTTCGTTGGGAAGCCCGTCGGCTTCGACTGTATCCTCGGTTCCCTCGATCAGTTCCGCCGCTGTCTCCAGGTCGGTGATTGCGCTGTCGAATTGGCGCACGCTAATATAGCGATGTCCCCGATGGCGATACATGCGGGCGTCTTTGGGATGTTTTTCGATGCCTTCGGTATAGATGGCGATAGCCCTGCGGTAGTCACCAAGGTAGGCGGTTCGTCGGCCGTACCAGATGATGGCGTCGGCGTCATCGGGATCGGAATCATACTCGGCCTTGGCGCTGACGAGGTTGGTCCGGAACCGCTGTTCGGTATCGGGATCCAAGTCGGGCGCGTAGAGTGTGTCACCCAGCGCCGAAATGGCCTGCCAGCCGTTTTGACTTTGGGTTCGGTCTTTTTGGTTGCTGCAGCCGGTTAATAGGACAGCCGTCAGGCATATAATAAAAATTCTCATAGGGGTGCTCCTTCCAAGCAATGCGGAATTCGTAATGCGTAAACATGTGCATTTTACGAATTACGCATTGCGAATTATAATTCAATATCAAACGTCTGTTCCTGACCGTTGCGGATTACGGTGACGGTGGTCTGCTGACCTTCTTCCAAGTCATTCAGTACTTCCATATAGGCATAGATGTCCTTGAGCTCTTTGCCCGCCAGGCGTATAATCACATCCCCGCTCTGCAATCCCGCATTGTCGGCAGGACCGCCTCCCCGCACACCGGTGATGCGCATGCCGGTGCCGTCGAATCCGTAGTCGGGCGTCACGCCCAGTGTGACTCCGCTCATGGTTACATTGCGGTTCTGGGTGACGGGCGCTTCCGTATAGGCCAGCTGTTCGCTGTCGAGTGTGTCCAAGGTCTGAACCACACGTTTCACATGTTCAAGCACCCGGTCTTCGCCATCAAAGTTGATATAGTCCGTATCGTCGGAGGGGCGGTGGTAGTCGGAATGGGTATCTGTGAAGTAGTGGAGTACCGGCATCTGTTTGTTGTAAAAACTGGTGTGGTCGCTGGCCCCGGTGCCGTCGGGTACCGTGTCGATAGCCAGGGAGTCGGTGTTGGCCTGCTCGATGACGGAACTCCATCCGTCGGAAGTGCCCGTCCCGAAAATAAGCAGCTTACCGTTGGTCAGCCGTCCGATCATATCCATGTTGATCATCGCCATGGCCTGGTTCAGCGGGATGGTCGGGTTTTCCACAAAGTGTTGAGAGCCGAGCAGTCCCATCTCTTCGCCCGAAAAGGCAATAAAAAGGATGCTCTTGGATATGGGATGGCGGTTGAAATACTGGGCCAGCTCAAGCACCCCTGCGGTTCCTGAGGCATTGTCGTCGGCCCCGTTATGGATGGTGGTAGTATCGCGGTTATAAAGCGAGCCGAACTTTCCGTATCCCAGATGGTCGTAGTGCGCCCCTATGATAATATATTCATCGGGCCGGTCCGTGCCTTCGATCAGCCCGATCACATTTCTCGCCAGCCGTTTCTCATCTTCAAAGGTAGCTGAATTCGGATTATGGGGATTGTTCAAGACAGACATATTAACGGTGAATTCCTGGAAGTAGGTACCGTTTTTCCCGGCGGGGATCAGGCCGAAGCTAGCAAAATGATCGGCGATATAGCTGGCGGCGATCGCTTCGCCGGGAGTGCCGGTCTCGCGCCCTTTCAGGCTGTCATCAGCTAAAAAATCGATATGCATCCGGATATCATCGGCCGTAATCTCGGGGGCCAGCTTTACTTTCGAACCGGAATCGGACGAGCAGGCGGCAAAGAGCACAACGGCCGGAATGATGAAGAAAAAAAATCGTAGAAGCTTCATTAGCATAAGTCCTACTGTAATTGGTATTTAAGCAGTGCTCAAGTTACATAAAAAAGAATTTTTCCCGAAAGAAGATTGATGCTGAGAGCCTCAGCCCTTATCTTTCGACCATTGAACCAAACCCAAGGTTGGGGGTGCTTGCACAGCGGGCTGAGATCATACCCTAAGAACCTGAACCGGATAACACCGGCGTAGGGAAACCTGATGCACTTCTTGCGTATCAGTATTTGCAAGTTACCCTCCTCTTAAATCATTAAGACGGAGGATACTATGAATTCCACTTCAATTATTACTTTTGCCAGGCGGCTGACAGCGCTCTTTCTGATGCTGTTTGTTATTGCCGGCTGGTCTTCACTTGCGGCACAGACGATAAGCGGTACGGTTAAGGATGCCGAGACAGGCGAAGCTTTGCCGGGCGCCAATATCGTTCAGGTCGGCACGAATAACGGTACTTCCTCATCCGACGACGGAACTTTCCGGCTGGAGTTGCTGGAGGGAGAATCAAGCGAAATCCAAATCTCATTTGTCGGTTATCAGACAAAAACCGTAGACACCGCCGAAAGAGGCACCTCTCTGGAGGTGCAACTTGCACCAGGCACGGTAATGAGCAACGAGGTCTTTGTCCGCGCCTTGCGGGTGGATGAGACCACGCCCATGGCGTATGAAAACATCAGCAGAGACGAGATAGAGCAGAAAAACCTGGGGCAGGATGTGCCTTACCTGGTGAGCAACACGCCCTCGGTGACTACCACTTCCGATGCGGGGACCGGCATAGGCTATACCGGCATCCGTATTCGAGGGGTTGACCAGGCACGCATCAATGTTACCATCAACGGCATCCCGCTCAACGATGCCGAATCGCACGGGGTATTCTGGGTTGATCTTCCGGACCTGGCTTCTTCAGTTGAGAATATACAGATCCAGCGCGGGGTAGGGACATCTACCAACGGCGCGGCTGCCTTCGGTGCGACTATGAACCTGCAGACATCGGAGATGAGGCCTGACTCTTATGGCGAGGTCAATACCGGCTATGGCTCGTTCAACACGCGCAAATTCAATGTTCAGCTGGGTTCCGGCCTGATGGATAACGGCTGGCAGTTTGAGGGACGCCTTTCCAAGATCGACTCCGACGGCTATATCGACCGCGCTTTCTCCGACCTTAAATCCTTTTATCTGAGCGGCGCGCATCATGGCGAACGCAGCCTGATTCGCGCTGATGTCTTTTCAGGTGTGGAAACCACCTACCAGGCGTGGTACGGCGTGCCTGAAGACCGGCTGGATTCCGACCGCACCTACAATCCCGCCGGTACCGAAAAACCGGGCGAGCCTTATGACAACCAGACCGACAATTACCAGCAGGATCACTACCAGCTGCACTACTCCTACCGGCTTAGCGACAACTGGAGCGCCAACGCTTCACTTCACTACACTTATGGCCGTGGCTATTACGAAGAGTACAAGGCCGGTGAGACTCTGAGCGAATACCAGATCGATCCGGTCGTATTGCCCGATACCACCATCACCAACAGTGATCTGGTACGCCGTCTCTGGCTGGACAATCACTTTTATGGTACAGTCTTTTCAACCGAATATGAGCGGGATGACAGGTGGTCGCTCACCTTTGGAGGGGGGTACAACGAGTACAAAGGCGATCACTTCGGCGAGGTGATCTGGGCGCGTTTTGCAGGCGACAGCGAGATTGACCAGCAGTATTATGATAACAATGCTTTTAAGAGTGATTTCAACCTCTACACCAAGCTGCAGTACTTCTTTACCGACAAGCTCAGCGGTTTCGCCGACTTCCAGGTACGCCATATCACCTACGATTTTCTGGGTAAGGACCGTCAGCCGGCACCCGGCGGTGGACAGCAGATCGTGGACGTAAAGCAGACTGACCGGCTTACCTTCCTGAATCCCAAGGCCGGGCTGGTTTATCGCTTTGGGGACGGGCAGCGACTCTTTGCTTCCTTCAGTGTGGGCAATAAGGAGCCCACGCGTGACGAGTACGTCAATTCTACGCCCGACAGCCGTCCAAAGCATGAGTCGCTCTACGATTGGGAAGCCGGTTACAAAGGCAATTTCGACCGATTCTTTGTCGGCGTGAACCTCTACTATATGGACTATAAAAACCAGCTGATCCCCACCGGGGAACTGAACGACGTAGGTGCCGCCATACGGCAGAACGTGCCTGAGAGCTATCGTGCGGGTGTCGAGTTGCAGGCGGGCGTACAGATCACACCTTCGCTGGAGTGGTCGGGCAATGCTACCTTCAGCCGCAACAAGATCGACCGCTATACCCAATACATCGACGTATATGACCAGAATTTTGCTTTTCAGGGACAGCAGGAGCGTGTTTATACCGATACCGATATCTCCTTTTCTCCGGCCTTTATCGGCAATTCGGTCGTCGATTTCACAAGCAGCGGATTCAGCGCACGGCTGGTCACCAAATACGTGTCCCGTCAGTACCTGGATAATACACAGACTTATTCGCGCTCCATCGATCCTTACCTGGTGAACGACATTCGGATGGGATATACGTTCTCAGGTCTGCCTCTGCTCAGCGGTCTCGAAGCAAGCCTTCATATTAATAATGTACTCGACGAGAAATATGAATCGAACGGTTATACTTTCGGCTACATCGTAGGCGGAGATGAGCAACATTTTAATTATTATTATCCTCAGGCGGGACGAAATTTCCTGATGCAGCTATCCTTCCAGTTTTAACCTTGAGCGGAAGGAGTGACAGACAGAAAAAGGCGAATCCGATAGAGAGATTCGCCTTTTTTATTTATGTTGGATTTCCACTTTTTCAACGAACAGATGCCGCCATGAAACGATTCTTTCTGGGACTCTCTTGCCTGTTGGTTTGGACTTCAGTCGCTGACGCGCAAACCGATCCCTTTATCGTTGTGCTTGGAATAGGGCAGGACGGGGGTGTGCCGCAGGCCGGTACCGATCACCCGGGGTGGGACAATCCGGAACGTGCCGAAAAGGTCGTTTCGCTGGGTATCGTCGATCCGGTAAGCTCAGAGCGGTGGATGATCGAGGCCACGCCCGACTTCCGTGCTCAGTTGCACCTGCTGAATGAAGAGAGCTATGCCGGGGCTTCGGGAGCGCCCGACGGTATCTTCCTTACCCACGCCCACATCGGCCACTATACCGGACTGATGTTTCTGGGCCACGAGTCGATGGGAGCGGATAGAGTGCCGGTTTTTGCCATGCCAAAGATGGGTGATTTTCTATCCAATAACGGTCCGTGGGACCAGCTTATCCGCTACGATAACATCAGCCTTAAGCCGCTGGCAGCCGACAGCACTCTCCTCCTGAATGAGCGTATCAGTATCACGCCTTTTCTTGTACCGCACCGGCAGGAGTATTCCGAAGTGGTAGGTTATCGCATTGAGGGCCCGGAAAAGTCTGTGCTCTTCATACCGGATATCGACAGTTGGGAAGAGTGGGAGGCGTGGGGTAGCTCAATCGAGGAGGAGGTCAAGAAGGTTGATGCCGCTTTCCTTGACGCCACTTTCTTTGCCGACGGCGAGATCCCGGGCCGCGATATGTCCGGCTTTCCGCATCCCTTTATACGGCATAGTATGGAGCGGTTTGAGGATCTGTCTGACGAAGAGAAGTCGCGTGTCTATTTCATCCACCTTAACCATACCAATCCGGCCTTGGTGCCCGGAAGCGAGGCGCGGGAAGAGGTACTCGAAATAGGGTTCGGAATTGCCGAAGAAGGGCAAAAGATCCGGTTTTAGAAGGCTTACTCCTGGGTAGCACCGGACATGATCGATATTTCGTCGTCCTCGCTGACTTTTCGCCGGGCAAATTTCTGCTTGCCTCCGTCGATGACCTGAATGAAGATTGCTCCCACAATGATGAGCGCGCCCGCAATGAGTTCAAAGACCGAGGGGTCGGTACCTATAGCCAGCCAGGCGATTACGATGGCGGCAATGGGTACGAGGTTACCGTAGATGACCACCTGTGTTGGCCCTAATGAGCGCAGCGCCCGTACCTTGACCCACTGTCCTACGCCTACGCCGATGGCGCCGCCGGCCAGGATGGCGATCCAGGTCCAGAAGCCGAGGGTAAACCAGCTTTCGCCTGCCAGCGAGGGGGCAGCAATAACCAGGTAGAGCGAGCCTCCGATCACCGTGCGCATGGCCACCATCGATACCGAACCGTATTTGCGGGCCAGCGGTTTGATGAGATGGAGTTCGATTACGGTCATGGCTAAGGCGGCAAGCAATAGCAGATCGCCCAGCCAGTAGCCTTGTTCGGGCCTGATTCCGTCAAATGCCAGCACCAGCGTGCCTCCCACAGCCAGGCCGACGCCCAGGTAACCGTAGGTGCCCATCTTTTCGGTGGTGAGCAGATATCCGAAGCCGGTGCTGATGGCAGGCCCCAGCGCCAGCCAGATGGAGGCACGGGCGCCGTGCGTAAGTCCCAGCCCCTCGATACCGAGCCAAGGCGCCAAGGTAGCGCCGAGTACGGAGACGAGCAGCAGCCGTCCCCAGTCCCCTTTTTCAATGGAGGGGAAAAACTGAAATTCGCTGTTGTTGGCTTTGCTGTCGTAGTAGCACTGCCAGTAGAGCACCAGCAGCATGGCAATGCCGCCCATGGCAAATCGCGATACGCTAAAAGAAATGGGAGCCATTTCGTCCAGCGCGATCTCCGCGAGTACGAAATTGGCTCCCCAAAGAAAAGTGAACAGCAATAAAAGGCTGTGGTGGGGAAGGGCCCCATCAGCAGCGGTATCTTTTATATGGTCTCCGGTCGATTGAATAGGAGTGCTGTTCGTTTAGGTTCTTGCCCGGTACCGCTTACATCTGCGGAATCGAGACGGGTACGGCTACCTTGGTGGTTCCCCAGTGCAGGTTCAGGTGTGCTTTCTCGTTGGAAAGGGTGTCGAAGTAAATCATGAACCACTCCATCATGGGCGCCGAATTATTGACGGCTGTGGTTTTGATTCGCACCAGGTCCTGGGCTTCGTCGTACTGCGTTCCCCACGAAAGTTTTTTGTTGATGATAATGGTCCATTCGTCTTTACCCGGAATAGTATAGAGCGAATAGGTTCCGGCAGCTACTTTCTTATCGCCGATCATGACGGGGTCGGAGAGGGTGATGACGGTATTCTCATTGGCGCCGGTTCGCCATACGCGGCCTGTGGGTGCCAGTGTGGAGCCATCGGCAAAATAGGTACGCCCTTTGACTCCTGGACGCCCGTAGGTGAGCATCACAACGGTGGTGTCGATGTTCTGGCTGACGGCGGCATTGGGACTTACCCTTGCCTCATCGTTGCCTCTTTCCTGGGCGAAGGAAGCTGTGGTCGTCAGGGCGATGCCCAATACGGCCAGTAACGAAATTTTTGTAATGGTATTTAGAGCTTTCATAAATAACCTCGGGGTTTGTTATCGGTTGTTGGTTGATATTTGACGTTAAATTCGATTTTGCTGCTAGCCTTCGGGGAAGAATGACCGGTCGATTCCCGGTATGACCCGTAAAGCATTCTGGTAATACACTTTCCTGAGCACATCATCGGGCAGATTCATTCCGTACATCTTCCAGAAAGCGTGACGCTTGCGGTAGTAGTCAAAATATTCGTCGTCCGACTCCAGCACTCGGAAGTAGACGTAGTATTCTTCCGGCCTCCAGGTATCCTTGCCGAACATTATGCGGTCTTGGTAGTCGATGAAAAACTGCCTGGCAAAACGAGGCTGGCGTCCCAGTTCGGCCAGCACCGCCGCGATTTCGGTATACATATTTGGGAATTCGTCCAGCAGCTCGCCCAGCCGGCCCAGGTCGTTGCCCAGCCAGCCAAGGTGGGCGTTGATAAAAGTCGTTTCGGGATGCTTGCGGAAGACATTCCATTGCTCATTCATTACCTTTTCCCATGATGGAAAGCCTCCGCCGCCGCGGTGGCGGTCGGGAAACTGCTTCATCTCGAGCCAGCGCTCGTTATGCTTGTCAATGGGCGCCCAGAATACGGCCGGTTCGCCGGTATGGATAAGTACGGGAATGCCCAGTTCGCCGCATTTGGCCCAGACGGGGTCAATTCGGGGGTCATCCACGGCAATACGGTTGCCTTCGCTGTCCCTGACGGTAAAGCCCAGGCTCTTGTAGATCTTCAGTCCCTGGGCTCCGTTCCGGTAATCTTCTTCCAGCTGTGCCACGACCCGCTCGGTCCAGCCTGGCTCGTCGATGCCGTCGAAATTGATGTTAGTAAACACCAGGAATCGTCCCGGCGCATTGTTATTGACGTTCTGCACCGACTGCTTCAGATAGTCGCCGCCCCGGCCGCTCAAATTGACCATTACGGCCATATTCAGCTTGTCCATCTCGCCGGCGGTGGCCGCTACATCCTGAGTAGGCATGCGCCACTGGTGGTTGTGTACGTCAATAAAGGGGAATTTTGCCCGGGTGACTTGTTCGCCCGGAACCACCAGTGTTGATTTCGGTTCGTATTCCTCGAAACTCATCGTCGAGGCAGTGTCGGCCTGGGCCAATAGACCGGAGGGGAGATAGAGAACGATGGCAAGAAAGAATGCCGAAAAGAGGGATTTTTCGCCCATGCGGATAGAATTAATTGGTTGATAACACTCGGTTTATTATACAAAAAAGCACCTTTTTAGAAAGGGCTATTTACATTTTTTAGTGAATGCTAAATATAATAGAAAAGCCCGGTCGGTTGACCGGGCTTTAAAATACAGATTTTGAATATTGATCAGGAGTTGTTCTTCTTGAGCATATGCGAGAACTCTTTGCGGAATTTCTTGAGCTTGGGCGCGATCACTACCTGACAATAACCCGCATTCGGGTTGTTCGCATAATAGTTCTGGTGGTAATTTTCCGCCTCGGAGTAGTTGCTGAGCGGCTGGATCTCGGTGACGATGGGATCTTCCCAAAGGTCGGAGGCATCGGTTTCTGCCAGCGATTTTTCGGCAATGGTTTTCTGTTCGTCATTATGAAAAAAGATTACCGAACGGTACTGCGGACCCACATCATTGCCCTGTCGGTCTTTGGTCGTCGGGTTGTGAGTGTGCCAGAAGACGGTAAGCAGCTGGTCGTAGCTGATTACTTCGGGGTCGTAGACAATGCGGGCTACCTCGGCATGGCCGGTGGTCCCGGTGGTTACTTCTTTATAGGAAGGGTTCTCGACATGCCCCCCGGCATAACCTGCTTTTACCGCTTTTACGCCGTGAAGTTCTTCAAATACCGCTTCCACACACCAGAAACATCCGGCACCAAAGGTGGCCATTGCATACTCTTCGTTTTTCATGATCTCGTTTTCCTCTTCAATAGATTTCACATTCGACTGTTGTGCTTTTGAGGAGCAGGCCGCCAGCGCCAGCACTCCGCCAAGCAGTATCAGGATTGTTATCAGATTCTTCATAAGGCGGTGTATTTAATTTGGAATTCCTTCATAGATACAACCATAATACGCAAATTTCCGGATTACGGATTTTTAGTATGGAACACTTACGCAACAACTATCTTACGAACTAAAATTCCGCAGCAGAATATCTGCGCCGGTACTGCCGGCAGAACGCAGTCAGGGCCGGCCTTGTTATGAGGTTCAATCCTAAGCAAAAAAGAAAAGACGATGGAATACAGGTTTTTAGGAAGATCGGGACTTAAAGTATCGGCACTCTCATTCGGCTCGTGGGTGACCTTCGGCGAGCAGATTGACGAAGATGTGGCTTATGAGTCAATGAAAGTGGCCTATGATGCCGGGGTGAACTTCTTTGACAATGCCGAAGTCTATGCCGACGGCCGGTCAGAGACTATGATGGGCAATATCATTCAAAAGGCCGGCTGGAAGCGGACCGACCTGGTACTCTCTACAAAAATTTTCTGGGGCGGTGAAGGCCCCAACGACCAGGGCCTCTCTTTCAAGCATATCAAAGAGGGGACCGAAGCAGCGCTGAAGCGGCTGCAGACCGACTACGTAGACCTGATATTTTGCCACCGGCCGGATAAATTCACACCCATTGAAGAGACGGTTTGGGCCATGAACCAAATGATCAACGAGGGGAAAGCGCTCTATTGGGGCACCAGCGAGTGGAGCGCCGAGCAGATTCGCCACGCACACGGCGTAGCCCGACGCGAGCATCTGCGTCCGCCGCTGATGGAGCAGCCGCAGTATAACATGTTCCACCGCGAGCGGGTGGAGAAAGAATACGCACCTCTCTATCGCGATATCGGCCTGGGCACGACGATTTGGAGTCCCCTGGCCAGCGGATTGCTGACCGGCAAGTATAATGACGGCGTTCCCGAGGGCAGCCGGCTTGATATGGAAGAGTATAGCTGGTTGCGCGAGCGTTTGCTCGAGACCGAGCGAGGACGGGAAAAGCTGAAGAAGGTGGAGAAGCTGGTTCCGGTAGCCGAAGATCTCGGCATCGCCATGCCGCAGCTGGCACTGGCCTGGTGCCTGAAGAATTCCGACGTAAGTACGGTTATCACCGGTGCCTCCAAGCCCAAACAGGTGGAGCAGAATATGGAAGCGATAGAGGTAACGGATAAGCTCACCGATGATGTGATGGAGCGCATCGAAGAGGTACTCGACAATAAACCGAAGTCCGAAACCGATTTCCGCAGCAACTAGTAAGCCAGCTTTTCCCAGCAGTCAATACGTGCTGGCATTCTTCTTAAAAGCGGTAGCCCACGTCGATCTTGAGGGCGTAATCACCTTTAAAGTCCGGTGTGGAAAGTGACAGCCGTATGGGTCCGATAATGGATGTAGCGCCTAGCGAGAGGGAGTAGCCGTACCTCATATTTTGCTTTTGCAGATTAAAGGTCCAGCTATCTGTAAGGTGCGCGGCATTCCACCCGCCACCCAGGTAGATTTTTTTATTGAAGCGCAACTGCAGTTCGGTTCGAAGGCCCATCATGTTGGCCGCCCTCAGTTGCTGTGCGGCATAACCCATAAAGGGGTGCTGGCGCAACTCAAAGACCGGGTTGTATACGATTCCGCCCAGATAGTAGAGATAGTGCAGGGGGAGGTCCTGACCGGACGTATATCCGGCGAACAGCTCATTCGCGAGTGAGAGGCGTCCGCCGAGAGGTACTGTGGCGATCCAGCTGCCCGAAAACTGCAAAAAGTCGGCCGAGCTGCCCCAGAAGCGGTCGGATATCTCCGCCTTTAGATTCAGAGATTGTCCCCGGGAAGGGAAGTATGGACTGTTCAGGGTGGAATAACCCGCCCTGAAAAAAGGCTGTAACAGGAAGTCGGTATTTCCCAGCACGATGGTATTGCCCACCGCTTCGTTCAGGCTGTAGACTTCGGCTTCGATACCACCTTCCAGGTTGATGGCTTCGAACAACCGTATGGAGGCCGAGGGCCTTAGGGCAAGTTGCTCTACATCGAAAGTGGAGACCGCTTGTCCCAGGCTGTAAAAATCGACGGGCGACCGCTGGAAGTCGATTCCCAGTTTGACTTCTGAAAGAGGGGCCAGGGTTACGGGGGCACTGTAGTCCGAAGTGATCTCAAGGATTTCTCCCGCCCGCAACCGGACAGTAAGACGGTCGCTCCAGAAAAAGTTGTTGGACAGGGAGAGCCCGAAGAGCAGCGAAGCCTTGTATTGGCTGTCATATCGCACACTGAAACCCGCATGCTCCTGCTCCTTCAGTTGGAATTCCAGGACCAGGTACGAGGCTTCGGTGCCGCTTTCTTGCCTCAGGCGGTAAGACACCTGGCTGAACAGGCCGGATCGGTAGAGCCGATTGATCTTCTTTTCGATTTCGGAGAGGGTAATGCGCTCCGGGGGACGGATATCGAGGGTCAAATTGGCTTGCTGCTTCATCAGTCCGATCAGGTTGGGGAATTCGACGCCGGAAATGAGCAGGGTATCCTCCCGGCCGGCCGAATCTATCGGCTTGAA
>CAYWDK010000029.1:0-6058 GCA_964457025.1 uncultured Balneolaceae bacterium | reverse complement strand
TTGACGGGCTCGCCCACATCGGAGGCGATCACCAGATCGGCGCCCAGTTTCCTGGCGTCCTCGACAGGGATATTGCGGGCCACGCCGCCATCCACGTAAGTTTGCCCGTTAATAGTTACCGGCTTGAATATTGTCGGTATGGCAATGCTTGCCCGTACGGCGTCGGGCAGATAGCCCTCGGTAAAGGCATGGGCTTTTCCGGTGGCCAGGTTCGTAGCCACAGCGGCAAAGGGCAGGGGCAGTTCCCGGAAATCGTGCGTATCGTGATAGGGCAGCATCAACCGGTAAAGCAGCATCGAAATATTCTGTCCGTCGATGAGTCCGGCCGGCAGGCTGAGGCGCCTGTTTTTGAAAGGAAATGTTGCCAGGTAGGTATCCTTGTCGGAAATGCTGCTGGTGATATTCTGCGGATTGATGCGGTAGCTGTCGTCAAATAGGATACTCCACTCGGTAGAGAGGGCGAACTTCTCAATCTGTTTCGGGCTGTATCCTACCGAATAGAGCGAGCCCACCACCGAACCCATGCTGGTGCCGCTGATCATGTGAACGGGGATGCCCTCTTCTTCGAATACCTTGAGCACCCCGATGTGTGCAAATCCTTTGGCGCCGCCCCCGCTCAGCGCCAGGCCGATCGTGATGCCTTCTTCCCCGCTACGGCTGCTATCCTGCTGGGCCGAAACCGGAATGGGAATCAGCAGCAAAAACAGAAGGGCTCTCTGTATAATGAATCTCGTCATGGGTCCCCGACATAGACTGTTAGGTATAGAAACGATTGTAAATATAGCGCTTCACGCCCTCAAAATATACGGTCATCAACCAATATGCCCCAATTTACAGAAAATAATATGCGGCTCTGCCTCTTCACCCAACCGTCACATTCCGACGCCCGCCGGAATGGGTCAGTCCCGACAAGGTCGGGAACCGTTCCTAAGGCAACAGCTTAAAATCGTAATCCGCATTCTCCTTCACCTCAATGCGGGGCAGGTCTACTTTGGAGTCGTGTTCTTCAGCTTCCTTCTTCAGCGCCTCGTAAAACGATTTGGACAGCAGCAGCCTGCGGTACTCCTGGCCGTTCTCAAAAATATACTCTTCAATGGCTTTTCTAAGCCGGTGCATCTTTTCCATGGCGGTTCTTTGTTAATGGATTTAAATTTATCTAAAACTAAGGCCTTTGCAGTGAACAATAAACAGTGATCAGTGATCAATAAGTCCTTGGTAATTAGTAGTAAGTATGAAGTAAGAAGAGGATTGACGGCCGGAGGTTCTCCGTCTCACTTCTGACGACTATAAAGTTTGCCTATTCCACTCAATTATCTATATTCATTTGTTTATATAAAACGAAAGGGTACAACGTACCGAACCATAAGGCATACTTGGCGCCGGGTGAAATCACATCCGAATTGTTGCCGATCTTCCCTGACACGTATTTGTTCAGTAAAAAACTGTAAAAGTCAATATTCATAAACCATGATCCTATGCTACTGTCTAAACTAAACTTACGTCTTTCTTCTATGGCTGTAGTGCTTCTGCTGCTGGCAGGCTGCGCTACCACCCAGAAGGGAACCCAAAGCGCGACACCGTCGAATGGCGGATCTGCCGCTTCCAACGGTGATAAAACCATCGCAAGTGAAACCAAGAATTCGGTTGCTTACGAGGGACTTTTCACCGTTTACCAGGATACAACCGATGGAACGTCCAAAATTGCCATCGACGAAGATCAGATTGGTAAAGAGTTTATCTACTTTACTTATATAGAAAACGGCACGGTCTTCGCCGGACGTTTCCGAGGCCAGTTTCGCGAGAATACCGTCCTTAAGACTCGCCGCAATTACGACCGTATCGAATTCGTGAAGGTCAATACCAACTTCTATTTCGATCCCGACAACGCGCTGAGCAAGGCTTCCGAAGCCAATATGAGCGATGCGATACTGGCGTCGGAAGAGATTATTGTGCACGACAAGGAGGCCGGCAAGTTCCTGCTGAATGCTGATAACCTGTTCCTCAGCGAGACCCTGCACGAAGTGAAACCGCCGCGCTTTCCCGGGCAGTCGCCTTTCGCTTTCAGCCTGGGCCGTCTCAGCAAGGAAAAGACCAAGTACCGCGAGATTAACAGCTATCCGCAGAATACCGACCTGGTGGTTGAATATGTATTTGACGAGCAGTATCCGCTGGGCGGCGGCGGCAACGACATCACCGACCCCCGTTCGGTTTCTATCGTAGCACAGCACTCGCTGATCGAGATGCCGGAAAACGACTACGAAATTCGTCTGGCCGACCCGCGCGTGGGCTACTTCACCACACAGGTGGACAACCTGACTTCCGAGTCGCATACACCTTACCGTGACCTGGTGCAGCGCTGGAACCTGAAGAAAAAGAATCCCGACGCGGCCATGTCGGAGCCGGTCGAGCCTATTGTCTGGTGGATCGAGAACACCACCCCGGTAGAGTTCCGCGACGCCATCCGCGAAGGCGTGCTGGCCTGGAACAAGTCATTTGAAAAAGCGGGCTTCCGCAACGCCATGGTCGTTAAACAGATGCCCGACACCGCCAGCTGGGATGCCGGCGACATCCGCTACAACGTTTTGCGTTGGACTTCCTCGCCCTATCCTCCTTTTGGCGGCTACGGACCCAGTTTCGTGAACCCGCGCACCGGCGAGATCATCGGTGCCGATATCATGCTCGAGTATGTCTTCTTTACCAACCGCGTGAAGATGTCCGAACTCTGGACCGCCGCCGAACAGCTGGAGCAGATGCATGCCAAAGATCCACGTATGTGTTCGGTAGGCTACAACCTTTATGAGAACCTGACGCTGGGCCGTGCGGTACTGATGGACCGCGGCGCGAGCAAAGCCGAGATGGATCAGCTGATCCACGAGGCGCTGGTTCAGCTTACCCTGCATGAGGTAGGCCACACGCTGGGACTCAATCACAATATGAAGGCTTCGAACCTGCACAGCCCCGAAGAGATCAACAATGAGGAGCTCACCAAGCGCGTAGGGCTTTCCGGTTCGGTTATGGACTATATGAATGTAAACCTGGCGCTCAACGAAGAAGACCAGGGACAGTATTACACTACCGTTCCGGGTACTTATGACGACTGGGCCATCCAGTTCGCTTACGACCCGGATGCCGAGGGCGAAGCCCGCGACGAGCTGCTGGCACGCTCTACCGAGCACGAGCTTCAGTTCGGTAACGACGCCGACGACATGCGCTCGCCCGGCAAGGCCATCGACCCGAAAGTGATGACCGGCGATATGACCAGCGATGCTGTAGAGTTTGCCAAGACCCGCATCGAACTGGTTAATAAGATGTTGCCGCGCATCAAGGATAAATACAGCAAGGAGGGGCAGTCGTACCAGGAGTTGTATGACTCCTTTATGACACTCTTCGGCAATTACTCCAACTCCGGCCGTGTGATGTCGCGCTACATCGGCGGTGTCTATGTAGACCGCGGTTTCGCCGGACAGCCGGGCGCCACCCAGCCCTATACGCCGGTACCGCTGGATTATCAGAAAAAGGCGATGAATTACCTGACGGAGTACATCTTTGCTCCCGACGCCTTTGACGCGCCCAATGATCTCTACAACTACCTGCAGCGCCAGCGCCGTGGCTTCAACTTCTTCAGCACTTCCGAAGATCCGAAGCTGCACGCCATGATCCTGAACATGCATCAGGGCGTATTGGCTCACTTGCTGCACCCCAATACTGTTGAACGTATCACCAACACCGAGTTGTATGGCAACAAGTATCCACTCGGCACCTTCATGAACGACCTGACAGCGGCCATATTCAATGCCGATATCCGCGGCAATGTGAATACCTTCCGCCAGAACCTGCAGCTTGATTACACCAAGCGTCTGGCTTATGTGATCAGCGAAGACGGGGCCGAAGACTACGACTATGTAGCCCAGTCGCAGGCGCTTTACCAGCTCAATCGCATCAAAGGCATGCTGGAAAGCCGGCGGGCGGGCAACCAGTCCACCCAGGCACATACCCAGCACCTGTTGAAAACCATCAACGATGCGCTGGATGCCGACTAGGCACTATTAGCTTTATTAAAAAGGAGCGGGAAGTGATTTCCGCTCCTTTTTTTATTTGCAGCCTGAACTATCCCGCCCTTGGTAAATTTTATCGCAGGATTAGAAGACCTTTTCCACATTAAAGGTGCCGCAATTTCCAACTTCTTAAAATTGTATATAAATAGAATAAAATTAGTAGCTTGAGGAGTATATATAACCAAAATATTCTGGGGAGGTTGCCATGAACAAAACCTTGTCTATCATCAAAGAAACAGTCACGCATCCATTGACCAATACCGAGATCGAAGCCAGGCCGGAACCGGGAAAGAAAAAGTCCGAGGCAGACTCAGGTAAAACAGCCGATCCGCCGGCCGGAATAGGCGGATCCGGATCGGGCTCCGGTGTTGGTAGCAGCAGTAAGAAATCAATGGACGCACCTAAAGGGCCTTCCGCCTCCAGACAGATTCCCGAAATGGTTAGCAAGAACTATAAGCTTACTCTTCTGGCTGTTTTCAGTATCACTTTTATTGTCTTGATTGTTCTGGTGTGGATGGTCATCAGTATCGACCAGATGAACGAGGGGCAAGAAGATCTGACCGCTTACCTCAAGACGATTGTCTCAGCGGGCACGGGCGCCATCTTCGGTCTCATCGGCGGCAAGGCGACCTGAGACGGCTGAGAGAAGAGGTTTCTTGGTTTCACTTCTTGTCTCATCCCGGAAATATTTTGACAGTGAGATACCAGGGCGTACATCATTGCCGTTGTGTAGGCTGTCTTTTCACGAAATGATCTGGTGGCTTTCGGCCGTTTCATCACAAAATTTGTGGCCCAGGTCACTGTTTTGCCTGATTTTAAAGGGAACATTAATTCATATTTTGCAGATTAACAGAAAAGGTCAGCCGACAAACCGGATTCAACATTCCGGTAATCTTAAAGGAAATTTTATAGCGAGCATTTCATGAGTGATTACATGAGTTCCATACTTAATGCCTTTCATGACATGCTTTTTGTCTTTACGGCTGAGGGTGTTATCGATGACTATCTTACCACCAACCACCGGGACGAGCTTATTCAACCCAAAGAGGTATTTCTTGGGAAAAACTACCGTGAGGTATTGCCTCCCCATGTGTGCGAGAAACTGGACCGGGCGTTTGAGGAGTTGGATAAGGGTGAGGAGCAATTCAAATTTGATTACAGCGTAGAGACCGATGCGGGCAGGCAGTGGTATGTGGCCGTCCTGTCAAGGCTGGGTGAGCATAACGGTTCGCGATACCTTGGTGCCGTCCGGAATATCACCAAGCGGAAAGAGGCGGAGCAGGAGCTTCGTGAAACCAATGAAAAGCTCAAGGAGCTGAACCGGCAAAAGGACAAGCTTTTTTCAGTCATATCCCATGATTTGAAGAATGCATCGGCCGGAATTACGGGTACCCTCGATATGATTCTGGAAGATTATGAGAATATTTCCAGGAAAGAACTGCTGGATCTTTTAAAGATGCTTGATAAGCGGGCGAGAAGCACTTCCGATCTGTTGAATGACCTGTTGCTCTGGTCAAAGAACCAATTTAAGGAGGTAAGTTCCGAGCCTGAGAAACTGCGGCTTGCTGAAGTTGTTTCGTCCATTGTTGAGCTGGCTCGTCCGCATGCCGATGAAAAAGGGATTAAATTAACGAGCCGGATTCCGGATGGTCTTCATGTTTATGCCGATCCCAATATGCTGAAAACGATTCTCCGCAACCTGCTTGCAAACGGGATCAAGTTTTCACATCCGAGCGGGAAAATTAGGGTGGAAGCGGAAAAAGAAAACGGGATGGTCAAAATTTCGGTGGCGGATGAAGGGGTAGGCATGGACAAAGAGACGCTGAATAAAGTGATGGACAAGCAAACCACTTTTACCTCCCGGGGCACAGGCGGAGAGAAGGGGTCGGGGTTGGGACTTGATCTCTGCATCGACTTTGTAGAGAAGCACGGAGGCGAGATCCGGGCGGAGAGCGAAAAGGGTAAGGGCACTACGTTTATTTTTACCCTGCCTGCCGCCTGAA
>CAYWDK010000028.1:2696-20253 GCA_964457025.1 uncultured Balneolaceae bacterium | reverse complement strand
GCGAGAACATCATGGGCGTGCAGTTCCATCCCGAAAAATCGGGAGATGCCGGCTCCCTCCTGCTGCAGAACTACCTGCAGATGGTGGAAGACCACAAACGGTCCGCCGCCCGACCTACTTAGTTCCCTGCGGCATTTTCGGCTTCTACCACTTCGTATGTAAAGGTATCGAAGAACCGCCGACCAAAGAGGTCGGTGACACGGATCTCGATCGTCTGCTCTCCCAAGGCAACGTTATTGGGTACCCTCACTTTCCACAGGTGCGTGGAAGTTGCCGGGTTGGAGGGGCGCTTGCCGGGCAGCACTTCCGTAGCCGTATCCCACTTCTGACGCAGCTGTGCGATATTCGGATCCTGTTCTTCGGCTTTGGACATCCTGCTCCAGTCTTCTTCCCCCTTCATGCGGTAATCGATCCGCGTGCTGTCACTCCCAAGAAAGTAGTTTACATACAGCTCTGCGCCGTGCCAGGAATACTGAGGCACCACCTCCGGCCCCCACATACTCATCCGGTAATCCGCTTCCGAGCCGGCTGCTTTATAATCAAATACGTACTCATTTCCTTTGAAAGTGAGAGCGGCATAGCCGTTGGGAGTACCGTCGCGCATAATCGTAGGCGGAATGCCGCGCTCGTCGGGCGTACCCGACCACCAGTCGCCGGAAGTGGTGCCGACGTTATAGTGCACGTGGGGCTTCTCCTGTTTCCAGCCATCCTCTTGATCAAAGAAATGGACTCTCTGGATGTGGGTATGCGCCGACAGCGAAAGCGTATGTGGATACTCTTTCAGAAGCTCAAAGAGCCTGTCACGATCTTCCTCGCGGTAGGTACGTCCCCAGCCTTCCGGCATAAATGTTGGAATGTGAAAGGCCAGTACAATCAGCCGGTCTTTGGATACATGCCGGAGATCGTTTTCAATAAAAGCCAGCTGCTTTTCGGTCAGCCCGCCGATGTATCCCGACTCCCCGTCGGTTCGGGGATAGACCACATCATCCAGGATAATAAAGTGCACCTTGCCGTGATTGAAGGCGTAGGTGGCCGGCCCGAACGTCGCCTCGAAAGTCTCGTCGGCATACCGGTCGCTTTCCGCATCGAAATTCATATCGTGGTTCCCATAAACGTTAAACCATGGAATCCCTACCCGGCTTACGGATTTTGTATAGGGATCGAAGAGGTCCAGGTCGTCGCCTACAAGGTCACCCAGGCTGATGCCCAACTCATAGCCCTCTATCCCGGCCACTTCGGTGACGATGTCCCGGTCAAAATAATCGACCTCTTGGGCGGTATAGGGCTGTGGGTCGCCGAAGACCATCACCTTGAATTCCTCTTTCTCCTCACTCTTGATGAGCGGAAAGTTAACTGCTTTGGGCAGCGGACCTGTGGGCTCAACGCCGGCAAAATCCAGTTCCGGCGAACCTGCCGGCTTGTGGATATAGTAGAATTCCGGAAGGCTTCTGTCGTCAACAGGCAGGCTATAGTCTGAAGGCTTGATTACAAAAAGGATCGTGTCGTCATCCACGGGCAGTTCGTAGCGGCCTTTGGCATCGGTCAGCACCACCTCCCGGCCGTTGGAGACAGCCACCGAAGCGATGCCTTTTTCGTTGCGGTCCATGCTACCGTTACCGTTGATGTCATTAAAGACGGTACCGCTTGCCCGGCTCTGAGCGTGAAGCTGTGCTGGCTGCAAAACCAATGAGAACAAGAGGGCTGTCAGTAACGGAAGAAAAAGCAATTGTGGAGTTTTCATCTTAACGGAGGTTTTTCCTTGTTCTGTTTGTCCTATTATAACCACTCGATTTCAAAATTTTAACAACGTTAAGTTATTTTCTTGTTAACTTTTGCGCCCGAAACAAATCACCCCAAAACTGACTCTATGAAAGTTATCCCCGCCATTGACCTTCTGGACGGAAAAGTGGTCAGGCTGCACAAAGGAGACTACGAACAGGCTACCGTTTATAATAATGAGCCGCTCAAAGAAGCCTGGAAATTCCGGGAAGCGGGTTTTTCTCATATTCATATCGTTGACCTGAACGGCGCACGGGAGGGCCGCTTCAAAAATCTGGATATAATCAGGGAAATTATTGAAGAGACCGGACTCTCGGTTCAGAGCGGCGGAGGTATCCGTACTTATGAAGACGTCTCTTCCCTGCTGGATGCGGGTATTTCACAGCTCATATGCAGCTCCATGGCGGTAAAAAACAAGGAAGAGTGGTACCGGCTGCTCCGGGAGCATCCCGGAAGCGCTATACTGGGGATGGACCTCAAAAACGGCAAGGTCGCCTTTAGCGGGTGGACTGAAGTATCCGACGAACCTTTGCGTGCCTTCCTCCAGCCGATGCTCGACAGCGGCCTGCGCTACGTACTGAGCACCGACATATCCAAAGACGGGACCCTTGCGGGACCGAATTTCGAACTCTATAAAAAACTGAAAGCTGATTATCCCGGCCTGAACTTCATCGCCTCAGGTGGTGTGGCGAATGCTGCAGACCTGCAGCAACTTGAGAGAAACGGGCTCTACGGTGTAGTGGTGGGCAGAGCCTACTACGAACAAAAACTGTCGCTTGAAGAGATGAAAAACTTTGACAGCTAACGCCTAAACCGGCTCTTCCTGCGGCCCACCACATACAGCTCTCCCTTGGAATCAAAATAGCCCTCATCCCCACTGTCGTACAGTTCGCCGTAAACAGAAGTGGGTGAATCTATAAAAATAGGCGCGGGAGCTTCCGGGCTTCCATTGCAGCGCACCGAGATTTCCGCAGGGGGAGTGCCGTAACAGAGATGATCGCGTGCGCCCATCTTCTCTTTTAGCTCTAGCTTCTTTGTGCTGATAAGTCCACCCGCCTCGGTCTGCCCGTATCCCTGGTAAACCGTATCGGCATGCTGTAGCAAGTCGGGATAATCTTCCTGTCCGATAGGTGAACCTCCGTATACGATGTGCGGCACAAACCACTCTTCAAAATCGTACAGGCTCCGTAAGACAGCAGGTACCGTAAACAGATAATCCGGCTTAAATCGGCTCACTTCACGGTACCACTGGTTTTTCTCACCCGGCACCGTAGCCATAAAATGGTAGAGGCAGCCGGTTGCTTCAGCCATCAACGCCCAGCTCAGACCGGCCACATGCCACGGTTTGGCAAGAAAAAGAAGGCGGTCGGAAGAGGTAATGCCGAAGGCCTTGGCGGAAATGATGGCATTGTGCCATAAATTTTCAAAACTGTTCCAGATACAACGGGCTTCGCCGGTACTGCCGCTGGTGTACAGGCCGATAGATCGTTTAAGAAAAGCATTTTCCGTATCGACAGATGAGCTGATTATAGCCGGAGGCTCCAGCAAAAGCGAATGGTTGCTCTGCATAACTTCCAGAAATAATCTCTTGGGAGGGAGTCCCGTATCCGCCTTTTGAATAAATTGATGGTTCATACACTGTACCCTTTTAAGCCTGTCGGTTTCCACTCAGTATCTAGCAAACAGCAGCTGGTCTCTCCTGTGTGCCTCAACCGAAGGTAGTCAACGGGCTCCGGGTAAATGCAATTCCATCCGCATGAAAAATCAACCCGAATTGGCAGAAAGCATAAATCTCAGGTCTTCCGGATCGGGCTCTTCACTTACCTCCTTTTTTTTACCGGCGTCCGGTTTTGGAACCGGCTTAAAAGGTGGGTTCTGAGACGTAATGACTTTGGATTCGGGCTTGGACTTGGGTGCCGCTGGTTTTGCGGGGGACGAAGCAGACGATTCTTTCGGTTTCGACTGATCGGGTGCATCTTTTTTGGAAGAATCCCGGACCGTATTTCCGGCTCCTGGCTCTGTCTGCTTTGCCGTTTTATTTTTGGAATTGGAAGCGGCGGCAGCCTCATCCGTCAAAGTCGAATCGGTACCATTACTATTGGCATTAGCTTTGGCTTTGGCCTCAGCCTCAACTTCGGGCTTTTGGGCATTACGCCGCGCCTTATGAGAAGTACGATGCTTGGTAAGCCAAGCCGGTTCGTTCACTTTAGGCCGTGGAGGAATCGTGGGCCTGGAAAGTGCGTCACCGATAGAGCTGCCGCCGGCTGATTCGGAAGGCGCACTCTGGCTGATGGTCTTTTTCGTAGCAATATCCGAAGGCGCTGAAGACTGGGAAGAGTTTTTCCGTTTAAAAACTTTTTTTGCAGAAAATGACCGGGACTTCTCCTGCTTTACAGGCACTGTATTTTGGGTAGCTTCCATGGGGGCATTGGGAAGTGGCTTTGGAGAAAGTTTGAAAATTTTGTCTCCAAACTCTCTCTCCATTTGTGTCTTCCAGGAGCCTTGTCCTTTTTGCCGGTAGAACCGGATAACCCATGCCAACAGATAAAAGGAGGCGAACAGTACCAGGGCCGCTCCCAACGTGGCTAAAGGCCGGCTGCTCAAACTTTGGCCCAGCAATTCAAAATAGATGTTGATGTTATTCAGATAGGCCATAACCGGTTCAATACCGGCGGTGTACATTTCATTGAAGGTCGACGGAGGAAGGGTGTTGTAGTCTTTTATCAGCACGGCCATAGATCTGATCTCTGACGGAAGTTCCGCCAATTGCCGCAAAACTCCGGAAAGATTGGAAAATCCGGCGCCTATCTTTTGAGAAAATCCTCCGGGTGCAACCATAACAATACCTGCAGCCAACAGCGCACAGGCTTTAAAGCAGTACTCAATTAACCTAAGGAAAAACCTCCCTGCTGCAATGCCAATTCGTTCCCAGTCCATAGACAATAATTTTAGAGATTTCATTTTTATCCGGGAGCTAATCCCCGGAGCGGCTGCAGATGATCTTAATATATAATTCTATTCAGCCTTTATTAATAAGAGTGTCAAACCGTAAAATGTTACAGCAAAGTTTTAAAAGTCGTTTTTTACTTTTGCAGGACACTGTTCAAACGGGATATACCCTGTTTTGAGAAGCTGTTTTTGTTATTTTTGAAGGCATCGGTACATCTCAATAAAACCACTTATGCTCGCAAAACGAATTATCCCCTGTCTCGATATCAAAGACGGGCGCACTGTCAAAGGGGTCAACTTTGAAGGACTGAAAGACGCCGGAGACCCGGTCGAACTGGCTCGCCGCTATGCCGAAGAGGGCGCCGACGAGCTGGTCTTTCTGGATATCACCGCTACCAAAGAGAAGCGAAAAACGCTCATCGATCTGGTTCGCAAAATAGCCGGCGTACTCGACATCCCCTTTACCGTAGGCGGCGGCATCCGTTCGGTTGAGGAGATTGCAGAGCTGCTGCATGCCGGTGCCGACAAGGTGTCGCTTAACAGCGCTATCGTGAAAGATCCGGAGCTGATCGGCCGCGCCTCCCAACGCTTCGGCTCCCAGTGCATCGTAGCCGCCGTAGATGCCAAACGAAGTGGCGACAGCTGGAAGGTATTTATCAGCGGTGGCACCGTCGATACCGGCAAAGACGCCATCGAGTGGATAATAGAAACCGAAGAGCGAGGCGCCGGAGAAATACTGCTCACCAGCATGGACCGTGACGGCACCAAAGAAGGTTTCGACCTGGAGCTGTTGAAACGGGTAAATGAAAAGGTATCGATCCCTGTCATAGCCAGCGGCGGTGCGGGGACCATCCGGCACTGTATCGAAGCCGTAACCGACGCCAAGTCGGACGCCGTACTCGCCGCCAGTATTTTTCACTTCAGGGAGATAGGTATCCGGGAACTGAAAAGCAGGATGAAAGAGGCCGGCATTCCGGTGCGTCTCTAGGAAGCCGGCTTTCCTTTGCCCATCCCCCAATTAAAAGTTAAAACTTAACAGTTTCCGGTTATTTGTTTACTTTCTTTTTCCCATAAAACCGATAATCATTCCGATCTGATGGAGATTAAAAAACTGGACTTTACCAAAGGCGACGGCCTTATCCCCGCTATTATACAGGATGCCAACAGCTGGCAGGTTCTGATGCTGGGTTATATGAACAAAGAGGCGCTGGAACGGACGCTGGAAGAAGAGACCGTCACTTTCTACAGCCGCAGTAAAGAACGGCTCTGGACCAAAGGCGAAAGCTCGGGCAACACGCTCAAACTGGTGGACCTGCAGGCCGACTGCGACAACGACACCCTGCTTATCCTGGCCGAACCCCAGGGGCCGACCTGCCACACCGGCAAGAAATCGTGCTTTCATCAAAAGAAGTTCAAGCCCAAAGCCGGTAAAATGGATTTCCTCGTGGATCTGGAAGAGCTGATACAGTCGCGCCGTGAGGAGCTGCCCGAAGATTCCTACACTACCTATCTATTTAATAAAGGTATCGACAAGATCGCCCAGAAGGTAGGCGAAGAAGCGGTCGAGACCGTCATCGAATCAAAGAATTCCAAGAAGAAAAAGCTGGTGGGCGAGGCGGCCGACTTGCTGTTCCACCTGATGGTGCTGCTGGTGGAACGGGACATATCCATGAAAAAAGTAGTGAAGCGACTGAAGAAGCGCCACAAAAAAGGAAATCACAAACACTTGGGGGAATAAACTATCCCGAAACCCCGCTTGTTTGTACACTTACGGCAACCCTAATTAAAGACTCTACATTCTGCTTATGAAAATCACCGTTGACAAGCTGGACAAGAAACAACATATGGAAGCTCACAATGAAGAAGGCGGTTCCATTCGAATGGACGGAACCACCAGCATAGGTGGTCTGGATGGAGGCTTGAGTCCGCTTCAGCTGCTGCTTGCCGGTGTGGGCGGGTGCAGCGCCATCGACATCATGGGCATACTGGAGAAACAGAAACAGGATTTAAAAGCATTACATATTGAAGTAGACGGCGACAAGCAGAAATCCGAAAGCGGCACCTATTCCGTCTTCAAAACCATCCACCTACACTTCACCTTTACCGGCGACCTGGATCCCAAAAAGGTGGAACGGGCCATCGACCTGTCGCTCAACAAATACTGTTCGGTCTCCAAAGCCATGGAAAAAGGCTCCGAAATCACCAGCAGCTATGACATCAAAAGTCCATAACTGCAAAACTTAATCATTAACGCTATGCGACAACTACTTCTCATAGCACTATCGTTTTCTCTGATCCTGGCATCGGCAGCAGCCGGCCAGGCTCAGGATACTGACACGACCAATGCCGACCTGCTGTATGCTCAATCCCGGCAAGCCGCTTTTGAAGAAGAGGATTATCCCAAAGCCATAGCGCTGGCCTGGCGGGCACTCGAAGCGGCCCCCGACTACACGGAGGTACGCGAATTTCTGGGCAGGCTCTATTTTTGGGACGGCCAGATGGAGAAAGCGGAAGAGATTCTCCTGCAGGTCATTGAAGAATCGCCGGAGCTTATTAACGCCCGCATCACCCTGGTTGACGTAATGCTGGAAACGGGCAACTACAGCGATGCCCTTCGCCTTTCCGAAGAAGGACTGCGACACCACTCCTCAAATCCCGAACTGATCTTCCGCAAGGGACGTTCTCTGGAGGGACTGGGAAAAGATGATGAAGCGATACGCCAGTACCGGCAGGTGCTCTCGATAGATCCGGGCTATCCCTTCGTGCACGACCTGATTGAAGGCCTCAACGTAAGCCGCCTCAACTGGCAGGCACGCACTATCTATACTTTTGACAGCTTTAACAAAACCTTCGACCCCTGGCATTTGGGTACTTTCGAGCTGCAAAGAAATACTTCGGCCGGGGATCTCCAGGGCAGGATCCAGTACGGGAGCCGTTTTTCGACCGACGACTATCAACTTGAGCTGGATGGATACCCACGCCTTAGCCGCAAGATGTACGCCTATGTAAATACGGGGATCTCCGGCAGTGCCTTCTTCCCCGACTACCGGCTGGGAGCAACGCTCTACCGTACCATCCCGGGGAACTTTGAAGCGGGTATCGGCTTACGGTACCTGCACTTTAACGATCCCAATATCTTTGTCTACACCGTATCGCTGAGTCACTACTTAAAGAATTACTGGCTTTCGGGCCGTGCCTATTATTCCCCTGACCTGGAAGGACGCAGCCTTTCATTCAACCTGATTGCCCGGCGCTTCCTTTCCAACCCCAATAATTTTATCGAGTTGGTTCTGGGAGCGGGTTCCGCCACTACGGGACTGAACTCCCAGCAGGATATCAACAGGCTGGGATCGCTGGAGGCAGGAATCGGCCTGGAAAAAGAGCTGAGTTCGCTCTTCGCCATACGGGCCGGTATAAAATACCAGCGTGAGGAGTACAGCCCCGATACCTATCGCAACCACTGGCAGGGCCGGATAGGAATCATCTACCGCTTTTAGCCGGCAAAGAACTGGGACAATATTTTCGGCAGAAGCTGTTGCTCAGCCATCACGCTTAAAATCAACAAGCCCACCAAAAACGCTGCCAGGCCGACTACCGACCAGTAACCGGCATGCCTCAGTTTTCTCCAAAACGGATGAGGGTCAGACCCAAGCTGCGGCACCTCACTCTGTTTCTTCGTATCGGCAGCGGTGTTTTCTTCCTCTTCGTCCGACGATAGCCCTTTCCGTACCATCTCTCCCCACTCTTTGTTGCCTTTAAAAAAGTCTATCAGCCCCTTGAAGCGCCACCAAGTGTGGATTTGACGGTAGCCAATATTCTCCACAAAGGCATAGAGCGTGAGAATAGCGACATCTTTGGTAGACTGGTACCTGCGATAGGTAAACTCCTCGCATATCACTGCTGAAACCGAAAGCACCATGCCCAGCATGATAGCTACCGAAAAAAACAGGAGTACGAAAGTAGAATTAAGTTGCCCGAGCGCCAAAACAGCAAAGAAGTAACCGAAACCAATCAGTTCTATTACCGGTCCCAGCATTTCAACGAAGACGAAATAGGGCATGGCCAGCAGACCCAGCCGTCCGTACTTTGGATTAAAGAGCATTGTTTTATGTCTCCAGAGGCTGTCGGCCAGTCCCCGCTGCCAGCGGTTGCGCTGCCTTCCCAAAACCGTCCAGTCATCGGGTACTTCCGTCCAGCATACCGGCTCCGGCAGAAAACGGATGGTATATTTCTCTTCTTTCTCTCTGAAATGGCGGTGCAGGCGTACCACCAGCTCCATATCCTCACCTACCGTATCGTGTTCGTAGCCACCCACTTCCATAACCGACGCCCGGTCGAATACGCCAAAAGCCCCGGAAATGATGAGCAGGCTGTCGAAATAGTCCCAGCCCACCCTTCCGAAAAGGAAAGCCCGAAGGTACTCTACGGCCTGTATCCTTCCCAGAAACGTTTCGGGCATGCCGACCTCCCGCACGATATAGTCTTCGATAGTACAGCCGTTGGCTACGCGTACGATACCTCCTACCGCCACCACATTTTCATCCTCCACAAAAGCGCGCAGCAGTTTCATCAGCACATCCGGATCCAGGATGGAATCCGCATCTATGGCACAGATAAGCTCTTTGCTGGCCATGTTGATGCCTGCATTCAGGGCATCGGCCTTACGCCCGTTTTCCTTGTCTACCACCACCAGTTCGGTGTACCGCTCCGATTTATATACCTGCCTTATAGGCTCATGGTCGAGCGGAAGGTTTACCGGTGTATCGATAGGGTACAGCTCAAAATGGTCTTTCAGCTTATCCAGAGTCTGGTCGGTACTGCCGTCGTTGATGACAATAACCTCAAAGTCCGGAAATTTAATCTGCAGCAGCGCTTCGACCGACTGTATGATATTCGCCTCTTCATTGTAAGCCGGCGAAAGGATACTTACGGGTTTGTAGAGTTCGGAACGGAACAGTCCCGTCATCTGGTAGACATCCCGGTATTTTTCTTGAGAACGGATATAAAAGAACGATACCCAGACCAGTCCGATATAAATGAGGTTGACAGACAGGAAATAGAAGATGAAAACCCAGTTCAGTGGCTCCATGAAATTCACAAATTCCTGCACATATGAGGTTATTTCATTCATAAGGATAACTTCTAAAGTGTCTTAACTATAGATAGTGTCTTTAAATGGGGTATTTCGTACGACTGCTCCAGCATTTTCCATCCCTCTTCGCCATTCTCATTGAGCATTTTGACAGCCATGAACTTTACCTCGTATTCGGGGTCATAGAGCAGGTTATAGAGTGCCTTCAGGTTTTCCTCTCCTCCGAACTGTCCAAGCGAAAAAGCTACCATCTTACGTACCCCGGCATCCTTGTGATAGAGATGTTGAAGGATATCCGGTGCTGCTTTGGCGTTGTAATATACCCCCTGGGCTCTTATCAACGCCTTCAGTATAACCGGATCCCGCCACCGGCTTTTCAGTGATTTTAGCTTTTCATTGAATTGAGGCAGCAACTGCTGGTATCCCAGCTCCGCCGCCCCTTCTATCAATACGGCGGCATTCTCAACCGGTATTTTTTCATTCTCGATGAGCGAGTGCAACACTTCTGCTTCCTCGTCCATCTGCTCGTCTTCTTCATTATGGAATTTGTAAACCATCTCCAGAAGTGCCATCCCCGAATAATGTTTCTGTGCCATGATTACACGCAAGGCCTTTGCCCTGATTTCCACCTCCCGGCTTGCCATAAGGGCCGAAGCAGCCGAAAAAACGAGTAACTTGTTATCGGAATCCAGAAAATCAAGCAGGCGCTGAATCACCTTGAAGTTTACGAGCCGCAGATAACTGAAATAGGTACAGGCTTTGATCCGGGTCACATCATTGCCCGAACCCAGCTGCTCAAGGTGATAGTTGAATATGGGAGACAAGAAAAGGAGTTCCTGTAGCCTGTAGTTATCTTCCCCTTCCAGACTTTCCAGCATTTCAAAAATGATGCCTTCGAAAACCGAATATTCCAGCCCCTGTCCGCTGAATACCTCTTCAACCTCGTCTTCGGTCATTTCCTCATCAAGATAGCTCAGTATTACCGGGTACAGCTTGTCCTGAAAAGCCTGTACTTTCTGGTCGTATCGGCGATGCCGGGCTCGTGCAACGACAGAGGTGATAAAAAGGATGAGCGTAAGAGCAATCAACACCAGCATAACCGACCATAAAAGCTGAATGGACAGCTCGAAATAGGTATCTTGTATTGCTGCTATTCCTAACTCAATAGACAATTAACCCAGCACTTTATTAATTCGCATAACCAGCTCCTGTGGCTTGAAAGGCTTATCCATATAATCCTCTACTTCCAGGTTAAAGCCTTTCTCCAGATCTTCGGTACGGTTTTTACTGGTCAGCATGATCACTTTGGTATGTTTGATATCCTCAGATTCCCGAATCTGTCTCAAAATCTCAAAACCGTTCATGCTAGGCAACATTACGTCGAGAATGACAAGATCCGGTTTTAACTCTTTAACGGCTTCAAAGCCCTCTTTACCATTTTCGCGATGCTCCAAGCGAAAACCAGACTTTTTCAGCTTAAAGGTAATCAGTTTGTAAATGGCCGGGTTATCCTCGACCAGAAGTATGAGAGGATCTTTTTTGGGTGACATAGATGGCTGTTAAATACCTGCTTTTTTCTTTTGCCTATATATTAAGATATTCACACAGCATCAATTATTAAAAAAGTAAATATCATCATGTCTGGCGTTATGTCGAAATTCAACGCGGCTGACAGACCGGAACCTCCCATTCCTGAAAATGAAGCAGACAGGCTTAAAGAGCTCCAGTCTTTCAATATACTGTATACACTGCCTGAGGATGAGTTTGACGTCCTCAGCCGGCTTGCAGCACGTGTGTGCAATATGCCTGTTTGCCAAATCAACTTCATCGATACCGACAAACAGTTTATCAAATCATGTATCGGCATTTCTGCGGCGGAGGATATTCCCCGTTCACAAAGTATCTGCCAGTATACCATCATGGAAAATGAGGTATTTGAGGTAAAAGACCTTACCGAAGATCCCCGTTTCCGGGACCGGTCCTATGTTCGGAAAGAACCGCATTATCGCTACTATGCCGGGGCTCCGCTTATCAGTGAGAACGGCTTCCGCATCGGCAGCCTCTGTGTACTCGATTATAAAGCCAATGAATTGACGAATGAACAGAAAACGGACCTGAAGATCCTTGCCGATGAGGTAATGACAAAATTACGGCTTAGAAAACGGGAAAAGGCGTTGGAGAATATGAATATCTTCAAGGAACGGCTCATGAAGGTGGTGGGCCATGATATTCGCAGTCCGCTTACCGGTATCATGGGAGCCGCCGAATTCCTCGGCGAGGCCGACCTTACCAAAGAAGAGAAAGAAAACCTGATACAGATTATCAACGAAAGTGCCGGACAGATACAGAATATAGTGGGCGAACTGCTCGACAGCCAGTTGGTCCAGTTCGGCAAGCTTAATCATAACCCCTCCCGATATGAGCCGAAATATGGCATTGAAGGGGTGGTAAACCTCTTCCGTTTTACCGCGCGAAATAAAAATATTTCACTTGACTACAACATTGAGAGTGAATTACCCTCACTCATGATTGACGAGCAGAAATATGAGCGTATCATTGCCAACCTGCTTTCAAATGCCATTAAATTTACTCCGAGAAACGGGAGCGTTGAGGTTTTCTGCTCCTACGAAAGAAAGAACGGTTCACCCAACAAACTGATCACCAAAGTTAAAGACAACGGTATCGGGATGTCGGATGAGCTTCTCGATAACCTTTTCAAAAGGAAAGATGGAGGCGGACGAAGCGGAACCGAGAACGAAAGCAGTTATGGCCTGGGGATGTACATCGTCAAAAAGCTCTCCGAAATATGCAATGCGGAAATAGATGTTGAATCGGAAGTGGATGAAGGAACCACTTTCACGGTCTCCCTCCCGGCGCCCGTAGCCGATTAAGCAAAGTCGCCCTTTTACTCTTTTACCTCTTCCACGAGATCCAGAGCTGCCGAATTGATACAGTATCGCAGGCCGGTCGGCTCAGGGCCATCGGGAAACACGTGGCCCAGATGAGCATCACACACATTACACAATACCTCGACACGATGCATGCCGTGGCTCCGGTCTTCTTTATAACGAATGACATTCTCACGCACAGGTTCAGTGAAGCTGGGCCAGCCCGAATGTGATTCGAATTTCTCGGCAGAGTTGAACAGCTCAGTCCCGCAACAGATACAGGCATACAGCCCCGGCTGATGAGCTTCACAGTATTCTCCGGTAAAGGCCCGCTCGGTCCCGTGTTGGCGGGTCACCCGGTATTGCTCGGCACTGAGCTGCTCTTTCCACTCTTCATCACTCTTCTCCACCCTGCGCGGCGGATCGGGGCTTCCATTGCCCGCATAAGAGATAACCTGTTTCCAGTCTGTCATAGTAAAAGCACTTTGGGTTTTATTTGCCTGATAGTAGCACAAATTAAGTAAAACGTCCGTTCCTTTTTACCACTAAAAGTCGGGATTATCCCGAGGAGTCAGGGAAACCTTCGGGACCTTTGTCTAGAAAACAAAAACGGCATCCGCAAGATTTTGCGGATGCCGTTTGAAAGTCGGGACGACAGGATTTGAACCTGCGACCCCCACGTCCCGAACGTGGTGCGCTACCGGACTGCGCTACGTCCCGAGTTATCAGTTATCAGTTATCAGTAAGCAGTTATCAGTTATCAGTTATCAGTTATCAGTTATCAGAGATTCTTGAATCCTACAAACATATGCAACTGTTCACTGCTTACTGATCACTGTTAACTGAATTCACCCTATTTTGGTGATTAAATCAGCTGTGCGGGCGGAATAACCGGCTTCATTATCGTACCAGCCGATAATTTTTACCAGCTTGCCATCCACCTTGGTCAGCTTGCTGTCGAAGATGCACGAGTGTGGGTTGCTGAGAATATCCGTAGAAACAAGCTCATCCTCGGAATACTGGAGGATACCCTTCATCTCACCTTCGGCCGCTTTCCTGAACGCATCAAGCACCTCTTTTTCCGAAACATCCCTGCCCACAACTGCGGTAAGGTCGGTCAATGATCCGTCGGGCACGGGAACCCGTACGGCGCCGCCGTCCAGCTTGCCGTCCAGTTCGGGCAGGACCAGGCCGACCGCTTTGGCCGCGCCAGTAGTTGTCGGCACAATATTGTGCGCGGCCGCCCGTGCACGGCGAAGGTCTGTATGCGGGCCGTCAACGAGTTGCTGATCGCCGGTATAGGCGTGCACGGTTGTCATGAAACCTTTCTCAAGCCCAAAGCTGTCGTTCAGCACTTTCACCATCGGCGCCAGGCAGTTGGTGGTACAGCTGGCGTTGGAATAAACCTCTGTTTCGTCGTCGATCACGTGGTCATTTACACCCAGTACCACCGTCTTGACATCTCCGCCTTTAGCGGGAGCCGAGATAATTACTTTCTTTGCCCCGGCTTCGATATGCTTGGAAGCGTCCTGCTTGTTTCTGAAAATACCGGTGGACTCAACCACGATATCGGCGCCGCGCTCGCCCCATTTGAGTTGGACAGGATCGCGCTCTGAAGAAATCCCGATCTCCATTCCGTCTATGTTTATCGCATTGCCGCTGGCGGTAACTTCGCCTTTATAGGCACCGTGTACCGAATCGTGCTTGAACAGGTGGGCAAGCGTGCCGGCGTCGGTCAGGTCGTTGATGCCGACAATTTCAATTTTATCTTTATGGTATGCTAAAATGGACCGGGCCACCAGGCGTCCGATGCGACCGAATCCGTTAATTCCTACTTTAATTTTAGCCATAAGATTTTCCTTTCAGATCTCTTTTCAATGCTTAGCGGTTGGAGATAACAAACTCTTGAACGGCAAACACTTCAGGATGCATGCTGTTCAAAACAGAGTTGGAAACTACTGTTTCACAGTTCAATTATCAACGAATAGTTAAAAGATACTTTCTATATGCCCGATAAAGAATGAATGGGTTTACGACCGGATCAATCTTCGCTTTCTTCTTCTCCTTCAAGATCGACATCCTCGGGCAGGTCACTGTCGTCCATCAGATCCTCGAAGTCGGCTCCCACATCGTCGTCGTCTTCTTCTTCATCTATCTGTGAATCGACGGGGGCAGAGCTCTTTTTCTTACTCATGGTAGCTCCGGCCCTGCGAAGCTGCCCGGCGATATCCATCTGGTCATTGTCAATAGCAATGGACAAAGCGGTCTCACCGTTTTTCTCTCTCAGGCGAACATTGGCTCCTTTTTCAAGCAGATATTTTACGACCAGCGAATGGCCTTCGCGGGCGGCCTGCATAAGCGGGGTTTGTCCCCACCGCTGCTGTGCATCCACATTCGCGCCTCGCTCCACCAGCAGCTTAACGGCTTCAAGGTGTCCTTCCCGTGCCGCCACGATAAGGGCCAGATCTCCTATCTCCGCTCCTTTGTCAAGCAGATAGCCGGTCATCTCGAGGTTGCCGTTTTCCACGGCACGGTTCAGAGCGGTTCCTCCCATCGAAGTAGTAAGGTTGAGGTCGGCGCCCTCTTCAACCAGATACCGGACCACATCAAAATGATCATTCTGTGCCGCAAGGATCAAAGCGGAAGAACCGTTCTTGGTCGTCTCATTAAGATCCGTACTCTTCTTATTGGCTTTTTTGACGGACTCCAAATCACCGTCTTTGGCAGCCTGCAACAGGGGGGTGAGTTCCATAACAGTAGTAGCTTAGATTAAATAGTACAGTATCCGGCTTGGTTATCGGTCAATTGCTGGACAGTATATCTCAATAATCTTAAAATTTATCAACTGTATTGTTGACTTTTCTTCCGGCTTTAGTGGATGACGCCGGTGCCGCTGTATCCGTTCATAAAGGCCTTGCCACTCATCTTGCGTGAACCCTCAATCTGGACTTCCTCCAGCACTACACTGCCGTCCGAACAGCCGGCCAGCAAATCGTCGCCTTTCAGCGTCAACTCGCCCGGCTTCAGCTTCGTATCGGTGGGACCGATCCTGGAACGGTACATATTGAACTTGAGGTCGTCGAGCTCGCCCCAGGCTGTCGGAAAAGGGCTCAAGCCACGGATTTTATTGTGTACCTGGCGGGCGGTCCGGCTAAAGTCGACTTTGCAATCGTCGCGGAACAGCTTGGGGGCCGGAGTTGCTTTCGAATCATCCTGCTGCCTTTTTTCAAAGCTTCCCTTTTCAAGTTCATTAACTGCTTCCAACAACAGGTCGGCCCCCATCTGCTTGAGCCTGTCGTAAAGATCTCCGGTGGTCTCATTTTCATCGATGGGAGTTTCCTTCTGCTTGATGATGGCTCCGGTATCCACTTTCTCATCCAAAAAGAAAACGGTACAACCGGTTTTCTCTTCTCCGTTCATAACAGCCCAGTGAATGGGAGCCGCGCCCCGATATTTCGGTAAAAGGGAGGCGTGCAGATTTACGGAACCGCGTGAAGGCAGTTCCAGGATGTTTTTAGGCAGGATGCGAAAAGCAACCACCACAAAAAGATCGGCCTCTTGCTCCCGGAGCGCTTCTTCGAAAGAATCAGCATTCAGATCCTCTACCTCGATCACGGGCAGCCCCAGCTCCTCAGCCCGGGCTTTGACCGGTGTGGGCGAAGTGCCCCCGCCCCGGCCGCGGCGCTTGTCCACATTGCTGACAACGGCCGTAACCGTATGGGAAGAAGCATGCAGCTTTTCCAGGCTGGGAATGGCGAAGTCGGGTGATCCCATGAATACGATTTTCATGGCCGGAAAAGTTGGTTATGATTAGGAAACGGTTTTTTTGGGGACGAGCGGATAGTCGGCTTCGATACGGCCTTCGGCAATATCGTTTAGTTTCGAGCTCAGCAGTTTCCTTTTAAATGCAGACAGGTGGTCCAGAAAGAGCACACCCTCCAGGTGATCGTACTCATGCTGGATAACGCGGGCAAGCCAGCCGTCAACTTCGAGGCTCTGCTTTTCAAAGTCTTCATCCCGGTATTCCACACGGATCGAAACGGGCCGTTTTACCGGGCCGTTGATCCCGGGTATGCTCAGGCATCCCTCCTCAAGCTCGACGGTCTCTTCGCTGCGGAAAACAATTTCAGGATTGATCATAGCAACGGGCCCGTGCGGCTCTTCGTCATCTTCCTTAGAAATCATGCCATCTGCATCGGCCACAAATATGCGGTACAGCTTACCTACCTGCGGGGCTGCAAGGCCGACACCGTCCGAGTTATACATGGTTTCGAACATGTCGTCTACCAGCCGGCGAATCTCATCGGTCATCTCCTCTACCGGCTCGGTCTGCTGCCGGAGAATCTCATCGTCGTATGTAACAATGGGAAGTATGGACATGGTCAATTATCTGACAAGCTGAGATACTTCTGAAGAATGATGGCAGCAGCCGCCCGGTTGATCCGTTCGGTCTCCCGCCGCTTCATCTTGGGCACACCCGCTTCCACCATAGCTTCAACAGCTTCCTTGGAGGTATACCGCTCATCAATTTTAACAATCTCAATGTCCGGAAAATGCTTCCTGAGTCGGTTGATGTAGTTGTTTACCATCTCGGTAGCCTTGCCTTCGTCGCCTTTGGGAGTAAGCGGCCAGCCGATAACAAATTTATCTACCGGTTCGCTCTTTACCAGCTCTTGCAACTCATTCAGGGCTTCCGAGGGAGTAAATGTACCGATAGGGTTGGCTACCGTCCGTAAAAGATCTGTCCGGGCCAACCCCACATTTTTAGTGCCTACGTCTATTCCTATTAGTCTTGCGTATTGTGACAAAGTTAATTATCCGCTTCTTCCAGTTCTTCGAGTGGCTGTTT
>CAYWDK010000028.1:0-2596 GCA_964457025.1 uncultured Balneolaceae bacterium | reverse complement strand
ATCTTCTGCTACTCTGCGAACGAGGTCTCTTTTCGTGTAGGTGATCATAGTGCTGTTTTTTCTTTTTTTAATGTCCTAGTTAGTATGATGTGATCGGATTTTTTTATCCGTACGCCACTCTGAATGTGGTAGATGATATTGTTTTTGATACAGATATAAAAATCAAAACATGGAGCCGATCGTAAAAAAATCAAAAAGTTATTCGTAACGAAATACGCTCTTAACTCCTTCCACTTTTTGCAATCGCTCGATGATTCGGTCCAGATGGTGGATGTCATCCACATAAACGGTCAGGATGCCCTCAAACATTCCGCTGTCGCTATTGACGTTGATACTTTTCATATTGGTTTTAAGTGATTTGGACAAGACGTCTGTCAAATCGTTGATCATACCAACCCGGTCTTCGCCGATAACCCGCACGGCGCCAAGGAATTTGGAGCCGATGTTTTTGGCCCACGATACGTCGACGATCCGCTCGCCGTCGGTCTGAATCAGGTGCCGGATATTTTTACAATTCGACCGGTGGATCTTGACATCGCCGGTACGACTGATAAAGCCGATGACGTCGTCGCCGGGAATCGGGTTGCAGCAGTTGGCATAAGAATATTTTACATTCGTCAGCTCGCCATTAACGACCAGGGCTTTCTCATCACCTACCGAACGTGCCGCATTGATATATGTTTCCTGAATTTCTTCTTCGGTAAGTTGCTGCTGGCTGCCTTCCTCCTCTTCTTCAACTCGTCCTTTACTGGTAAACTGCTTAACAGTTTTGAATAGGATATTCACATCAAATGTTCCCATCCCGATCTCGTAGAACAGCTGCTGGGTGGAATCGAATTTCAGCTTGTGCGCGATACGCATCAGGTCCTGCTCGGATATTTCGATGTTGGCCCGGTCGGCCTTCTTCTGCCAGAGCTCACGTCCCTCGTCGGCAGTCTTGCGCTCTTTCTGCTTGATAAACTGCCGGATCCTCGACTTGGCCTTGTGGGTCACCACGTCGTTAATCCAGTCGGGATTGAGGTTGATCTTGTTTCCGGTGATGATCTCAACCTGGTCGCCGATCTCGAGTTTCTGGCGCAAAGGCGCCATCTTGCCATTCACCTTGGCGGCAATAGCCCGTTCGCCAATCTCGCTGTGGATATCAAAGGCGAAGTCGATGGGCGTGGCACCCTGCGGAAGCGTACGCAGCTCACCGTCGGGTGTAAAGGCGTAGATCTCGTCCTGGTAGAGGTTCAGCTGGAAGTCCTTGACAAATTCGGTGGCCGCATCGGGCCTGGGGTTCTCAAGTACATCGCGCACCCAGTTTACAAATTTGTCGAGCGTCTCCGAACCGCCCTTGCCTTCTTTATACTTCCAGTGGGCGGCCAGGCCCTTCTCGGCAATCTCATCCATCTTTCGGGTCCGGATTTGCACCTCCACCTTGCGACCTTTCCTGGTTATTACAGTGGTATGCAGCGACTGGTAGCCGTTGGCTTTGGGCACCGAAATAAAATCACGGAAACGTTTGGGAATGGGAGTGTACCAGTCGGTTATAATTGAATAAACCCGCCAGCAGTCTTCCTTGCTGTGCGGGTCTTCCAAAATGATGCGAATAGCAAAAAGATCGTAAATCTCTTCAAAAGGCTTTTGCTGGCGTTGCATCTTTTTAAAAATGGAATAGATATGCTTCGGACGGCCTTTGATCTCGAAGTTGAAGCCCTGTTCGTCCAGTTCATCCTGAATAGGCTGCATGAATTCCTCAATAAAAGCTTCGCGGGCGTCCCGCTTTTCACGCAGCTTGCGGGCGATAAATTTGAAGGAGTTGGGATCGATAACCTTGAAACAGAGGTCTTCCAGCTCGCTTTTGATATTGAACAGCCCAAAACGGTGTGCAAGGGGCGCGTAGAGCTCCATCGTTTCGGTGGCAATCTGCAGCTGCTTTTCGCGTGGCAGGTGCTGGATGGTGCGCATATTGTGCAGGCGGTCGGCGAATTTAATCAGTACCACCCGGATGTCTTCGGCCATCGACAGCAGCAGCTTCATGAAGGTCTCGGCCTGCTTGGTATCGCGGCTCTTAAACACGCCCGAAATTTTGGTCACTCCGTCAATAAGATGCGAGACGGTCTCGCCGAACTGCTCCTCGATATCTTTGAGTGTAACCTCGGTATCTTCCACCGTATCGTGCAGCAGTGAAGCCACTACGGAAACATCGTCGATATTGATCTCCGAAGCCACGATTTTAGCTACCGCCATAGGGTGGTAGTAGTAGGGCTCGCCCGAGGCACGCTTGATGCCCTCGTGAGACAAGTAGCAGAGCTTGAAGGCCTTGGATACCAGCTCGTCATCAACCGAGTCGAGGTGATCGTGGCATACCTCCAGCAGCTGCTCAAGGTCACGCTGCTGAGCTTCCTCCAGCCGGTAACTATCCAGCTCAAATTTATATGTAGCTTTGGGTTCAGACATCAAATATTAACGAATAAGGAACCGGTTAATTTTTTTAAGCTTCCTTCCAAAAAACGATGCAAATAACGCCTACGTTCAATTAAATGAAGAATCGACTATTTACCAATTGCCGCTTATAAAAAAGGCGGACACCGGAAGATGCCCGCCTTTAACA
>CAYWDK010000027.1:0-20388 GCA_964457025.1 uncultured Balneolaceae bacterium | reverse complement strand
TGTTCAAAGTGCATGGCCTTGGTTAGGAATTGTAGTAATTATCGAGCGATGACGGTGGTTTTTCGCCGCTTTGGTCATTTTCCCCGGCTTGCTGTTCATGCGAACCGTCGGCTTCATTCTCTTTTCTAACTTCCTCTTCGGTTTCCTGCTTGTGCCCATGTTCCTTTTCCCGTTCCCTGCGGCGCTGTTTTTTCTCGTCCTTGTCTTCCGGGTATTCCACACGGCTGTGATAGATGCCTACAAGAATGTTAAGGAAGGTCTCTTTTATAGCACGCAGGTCCTGGAAAGTCAGGGGGGTCTTGCTTAGCTGCCCTTCATATACCCGGTCGTCAACCATCTTGTTGATCAGGTTTTCCAGCTTCTGATAGTTGGGGTCTTTCATCGCACGCGAAGCGGCTTCGACGCCGTCGGCCAGCAACAGGATGCCCGTCTCTTTGGTGCGGGGCAGGGGTCCGTCATAACGAAAATCTTCCTGCCGGATCTCGTCCTTTTCCATGTCGGTCTTTTCCCTTGCTTTCTCATAGAAAAAGCGGATTACCGAGGTGCCGTGATGGGTTTTGATGAAATCGATGACCAGCTCGGGCAGCCCGTGTTCACGGGCCATCTTGACCCCGTTGCTTACGTGAGCCTTGATGACGAGGGCGCTCATGCGCGGTTTCAGCTTGTCGTGTTCGTTGCTGCCGCCCTGGTTCTCGGTGAAGTAGCCCGGATTTTCCATCTTGCCGATGTCGTGATAGAGGGCGCCCACCCGGCAAAGCAGCCCGTTGGCCCCGATGGCACCGGCTGCAGCCTCGGCTAGATTGGCTACCTGCAAGCTGTGGTGAAAGGTGCCGGGCGCTTTGTTCATCAGCTCTTTAAGCAGCGGCAGATTGGTGTCTCCCAGCTCCAGCAAGGTGAAATCGGTAGTGACATTGAAGGTTTTCTCGAAGAGCAGGATCAGCGGATAGGTAAACAGAATAAAAATGGCATTGATGCCTACGAACATCAGATCGCCGGTGAACTCTCCCCATCCTTCGAAGGAGGTCATGTTGAAACCGGTGATCACCACCGCATAACAGAGAAAAACGATGCCGGGTGTAGTAAAGAAGAACTGCGAACGCTTCTTTATATCGCGTACCGAGAAGAGGCCGAGGCTGCAGGCCACCGTGGTTGCCGCCACATATTCAAAGTTGTTGCCGTTGATCAGTCCGGTAAGTAAAGCCAGGGTAATAGTGGAAAGCAGCCCCACCCTCGAGTCGAAGATGATGGTAAGAATGATCGGTGTTATGGCGACCGGGATAATGTATGCCGAGATATTATCCAGCCCGTAGACGATAGAGCTCGCCACACAGATGATACTCATGGCTATGAGTACGAGCAACAGCATCGAATTGTTCTCGAAGATGGATTTCCGATAGAGATAGAGGTAGAAGAAAAAGATGGTTACGATAGCCAGAATCGTCATCACATCACCCCCGTAGCGGAGCCAGCGTTCGAGGTCGCTTGCATTCTGCGCCCGGGCCTCGGCAAGGCTTTGCAGCATATTGTGTTTTTCACGGGTCACCAGATCGCCTCTGCGGATGATTACCTGCCCCTGCGCCACAGCCCCCTTCGAAGAGGAAATATTGGCCAGGGCCTCATCAATCTTGGCCTGTGTCTCCCGGGCATTAAAGATCAGGTTCGGTTCTATAATCTGGTTGAAAATCTCGGAACCGGCATTGGCGATAACTTCAAAGTAGTTACGGGAAAAACGGTAGCCGGCATATTCACGCGCTTCCGGGATATCACGGACATTCACCAGGTTTAGGGTACGCTCGGTCCGTTCCCTGAGGTCGCGCACGGTAATTTCTTCGTTGGCAATCTCCGATTTGTTGACGTTGATAATGCCGTCGTTGAGCAGTTCGTTGGCGATGCTTTCGAGCCTCATCTTTAGGTCGGTGCCGATGAACTGGTTGGCGGGCGCTGTCCGGTTATTGGGCCTCATGTCGGGCATGTTGACCTGCAGGTAGTTCTGTACTAGTGCCTGCCAGGAAGCGTCGGAGAGAGAAATACCGGAGGTGCTCCTTTCCTGTACATATTGCAGGCTGTCGCGGGGGGCAGAGCCGGCATTATTTCTTTTTGCCTGTTGCCAATTCAGGTAGGCATCCATTACCGGCTGCATATTCCGGAAAAGAGAATCGAGCTTCGACTGAACCCGGATGCGCGTGTTATGGTCTACATGAAAAATAGGAGGAGTGGTCTGCCGTATGGCCTGCCGCTCCTGTTCGATCTCTTCCTGGGTCTTGTTTATCGGGAAGGTAAAAGGCGCGGTAAGGTCGTCGGCTCGCCAGGGTTCTCCAAGAGCATAGCTGTACGACTCTTTAAAAGAAGATTGCGGTACGGATAGGACCAGGATAGCAAAAAAGCCCAGAATGATCAGTATCCTGACGTAGAAATTCCTTTTGAAAGTGGAAGCGGCTTCCTGCTGCTTCTTTTTCTCCCCTATGACAGGAGCCCCGGGGTTTTTCTTTCGGGCCAGGCCCAGTTTTTCAAGAATACTCATACACAAGTATAATAAACTATTCCCTATATGTTATCCATGCGGGTAATAGTGTTTAACAGGCTTAAAACCGTCATTCTTTAAGGTTATCAAGAAATTATACCAACCGACAGTGATTTTACCAAACGAAGTGGATGGATACCGGAAGCCGTATAAAAACGACGGTCTCCCCAAATGCGTATCTAGCCGATCATTTTTTTAAACTCTTCTTCGTCTATAATCGGGATGCCCAGCTCTTCCGCCTTCTGCTTTTTGCTGCCTGCCGAATCCCCGGCAAGTACGAAATCGGTATTTCCGCTTACCGACGAGGCCGTGCTTCCGCCGTGACGTTCGATCAGCTCGGAAGCTTCTTTCCTGCTGAAGGTGGGCAGGGTTCCCGTCAGCACAAACTTTTTTCCCTCCAGTTTGCTGGAGGCTTGCTCCTTTTCCTCCATTTCGAACTGCAGGCCGTGCTTGCGCAGCCGCTCCACGGTGTCCCGGTTTTTTTCGTTGCCAAAGAACTCATCTACCGACTCCGCGATTTTGGGTCCGATGGATTCTACCTCTTCCAGCTCCTCTTCTGTGGTCTTCATAAGGGCATCCATCGTTTTGAATGCGGATGCGAGGTCGCGCGCTACGGTTTTGCCTACAAAACGGATACCGAGGGCGTATATGACGCGGTCTAAAGATTGTTCCTTGCTGCTTTCAATGGCTTCAACCAGGTTTTGAGCACTTTTCTCGGCCATGCGTTCCAGCGGGACCAGCTGTTCGGCCGTGATTTCATAGAGGTCGGCGTAGTTGGTGATCAACTCTTCGGTCACCAGCTGGTCGACGACCGCCTCGCCCAGGCCTTCGATGTCCATAGCGTCGCGTGAGGCGAAGTGCTCGATGCGGCTGCGGATCTGCGGCGGGCACTGCGGATTGATGCAGCGCCATGCCACTTCGTCGCCCAGCTTCACCAGCTCTTCGTCGCAGGCGGGACAACGTTTCGGCATCTGGAATTTCTTTCCGCGTCCCTCCCGGTCCGGATTTACCACGCTGACTACCTGGGGGATGATTTCCCCGGCTTTTTCCACCACTACCTTGTCGCCGATGCGGATATCCTTGCGGTGAATTTCGTCTTCGTTGTGCAGCGAAGCCCGTTTCACGGTAGTGCCCGCCAGCAACACCGGTTTCAGTTCGGCAACCGGGGTGATTTTGCCCAGCCGCCCAACCTGCAGGGTAATATCCTCGATTACCGTGGTAGCCTGTTCGGCTTCAAACTTATAAGCAATTGCCCACCTGGGGGCTTTAGAAGTAGTACCCAGTTCGGGCCTGAGATACGATTCGTTGACTTTGACGACCACGCCGTCGGTTTCGTAGGGGAGGTCGTGGCGGATCTCGCCCCACTCCTCGATTTTTTTGTGCACAGTGGCGATATCATCACAGAGGGCGAAGTAATCGCTGACGGGCAGCCCATACTCCCGCAGCAGTTCCATCTTCTTCTGTTGCGTGAGCCCGTCATCGGTATCATCGATGTAGAGGTCAAAACTGAAGAAGCGGATAGGACGGCGCGCTACTTCACGGGGGTCCTGCATTTTTAACGAGCCGGCGGTAGAGTTGCGCGGATTGGCAAATACGCCGAGTCCCTGTTCTTCCCGGTATTCGTTCATCCTGACGAAAGCCTCTCTTTCCATATAGGCTTCACCCCTTACCTCAACCACTTCAGGAGCACCTTTACTTAACCTCAGAGGGATATCTTTGATCGTCTTGAGATTACGGGTGATGTCATCGCCGCGCTCACCATCCCCGCGCGTGGCGCCCAGGGCCAGTTCCCGGTTTTCGTAGCGGAGGCGGATGGCGGCCCCGTCAAATTTGAGTTCCGCGGAATAGGAGAAGTCATCGTGCCCCAGAATACTTTTAACCCGCCGGTCGAAATCATTCAGTTCTTCTTCGTTATAGGTATTATCCAGGCTGAGCAGGGGTATGGGATGTTCGACGGTCTCAAATTCACTGCTGGGGGTACCGCCGACCCGCCGCGTGGGGGATGAGGGGTCGTGGAGGCCGAATTCCTCTTCGAGCTGCTCCAGTTCCTTAAGCCGTTCGTCGAACTCCCGGTCGGAGATAAACGGCTGGGCTTCTTCATAATAGGCACGGTTTGCCCTGTCGAGCAGATCCCGCAGCTCTTCCACACGCTTTTTGGCAGCTTGCTTATCCATTCGTACGGTACTTACTGTCCTGTTAATTGAAGATTGGTCGTTCCCTGATAATATTGGGGGGAGGCGCGTCGATCTGCAGTGAATCGGGTGGGGGCTGCAGCCATCGGTCATCATTTTCAAAGTACGAGCGCTCGATCACCAGCATGCCGGTTTCGGGATTGTAAAAATTCTGCCTGAAGTTCTCGATCACATGGCCGTTCAGCATCAGCACCATCCGGCTGTACTGTCCGCGAAGACGCATATTGTTGACAAATTCGAAGGTGAAGGCTTCTCCCTGTTCGATCCAGTAGGGGTTCAGGCTGTCCATTACGTCGGTATATACCCGGACCGGCTCCAGTTTGTCATATGCGGCATAGATGACCAGGGTAAGGGTATCGGAAAGCGCTTCGGCTGCTTGCTCGGCCTGGCCGGCAGCTTCGTTGGGATTGCTGACCGGAGTTGAAAGGTTGAGCTGCAGCGAATCGGAAGGGATAGCTTCCTGTGAGTTCTGGCTCTGGCCCGACTGGTTTTGACCTTCCCCCTGATATTGATACTGGTAGAGAAAGTACCCTACGGCTCCGGCAATGATCAGAAAGATAAATACGAAACCGATCCACATGCGCGATTTGGTCTGCAGGGGAGTGAATTTCCGGCCCATGTCGGCCCAGTCAACAGAGGTGACAGAGGGCGGATCGGGGATGCGCGGGTGCCGGGCACTGTCGCTGCGGTCACCGGTATCGCCGGCGGGCGCGTGATCGTGCACCATATCTGAATCCGACTCCGGCTGCGGCTTTGATTCTTTCTTCTCTTTTTCTTCCTTTTCCTTGTCTTTGTCCTTCTCAGCCGGCTGTGCCTGCGATTTGTCATCAGAATCATAGCCAAAGTTCTTTCTGGAGGCCGCACCTTCGCCTGTAAGGAGAAAGCCCGTGTAGCGGCCAGACTCAAGCTGGTCGAGTGCCCGTACGATATCGTCATCATCGATTTTCAAAGCCTTGGCGTAGCTGCGTATATAGCTGCGAATGTAGGTGGTATTCTCTTCCAGGCTCGTAAAAATCGAATCATCTTCTATCGACTGAAGGATACGAAGAGGAACCTTGGTGCTTTGGTGGATGTCTTCGATACTTTTGCCAAGCTCCTCCCGGATAGAAGCGAGATCATTTCCAAGTGAAGGCATAGTTCCAGATTGAGTTCATTAAAAGGTAGAGAGCCGATTAGCTGCATATTCCGACACTTGCAGCTGCCTTAAGGTATCAGACACAGTGCCTTAAATCTAATTAAATATTACGGTCGGCAAAAAAAAAATTGAATCCTGCTTCTTTTGTAAGGAAGCCCGCCTTTCGGAGTCTTACCTAAAAGTAACTCCATGGTTTTCAAAACCTTCATCCATATCGCAGAGGAGATCGGCAGGGGATTCGGCGGGCTCGCTTTTCCCAACGTATGCATCTGCTGTGGCCTGGAGACGACCGAGCAGGAACGGCAGCTCTGCTCTTTTTGCAAGGAAGAACGGTTTACGGATGCCAATCCCTCCAATATGCCAAGCTCGAGCGGGGCGATCCTGCCCGACTGCGTTTCGGTACAGCACGCTCTCTGGCAGTTCGATAAAGGCGGCGCCCTCCAGGAGGTCATGCACTACCTGAAGTATGAGCGGCTGACCGGAGTCGGTATCGAGCTTGGAGGCCTGATGGCCGAACGCATGCTGAAGCATCCCGTCTTGAAGAAGACCATTTCGAAAGGTGACTGCCTTCTGCTTCCCGTGCCTTTGCACTATCTCAAATTCCGAAAAAGGGGCTTCAACCAGGCCTTCATGATTGCTAGGGGCATCCAAAAGGCGCTCGACATCCCCATTTGTTCGCTGAAGGATGTGGTTCGTACCAAAAATACCCGCACGCAGACCGGTTTTACCATTGCCCGGCGCATCTTCAACATCAGCGGAGCTTTCCGGGTGAATAATCCTGAGGCATTCAGCGGGAAGACCGTGCTCATCGTAGACGACGTCTTTACCACCGGATCAACTACCTTCGAGCTGGCAAGGACGGTCGATGAGGCGGGCAGCGAAGATATCGTGATACTGACTGCAGCCCAGGCTTGATTAGTATAAAGTAGAGAGTAGAAAGTATTAAGTATTAAGTATAAAGTAATAAGTAGGGTTGCTTCACTCGTCACTTATCACTCATCACCTTATTTTCATTTTCTCCCAAAAGAAGGATATTTTTGACCTTATGATTAAACACAGGCCCCGCGGCACATCGGAACTGTTTGCGGAAACGCAGCTGGGTATAGTAACCCGCAAGGGAGAGTGGTTTCATACCACTTCCGAGCAGATAGAAGAGTATGTGCCGGGCATGCTCGACGAAGTTTCCCTGGACAGGCTGATCCGTGATGCGCAGGCCTGGGTACGCAGCGCCGACAGCCTGGCGCTGACACTGCTAATGGCCCTCTTTTTTGTGACCGGCCCCTGGCTGGCCGCGCTCTCGGCACTGGCTTTTCACTGGCTCTGGTACACCTATAAAAGTGCCCTCGCCAACCGTTTTATGGGCAGCCTCTTTCGCTATCTCAATAAAGATGGCTACCTAATGATCATATCGCTGGTGGCGCTCAGTTATTTGGGCATGTCCGGGAATTATGCGGCGGTCGCTTTGGGTTTGATCTTCTTCTTTCTGATGAAACTCGGACTGCTGAACAGAATCTGGAACCGGCTGCACTTTTACGGCTCGGGATTACCGACGCTTAATGACCGCATGCTGAACATGCTTATTGTAAAATATGCCATCTATGAAGACGTAGCTCCACCGGCGGTGAGTGAGATGGAGGAACGTTTCAAAGAGATGGCACTGAAGCGAAAACAAGGAGGCAGAGACGGGTGACGGCTACAAAGATATTCATAGCGCGACACGGGGAGACGGAGTACAACCGCCTCAACCGTATCCAGGGCCGCAGCATTGACGAGCCTCTGAACAAGAGGGGCAGGCTGCAGGCCAAGGCGATTGCCGAACGGCTGAAAGAGGAAGGCATTGACCGCATTTACAGCAGCAGCCTGATGCGTTCTATGGAGACGGCGGAGATTATCGCCTGGTCATTGCGCAAGGAGTATCACTACTTCCCGGAACTGGACGAGATGGATTTCGGATGGTTTGAGGGAAAGCCCGCGAAGGAGGTCGGCGGGGAACTGGATGAGATTCACCGTAAATGGAAGGACGGCATGACCGATACCCCGATCCGCGAGGGCGAAAGCCCTGAGCAGACGCTTCAGCGGGTGAGAAGCAGGGTCGACGGCATCCTTGAAGAGCAGCAGGGTTCGGCTCTGTTGTTTATCTTGCACGGCCGCCTGATCCGTATCCTGCTTTCCGACTGGCTGGGATATGGCCTGACGGGTATGCACCGTATCGAGCACAGCAACGGAGCCCTTTTTCATCTGGTCAGGGAAGAGGAGGGATTCCGGCCGGTCTATATTAACGAAACCGGCCACCTTGAGGAGATTGCAGATCAAATATCATAATCCTAAATACTGCCGACTGGCAGAAAAGCTGAGTTTTATCGATGAGTGAGAAAGTACGACGCATGTTTGCCGATATTGCCGATGATTACGACCGGGTCAATACGATCCTGTCTTTCGGGGTACACCACGCCTGGCGGGATAAAACCGTACAGATGAGCGGTGCCAAAGAAGGCGACAAGGTACTGGATTGTGCCACGGGCACCGGTGACCTGGCCCTTGAGTTTAAGGAAAAAGTTGGTATTGAAGGCTATGTGCTGGGAACCGATTTTTGCAAGGAGATGATAGAGCACGCACCGGCTAAAGCGGAAGAGCAGAACCTGGAGGTCGATTTTGAGGTGGCTGACGCCATGAACCTGCCCTATGAAGACAACCGTTTTGATATCGCCAGTATCGCCTTCGGTATCCGCAATGTAGACGATCCTGTCGTTGCCCTTCGGGAGATGGCCCGGGTAGTCAAGCCGGGAGGAAAAGTAGTGGTATTGGAATTCGGCCAGCCCACGGGACTCCTGAAATATCCTTATGAACTTTATAGCCAGCACATCATGCCGATGCTGGGCGGGTGGATCAGCGGCAACAGGGAGGCCTACACCTACCTGCCACGCACCAGTGCTGAATTTCCTGCCGGAGACAATTTTATTACATTGATGGATCGGTCGGGGAGTTTTTCCCACAAAAGCTTTACAAAGTTGACGGGCGGCATTGCCTATGTATATGTAGGCACCGTGGCATAAATCTTTTATATTCACACATCCTTTTAAATAATTATTGTACCTATGGCTGTAATGGAAGTCGAAGAGATTAAAAAATATATACCGCACCGCTATCCCTTTTTGTTGGTAGACCGGGTGCTCGAGTTGGAAGAGAAACGGATTGTTACCATTAAAAATGTGACGGCAAACGAAGAGTATTTCAACGGGCACTTTCCGGGTGCTCCCATGATGCCGGGTGTGCTCCAGGTCGAAGCGCTTGCCCAAAGCGGGGGCATCATGATGATGAAGATGCACGTGGAGGATGTTCAGCAGAAGCTGGTGGTATTTACCGGAATCAACAGAGCCAAATTTCGCAAATCTGTTGTCCCCGGTGACCAGCTTCGTATGGAAGTAAAGCTGATAAGCCAGCGCCGGAACTTTGTAACCATGGAAGGAATCACTACCGTCGACGGTGAGGTTACTTGTGAACTGGAGGCATCTGCCGCAATTGTAGCCAGAGAGGATATCTGATTATGAGTACCCAGCAGTCCAACGACCGACCGGCCAAGGTGACCACACAGACCGTTGTGGATATGAAGCGCAGCGGACAGAAGATTAGCATGCTTACCGCCTATGATTTTACCATGGCCCGCATCATCGACGCGGCGGGCATAGATGTCATTCTCATCGGTGATTCCGCCAGCAACGTAATGGCGGGCCACGAAACCACCGTGCCGATGACTATGGAGCATATGATTTATCACGCCTCTTGCGTGGTTCGTGGGGTAGACCGCGCCCTGGTCATAGCTGATCTTCCTTTTATGAGTTACCAGGTCACTTCCAAAGAAGCTTTGATCAGTGCCGGACGCATGATGAAGGAGGCCGGCGTGCACGGCGTCAAAGTGGAAGGCGGAAAACCGATCGTAGAAACCGTCCGCAAGATTGTGGAGGCAGGCATTCCCGTGATGGGGCACCTGGGCCTTACCCCTCAGAGTATATATAAATTCGGTACCTATAAAGTACGTGCCACCGAAGACGATGAAGCTGACGAACTTCTTGAGGACGCCAAAAAGCTGGAGCAGGCGGGCTGCTTCTCGCTGGTGCTGGAGAAGATCCCGGCGAAGCTTGCAGAGAAAGTATCAGCGGAGCTGTCCATCCCGACGATAGGAATAGGAGCCGGGCCCTCCTGCGACGGGCAGGTGCTCGTTACCCACGACATGCTGGGGCTGAACAAGGAGTTTAACCCCCGCTTTCTGCGGCGATATGCCGACATGCACGGAACCATGACCGAAGCCGTTCAGAAATATATCAGCGACGTAAAAAGCGGCGACTTCCCCAACGAAGACGAGCAGTACGGTTAGGTAATGTTAAATGTTGAATTTTGAATGTTGAATACATCGCAATTCAAAATTCAACATTCAAAATTTAAAATTGCATATGACAGTTGTGGAGTTTTTTTATGAGCAATTCTGAGAAGCCTGTAATTCTGGTCTGTAACGACGACGGGATTTTTTCTCCCGGCATTAAAGCGCTGGCTGAGGTGGCGGACGAATTCGGCGATGTGGAGATCATCGCACCCGACCGCCAGCAGAGTGCGGTAGGCCACGCCGTAACGGTGACCACGCCTTTGCGGTCGCGTTCCTTCCAGATCGACGGGCGTTTCAGCGGGCAAGCCGTAACGGGTACGCCTGCCGATTCCGTTAAGCTGGCACACGACCAGCTGATGAGACGCAAACCCGACCTGGTAGTGAGCGGCATCAACCATGGCAGCAATGCGGGCATCAATATTCTCTATTCGGGCACGGTCAGTGCCGCCACCGAAGGTACCATTCTGGGTTATCCTTCTCTTGCTGTCAGCTGCACCGACTATGGCGAAGATGCCGACCTCAGCGGATCCAAAGATGCCGCCCGGAAAGTGATCGGATATATACTCAGCGAGGGTTTGCCCAAAGGAGTAACCATGAACCTCAATGTGCCGCCCGGTCCGCTGAAAGGGATCAAATGGGCGCGCCAGGCCAACAGCCGTTATGTGGAAGAGTTTGAGGGCAGGGTGGATCCGAATAACCGTTCTTACTACTGGCTTACCGGACGGCTGCAGCTGCTGGACGAGGGGGAGGACCTGGACGTAAACGTGCTGGAAAAGGGATACGCTTCGCTCACGCCCATACAGTATGATATGACCGCCTACAGCCTGCTCAAGAAAGTGGAAGACCTGGAACTGTAGTTCTTAATGACCTTCTTTCTGGAGATGTTGCAACACTTCCAGCCAGAATGACTCGTAAAGTGATTTCCGGTCATCCTTGACCCTGAGGTTCATCTGCTCCAGGTGCGAAATGTTCCCCATCTTGATGTGTCTGCCCCATTTCGAGCTTTCCACCGATACCATCCCGTCGTTGATGCCCTCCTCCTCAAAGATGTAGTTGTTCTGGTAACGTGCAATTACCTTGATGGGCTCGGAAGTACCCTTGCCCACTGCCGAGCTGAAGGAGTAGTAGGGTATGCCCTCTACGTCGGGTACTTCGGGATTGAATTTTTGTTGTACATACTCACGGGTAAGCTGCCGGGCCGAGCCTGCTGAATCACTCTTGGCGTCTGGGAAAATCTGGTTGCCCATCCAGTCCAGGAAATCCGCCATCTTGTCTTTGATGGCGTCCGGGGTTTTCAGGGTAAGCTCTGCCAGGCTGGTTCCGTGGTGCGGGGTGGCAATGGTAGTGAGTGACTCTACCTTGTCGGCTACGTCCAGCCGGGACAGGGCATAGCGGATGTCCAGCCCTGCCATGCTGTGTGCGACTATATTGAGCTTGATACCGGGCCTGTTCTGGGTGAGCTCCTCAATAATTTTGACCCAGGCCTCGGCACGGGTCTCTATCTTGGCATAAGGAACGATATTGGGTGCGTAGGCCAATACGTTGTGGCTGCGCACCAGCATGGCCACATCATAAAGCGGGGAGGGCTTAACGAGTGAGGCGATAGCTCCGTAGCCGTGGCACAAGAGGACGGGATTTTGAAGCTCTATGCGTCTGGGTTCGGGAAACTCCTGTAGTTTAAATCTCTTCAGCCACTTTTTAGTGTCAAATCGGTCGATCATGGTTCACTTAAAATCTTTTGGCGTCGGGAAGCACAATACGCAAGCCGGCTTTTTTATATTCGGCCAGTTCTTCCTGCAGCCACTGCAGTGATCTTGCGCTTCCCTCAACGATAGCTATGGGGTTTAGATTCCTTTGGGCCTGCCGGTGGAATTTATTCAGCTCCTGCTTGAATGCCGCTTCGCCCACCACAGGGTCCAGCAAAACGGCTTCGCTTACGTCAACGTATCTAAGCGAAGTTTCTGACAGAAGTTTCCGGACATTCTCCTGCCGGCCGTCGGCCGACTTGGTAAAGCCGAGAATTCCCGCGTCGGGTGCCACTTCCTGCAGCTGTTGCAGCCTGGGCAGGTCGGAGGCGCTCCCGGTCTTAAAAATATTTTCCCCCTCTTCGTCCTCCAACCAGAACAGCAGGTGGGGATAGTGCTGCTCCACTTCGCTCTTGAGTTCACCGGCACGGGCGGGGTCTTCCGTTTTAAGCACGATAGCCAGGGGTTCGCCGAAACCGATGATGGTTTGCAGCATCTCTTCCGAGGGCATGCTTTCCAGGACGACCAAGATGCTGCCGTAACTCCGTTTCATCTGCAGCTCCGGGTCGGTATAGAGCAGGATGCTGCGGATGACGGTATTTTTATAGAGCAGCTGGATGTCGACTTCCCTTCCCGGGAATAGTACCCTGGCGGGGGCTTCAATACCGTAAGGCCCGAAAGTTTTATGCACTTCGGTATGGAGCTGGGTCTTGGAAAAGCCCGGGGGCAGGGCCACCCGGTAGTTTTTTCGTGCAAAAGCAGAGTCAACATTTATGGTTTGGACCTGCAGTTGATCATCGCTGATTCCGAAGGTGTCGAAATCTCTCATCAGCAGCGAGTCGGCCTGCGCGAAACTCTTCAGGCTGTAGGTGGTCGAAGCGGTAGTGAATACCAGCAATATCGCACTCGTCAAACAGGAGACCAGCAGAAGCAGCGCTATGATTCTCTTTTTATTTTTCTCTTCCAAAAACGTAAGCGGGTTATTTCTTTTTTGAAATGCTAAAAATAGGTGTTATTGGAGAGTAAATCTATGCCGGCATCTTTTTTCGAGACTTTTTAAGAAAGTTGTCAATGCCTGAAATTTTTGTCGATATTCTTGGGAATCAAATTCAGTACATTTAGGGGACATGAGCATTACGGTAAGAAAAGTAGAGGACGGCAATGATATTGAAACATTTCACAAACTGCCTTTTCGCATTTACAGTGAGTATCCCAACTGGGCGCCTCCTTTCCGTTTCGAGATAGAGAATATATTCGATCCCGACGTCAATCCTTTTTTTAATAAGGGTGAGTGCGAACGGTACCTGGTGTATCGCGGTGACCGGCCGGCGGGGCGCTTTGCCGTGATGAACAATCCCAAAAGAGACCGGGTGCTGGATCCGACCATGGGCGGCCTGGGTTTTATTGAGATGGAGAATGACCAGGCCATAGCGGATGCCATTATTGATTTTGCAAAAGAGTGGCACCGGCAGCGCGGCTATAACGCCATGAGGGGACCGATCAATTTCGGAGAGAATATCATGTACTGGGGACTGCTGGTAGAGAACTTTGATGAGCCGCCCATTTACGGCATGTTCTATCATCCCCCTTACTACAAGGAGCTTCTGAAAGCTACCGGTGCGGAGAAACTCGACGACCACTGGAGCTACAAACGTCCTTTTGACCAGCCGCTGCCCGAACGCCTTGTTCGTATCACCGACCGCATCGAAAACCGCCCCGGAGTCGAGCTGCGTCCCGTAGATACTTCCAACCTCTACCGCGATGCCGAGTACATCCGCCAGATCTACAACGACGCCTGGAGTAACCAGGATATATTGGAAAGGGAAGAGGAGTTTACCGACCTGGTACCGGGCACCGTACAGAAGATGGTTGAGAAAATACGGCGGATCATGATTCCTGAAAGCATACTTCTTGCCTTTGTAGACGGTGAGCCGGCTTCGTTTATTCTCTGCATGCCCGACCTGAATGAGGTGTCGCTGGAGACGGGCGGCAAGTTGAAATGGTGGCATTACCCCAAGCTTTTTTGGTTTAAAAGGCGAGCGAAACATCTGCGGACGCTGGTATTCGGCACCCGGCCCAAGTACCGGAAGATGGGACTGGAAGCGCTTACCTTTGTACGGGGTATTCAGCTGACGAAGGCTGCCGCACCGACGCTGGAATATCTGGAGGGTGCCTGGGTGAGTGAGAAAAACTGGTTGATGCAGCGCAGCCTGGAGGCGCTGGGTTGCCGGCATCACAAGACTCACCGTACGTATAAATGGAAGTTTTAACAACCGTTTATTTTAATACATTAATATATTTTAATATTTTATAACGGCTAAAATTCAGAAGCACCGGTATTAATACAGAGGGCGCCTTTTACAAAAATCATTTGCAGGTTTCAGCACACCATACATGAAGCATTCCATACTGTTTGAGCAGAATCCGAATCCCATGTTGATTTATGAGACGGATTCGCTCAAAATATTGAACGTAAATCGCTCTGCCGTTGCGAAGTACGGTTACAGTAAAGAAGAATTTTGTTCGTTGACGCTCGAAGATATTCGGCCCGAGAAAGATATCCCCAAACTCCACGAGAATATTGAAGGGCTGGAAGACGGTATCAACTATACCAACTATTCCCGGCATATGAGCCGGAGCGGTGAGATTTTCCATGTGCATGTCGCTTCCCAATCGTATCCCTATGATGGCCATGACGCGCGGCTGGTTTCTATTCACGACATATCCGAAAGCATTGAAGCGAAGGAACAGTTTCAAAGGTCCTTTGATGAGTTGAACCATCACATCAATAACAGTCCGTTGGGCGTGGTTAAATGGGATTCACAGTTCAGAATAACCCATTGGTCGAAACGGACTGAAGATATCAGCGGCTATAGCAGCGAAGAGGCGCTGGGCGAGACTCCTTTCTGGTTCAATTTGGCAAATGAAAACGAATGGCCCAGGATTAAAAAAGAGCTGGCCGAGCTTGTGGAGGGGAAACGTGAGAAAAGCCAGATTGAAGTAACCATTTACAGCAAGTCGGGGGAAGTGGTTGATGTACGCTTGCACGGATCAGTTTTAAGGGATTCGCAGGGCCGGCTGATATCGTTGCTATCCCTGGTGGAGGACATCACCGAGGAGAAGGAACTGGAACGCACCATCCGCCGGCAGAATGAAATCCGGCAGTTTGTAAATGTGCTGTCTCATTCTATTGAGGATCTGGAGAACTACCGGGAAGCAATCGACACGGCTTCACGTGAGATCTGTTCTTTTCTGGGATGGTCGGCGGGACATGCCTATGAATTGTATGGCGAAACGGACTTCAAGAGTTCGGATAGCTGGTATATACCCGAAGGCGGGGAGCAGCTGGAGTCGTTAAAGAAGCTGTCGGCAGAGACCGATTTTATGTCGGGAAGAGGCTTTCTGGGCAAGGTACTTGAAGAAGACCGACCCATGTGGATGAATGACATCGGCAGGAATGAAGGATTTATACGAAAGTCTCCGGGAGGGGAAAGTCAGCTGGATGTCAGCACCTGTTTCGCTTTTCCCGTAAAGGTGAATCAGCACATTTCAGCGTTGCTTGAATTCTTTCATAAAGACAATATGCAGCCCGACCTTGAGTTTCTCGATGCCCTTCCTACCATTCAGAACCAGCTTGGCAAGGTACTGGAACGTATTAAGGCACGGGAAAACCTTCAGGCCAACGAGCAGAAGTACCGAAAGCTGTTCGAGAATGCCAACGACGGCATTTTCATGATGAAGGGAAGCACTTTTATCGAGTGCAACAAGAAGGTGGAGGAGATCTTCGGCAGTCCCCGAAAGGAAGTGATCGGCAGCACGCCTCTGGATTTTTCACCGGAGTATCAGCCGGATGGTGAGCTCTCGGCCGACAAAGCGGAGAGGTATATCCAGAAGGCCATGGAGGGAAATCCCCAGCGATTCGAATGGGAGCATAAGCGAAAAGACGGGACCCTGATTGATGCGGAAGTAAGCCTGAGCAGGCTGGAGCTGGACGACGAAATCTATATTCAGGCCATTGTACGTGATCTTACGGATTTCTATAAGACACAGGAAGAATTACGGCGCAGCGAGGAGCTGTTTCGGAATCTCTTTCTGAAAGATCCGGGCGCCATTGTGATGGTAGACACCGAAAACTGTGTACTTATGGCCAACGAAAGTTTTGAAGAGTTGTTCGGCTATACGGAAGAAGAGCTCAAAGGCAAGGACATAGACAAGTTGATTGTGCCCGAAGACGAATATGACGCGGCCCCAAAAATGCCAGGCACTGATTTCAAGAACGACCGCGTCTATACCGAAAGACTGCGCAAGACCAAAAGCGGGGAGATAATCCACGTGCTGCTGGGGGCCATCCCGGTGTACCTGGATGACGAGCCGCTGGCCGGCTTCGGTATCTATGTGGATATCACCGAGCGCAAGAAAGCAGAGCGTGACCTGGTGGAGTCCCTGAAAGAGAAAGAGGTGCTCCTCAAAGAGATTCACCACAGGGTTAAAAACAACCTGGCTATCATTTCGGCCTTGCTTGAGTTGCAATCTTTCAAGGAAGAAGAGGAGTCGGTGCGCAAGGCACTGAGCGACAGCCTGCTCCGAATTAAAACCATGGCGCTGGTTCACGAGACCCTTTACCAGACCGAAAACTTCTCCAACCTGGAATTTTCGAATTATGTGGAGAAGCTGGTGAGGCTGAATGTCAACGCATTTGAATCCAAAGAAGTGGAGATAAAGGTGGAGTTTGATATTGATGATATCGAGCTGAATATCAACCAGGCGGTACCTTCGGCCCTCATCATCAATGAACTGGTTTCGAACGCCATGAAATATGCGTTCCGGGGACGCAAAAAAGGTTCGATAAGGGTTTCTGCCGAGCAGGAGGGCAAGAGGATAACGTTCTGTGTTGATGACGACGGCGTTGGCCTTCCCGAAAATTTCGACCACCGCAACTTCGATTCACTGGGGATGACCCTCGTGGAACAGCTGATCAACCAGCTGGAAGGTGACATTTCATTTGAAAGCAGGGACGGCGCCCACGTGCACTTCGGTTTTGAAAAAGGAAAGTCCCAGGGGTCCAGCTCGCATTTTCTGAGTTCCGGCGCCGCAGGCTGAGGCAGACCATGGGCTTAAAAGGCCTGGTCAGTCGTTGCCAAATATAGCCTGCAACAACTCTGCGGCTATCTTCTTTTTAGAGCCTTCGAATATGCGCTCCTGCTCACCCTTTTTACCCAGCAGGTGGACTTTATTGGTATCGGACTCAAAACCGGCATCCGCTTCGGTCAGCGAGTTGGCTACGATCCAGTCTATCTTCTTTTTCTCAAGTTTGGCAGTGGCATTCTCGATCAGCTTTTCGGTTTCCATGGCAAAGCCTACGAGTACCTGACCGTTTTTCCTGTTTTTGCCCAGCCAGCCCAGAATGTCGGCCGTAGGTTTCAATTCCAGCTTCGATGCCGCTTTGTCTTTTTTGATCTTTTGGTCCGTATAGTCGGCCGGGGTGAAATCGGAGACGGCAGCCGACATGATAACCACATCAGCCGAGGCGTTGTCCTTCACCTTTTCAAAAAGGTCGCCGGCGCTTTCTATAAGAATGGTTTTTACACCGGCCGGGGGAGTCAGGCTTACCGGGCCGTGAATCAGAGTGACCTCGGCGCCCATATCACGGGCGGCTTCAGCCATGGCAAAGCCCATCTTACCGGAACTGGGATTGGAAATAAAGCGGACGGGGTCGATATGTTCGCGGGTGGGTCCTGCCGTAACGAGGGCCTTCTTACCGCTCAGCGGTGCCGTTCCTTTAACTTTTTTTTTATCGGAAGAGAGGATGTCGCGGGATTTCTCCAGGATGGCATCGGCTTCGGGAAGCCTTCCCTTGCCTTCGAGTCCGCTTGCCAGATAACCCTCTTCGGGTTCCAGTATGTGATATCCGAAGTCGGCGGCCTGTTTGAGATTCTTCTGCGTAGCCGGAGCCTCGTACATCTCCCCGTCCATGGTGGGGCAGATAAGCAGGGGACAGCGTGCTGCAAGCACGGTAGAAGTAAGCATGTTGTCAGACAGGCCATAGACAATCTTGGCCAGGGTATTGGCTGTACAGGGCGCTATCACAAAAAGGTCGGCCCATTCACCCCAATCGATATGGCGGGTCCATGCATCGGGATCGGACTCTCCGCCGGGGAAAATTTCGGTAGCTACCGGATGCTTGCTCAGGGAGGCAAAGGTATCCACGCCTACAAAACGTGTTGCGGCAGGGGTCATGGTTACACGGACCTCAGCGCCCTCTTTTTGAAAGGCACGTAAAAGAAAAGCAGCCTTGTAGGCTGCAATTCCACCGGTAACACCCAGAAGTATCCGTTTTCCGGATAGCATAGTTATAAAATGAGATTAAGCTTCGTCTTGCGGGTAACGGAAATAGACCTGTCCGTTTCGCATCTCATCAACGGCACGCTGCGTGGCGTGAGGCAGTTCCTCGAACTGCTTGGAGATTTTCTCCTGCTCTTCGTTGAAAGAGAATTCGTCTTCGTCTTCGAAACCTTCAAAGTACTTCAGTTTCTCGTCCAGTTGAAGCTTTTCCTGGGCTGCCAGCTGCCGGGCCCGCTTTGACATAATGACAATCAGCTCGTACTGGTTGCCCGTGTCTTTGTTCAGCTTCTCAATATCTAAGGTTTTAATCGGCATGTGTCGTAAAATTAATCGGTTTGGTCGCTGGTAAATTTCTTGACGATGGTTTTTACCTGCTTGTATGCAGTGTCCAGATCATCGTTGATGACAACGAAGTCGAATTTATCAGCGTACATCAACTCCTTTTCGGCCCTTTTGAGGCGTGTTTCCAGAGAGGCGTCATTCTCGGTGCCTCTGCCTTTCAGCCGTTTTTCCAGCTCCTCTATGGAGGGAGGCTGTATGAAGATGGATACGCAGTCGGAACCGTACATCTGCTTGATATTGACGGCTCCTTTCACTTCGATGTCAAGCAAGGGAAAATACCCACTTTCCAGTAGTTTATCAACTTCTGAGCGCAGGGTACCGTAGCGGCTCCCGTTGTAGAATTCTTCCCACTCCAGGAACTTCCCCTCTTCGATAGCCCGGTCAAATTCCTCTTTGGATAGGTAATAGTAGTTTTTGCCGTGCTCTTCTCCCTCGCGCGGCGGACGCGTGGTGGCAGAAATTGAAAACTTTATTTCGGGAAAGTCCTCCATCAGCTTGTTGGCGATAGTCGTTTTGCCAGAGCCGCTGGGGGCGACGATAACGATAACCTTGCTTTTGCTATTGGTATTACTCAACGTTTTGAACCTGCTCCCTGATTTGTTCCAGGCTTTCCTTGGCCTGGACTACATATTGTGAAATTTCGGAATTGTTTGCCTTCGAGCCGATAGTGTTGATTTCGCGGTTGATCTCCTGGCTCAGGAAATTGAGGCGCCGTCCCACCGAATCTTCGTGTTCGATTGCCTCCCTGAAAAATTTCAGGTGCGATTGCAGCCGTACCAGCTCTTCGGTGATGTCCATTTTATCGACCAGGATGGCTACTTCCAGTTCCAGCCGTTCGGGATCGAGGGTGTCGTCATCTATCAGGCCGCGGATACGCTCAAGCAGCTTTTGCCGCGCTTCGTCGGCGCGCCCCTCGGTTAGTTCCTGTACTTTGTTCATCATCCTTTCGATATGGTCGACCCGCTTTACCAGGTCTTCTTCAAGCTGTTTTCCTTCCTGGCTGCGCATCCGGATGAGCTGGTCGAGGGCAGAGGAGGTCGCCTCTCGGCACAGCTCCCAAATGGTTTCGACGGTATCGGGATCCTGCTCCCGCGACACAAAAATATCATTGAATTCCAGCAGGTTGTTCAGGCGGACGGGCTCGTCAATCCCCGCTGCCTTTTTCAGTTTTTCCAGCAGGCGGGTATACCCCTGTACCAGGTTTTCGTTGATGGCGATATCGGGCTCGCCGGTGTCGGCTTTGTCCACACGTACGTTGACGTTCAGCTTGCCCCGGTTGATCCTGTCCTGTACCTGCTCTTTCAGCTCCAGCTCTTTTTCCTGAATGAGCTGTGGCAGCCTCAGCGATATGTCCAGATACCGGCTGTTGACGGACTTCAATTCGACAGTAACGGATATCCCGTCGCTTGAAGCTTCTGCCCGGCCGAAACCGGTCATCGAAATAATCATAGGTTAACTGTTAATAGATGAAATTAAATGACTTTGATAAGTGGGGCTAAGATAAAAAACCAGCGTGCAGATTAAAACTGATTTGTAGATGCTCCCGCTTTGACAGGCTTGCAGGGCATAAACTTAGTCAAATACTCTCTGGCGGACCATTTCAGCCAATTCCTCAGCCTTTTCGGGGCTGGTTCCCTCCGAATAGACCCGGATAATGGGCTCCGTATTGGATTTTCGCAGGTGCACCCAGCCTTCCTCAAAGTCGATCTTGACGCCGTCGGTGGTGTCGGGCT
>CAYWDK010000026.1:0-21106 GCA_964457025.1 uncultured Balneolaceae bacterium | reverse complement strand
TTGTTTTCAATTCAACCGATAAACGTGGGAAAGCAATTTCTGCGCAACAGGTTGCCGAGCTCAGATCCCAAATACTTACGGAAAACTTTATTGCTGAAGAAAAAGTTTTCTCACGCTACGACAGAGCCTTACACGGTTTTGCCGCTGAGTTGACAGAAAATGAATTTGAACGCTTGCAGAATGACAGCCGAATCAAATATATCGAAAAGGATAAGGTTGTGACCTTGGCGCCTCCTTGTGGCACACCGAGGGGCGGACCGTGTGATGATGATGGTGGTGGTGGCGGATCCGGACAGACCACACCCTGGGGCATTACGCGTGTAGGCGGACCGGTGAGCAGTTCCGGCACGGCTTGGGTAATTGATACCGGTATTGATCTGGACCATCCCGATCTTAATGTAGATACCCAGCGCAGTGCTGAATTCGTAAGCCGAGGTCCGGGATCTGATACGCCTGATGATGGAAACGGCCATGGTACGCACGTAGCCGGAACTATTGCCGCCATCGATAACGATATCGATGTAGTTGGTGTAGCTGCCGGTGCAACGGTAGTGGCCGTTAAGGTGCTTGATAATCGTGGAAGCGGTTCTTATTCGGATGTGATCAGTGGCATTGACTATGTTGCTGCCAATGCCTCCAGTGGAGACGTTGCCAATATGAGTCTGGGCGGAGGAACCTCGAATGCTGTGGATGACGCCGTACGCAATGCGGCCGACCAGGGGATCAAGTTTGCCATCGCGGCTGGCAACGACGGAGCCGACGCCAACAACTATTCTCCGGCTCGAGTAGAGTATACCAATGTATGGACAGTCTCTGCCATAGATGACACCGATACCTTTGCATCCTTCTCAAACTGGTCCGGGCCTACGGATCCGCCTATCGAGTATGCGGCCCCCGGTGTGTCTGTGCTCTCTCTCTATAAAGATGGAGGCACCAGGACGTTGAACGGTACTTCTATGGCAAGTCCGCACGTTGCTGGATTGCTTCTGTTGGGCAACGTAACATCCGACGGAACAGCGAGCAACGATCCGGATGGAGATCCCGACCCCATTGCTCACAACTAAGATTTATCTATTTGATGATAAAAGCACCTGTCCGCCGGGCAGGTGCTTTTTTTATTTAAAAGAAATATGGCGAAGCAGTTAATAATATTATTAATATTAAAAAATAAATTATTAATACTATTTCAATTAATATTATTTGTAACATTTTTCTGTTATGTATTCATGTATACTCATAGCAATCAGAATATTGCGGTTAAATAGATGAAATCGCATAGCTTGGGTGCTATATCGTATACAACTCTAATAAATCGACAGTTATCTATGCTATCCAAAACCATCAAAACATGCAGTTTTTTACTGCTTATTGCCGCTTTGGTTATTACAGGATGCGATCAGCCGACGACCGTTCAGGAAGAGGACCCTTCTCTGGAAGAGCGTTCCGAGCAGATCATGGATCGCAACGGTGATCCCATCAAAGGACAATATATCGTCGTTTTTAATGACAACGGCTTCAGGGGAAAGGCTACTGCTGAGCAAGTAGAAAATCAAATAGCAGCTGTTGCAGATCAACATCAGATTTCCAGTACCGCCATTTCGAGCCGGTACAAACATTCTGTCAAAGGTTTCACAGCAAAGCTGAGCAAAGAGCAGGTCAGTTCCTTGGAAAAGGATAATACGGTTGACTATGTAGAACAAGACCGTGTTGTCATGCTCTCCCCGCCACGCGCTACCGAATCATTCTGGTGTATCTATTTCGGAATCGGATGTGATGACGGTGGCAGTGAACCGCAGGTTACCCCTTACGGTGTTAGCAGGGTGGGCGGACCGGTTGACGGTTCCGGATTGACCGCCTGGGTTATCGATACGGGCGTGGACCTGGATCATGACGACTTGAGCGTTGATACTCAGCGAAGCGCTTCTTTCGTGTCGACCGAGAGCAGTGCCGATGACGGCAACGGTCACGGTACGCACGTCGCCGGTACTATCGCGGCACTCGACAACGACATCGATGTTGTGGGGGTAGCGGCAGGAGCTACAGTTGTAGCGGTGAAGGTGCTTGACAGCGGCGGAAGCGGAACATACTCCGGCGTGATTGACGGCATCGATTATGTTGCCGCCAACGCATCGGCCGGTGATGTTGCCAATATGAGTCTGGGCGGAGGAACATCCACAGCCGTAGACGACGCCGTTCGCAATGCGGCCGATCGGGGCATTTACTTTGCTTTGGCAGCGGGTAATGACGGCACCGATGCCAACAACACTTCGCCGGCTCGAGTAGAGTATGGCAATGTCTGGACGATATCTGCTATCAATTCTAACGATGAATTTGCCTCTTTTTCCAATTACGGCAACCCGCCTATTGAGTATGCTGCTCCAGGCGTAAGTGTGGAATCACTATGGAGGAATAACGGAACCAATACCATAAGCGGAACCTCCATGGCAAGTCCGCATGCTGCAGCAGTAATACTGCTGACCAATGGGAATCCTACATCCGACGGGACCGCCAACGGTGATCCCGACGGAAATCCGGATCCTATTATTCACAACTAACCGCCATGTTGCAGTACGTACCCCAAGGCATCCCGAAAATATCGGGATGCCTTTTTTATTTCTGTCATCCAGAATAGGCTTTATTCAGCCGGCAATACTCCGTACTTTAGCGCTTTCGCAACAATTATTTAACAGCTATTTGTAAATAGGTATTATGAAGAAAAAGTATCACGTGTACGGTATCGGCAACGCCCTGGTCGATATGGAGTTTGAGGTAACCGATGATTTTTTCGAAAAACACGGGGTCGAAAAGGGCGTGATGACCCTGGTTGATGAAGAGACTCAGTTCAAACTCATCAACGATATCAACCATGCGGAGGTGGTGCAAAAGCCCGGCGGTTCGGCAGCCAATACCATGATGGCCGTGAGCCAGTTCGGCGGCAAGGCCTTTTACTCTTGCAAGGTTGCCGACGACAAATTCGGTACGGCTTACCTTGAGGACATGAAAGAAGCCGGCATCGACACCAACTTCGATCGGCAGGAGCGGGAAGAAGGAATAACCGGCAAGTGCTTGGTGATGGTTACCAAAGATGCCGAACGCACCATGAATACCTTTCTCGGTATTACGGCAAACCTTTCGCCCCGGGAGGTAGACGAGCGCGCCATCAAGGATTCCGAATATGTGTATATCGAAGGCTATCTGGTGGCGTCGGAGCAGGGAAGGGAAGCGATGCACCTGACCAAGAAAATTGCGGAAGAGAACGGCGTAAAAACCATGCTTACCCTTTCGGATCCTTCCATAGTAGATGCTTTCAAAAAAGAGTTTGATGAGGTGATCGGCGCTTCGGTCGACCTGCTGATCTGTAACGAAGACGAGGCCCGGGCCTATACGGGCAGAGACGACCTGATGGAAGTGCGCGAACTGCTGAAGAAAGAGGCGGCCCGCTTCGTAATCACCCAGGGACGCAACGGTGCCATGATTTATGACGGCGATACGTTTATCGACATTGAGCCCTATGAGGTAAAAGCCGTTGACAGCAACGGGGCGGGCGATATGTTTGCCGGCGCTTTTCTGTACGGCATAACACACGGTATGGGCTATGCCGGTGCCGGAAAACTGGCCAGCCTGGCCGGTTCAAGAATTGTTGCCCAGTACGGCCCGCGCCTCAAGTGGCACGAAGCGCAGGAAATTCTGCATCAGCTGCAAGAAGATTAATCGACACTCCCGGATCATGGATACACTTATCCTGGCTTCACGAAACAGCCACAAGATCGAAGAGCTGAAAGAGACGCTCGCCGAAATCGGTATCGACCTCAAATCTGCACTCGATTATCCCCGTCTGCAAGAAGTGGAAGAGGACAAGCCCACCCTGGAAGGCAATGCCTTGAAAAAAGCCCGTTACGTCTATGAAGAGACCGGCCTACCCTCACTGGCCGACGATACCGGCCTGGAAGTAGATGCCCTCGACGGACGTCCGGGTGTCTACTCCGCCCGCTATGCCGGAGAGGGGGTTACCTATGATGACAATGTGAACAAGCTATTGGATGAGATGGCGGGGGTTCGGCAAAAGGACCGCGGAGCGCAGTTCCGTACGGTCGTTGCTTTTGTCTCCGATTCCGGCACGCATACTTTTGAAGGGATATGTCGCGGGCAGATACTCACGGAAAGACGAGGTAATAAAGGCTTCGGTTACGATCCGGTTTTTCGGCCCGAAGATTATGAGCAGACCTTTGCCGAACTGGATAGTGAAATAAAGAATAGCATCAGTCACCGCGGCAGGGCCATAGAGAAATTTGTTACATTCCTGAAAGAACGATAGCTTTTTCGATTGATTGGGTAAACTCTGTCAGGTCCCGAATTCTTCGGGAGGTTGACAGCTTGGGTTAACAGTTAATTAAACTTACCGATTGTGGATGTAGTTGCTGGAGCAGACATAGGCGGCACACTTACCAAATACGGGCTGGTAACTCCCGCCGGGGAAGTAATAGCCTACGATGAGATGGAGACCGATACGGCCGGTACCTCTCCTGAAGTTTTTTTTGAGAAACTCTACACTTCTTTTGAACACCAGCTTGCTTCAGTCTCGGGCAGTGAAAAAGAATCTCTGTTGGGCATCGGCTTGGGTGCTCCTAACGGCAATTTTTTCAACGGCACTATCGAGGACGCTCCCAACCTGGCCTGGAAAGGCGTGGTGCCGGTAGTAGAGCTGCTGAAGCGACACACCGACCTGCCGGTGCTGCTGACCAACGATGCCAATGCCGCCGCCATAGGGGAGATGGAATTCGGTGCCGCCAAAGGTATGCGTGATTTTATAGCGGTTACCCTCGGTACCGGCTTGGGCAGTGGCTTTGTAGCAAACGGACAGCTTATTTACGGTCACGACGGTTTTGCCGGAGAGCTGGGCCATACCATTGTGGAGTATGACGGGCGGTTGTGTGGTTGCGGCCGGCGCGGCTGTCTGGAGACCTACGCTTCAGCTACAGGTATCGTGCGAACTGTCAATGAGTGGCTGGAGACGGCCGGAGAAGAAAGTGTGCTGCACAAGTCGTCAGAAAAACTCGATGCCCGGCAGATTGCGCAGGCGGCCAGGGAAGGAGACAAACTGGCCATCAGTGCTTTCGACTATACCGGGGAGATGCTCGGAAAAAAATTAGCCGACGCAGTGGCTATTACCAGCCCCCAAGCCATTATTCTGACGGGCGGGTTGGCCCGGGCCGGCGATCTCATCTTCAAGCCGACCCAAAAGTATATGGAAGCATATATGCTCAATATTTTTAAAAACAAGGTGAAGCTATTGGCTTCCGGCCTCCCGGAAGCCAATACGGCAGTACTCGGCGCCGCGGCCCTTGTACGGAATCATCTCAAAAACGAATCGTGACCCAAACTCAATCCCGTTTTCATGAAACCATTACACGCTATTCTGATTCTCATACTGATTGTATCATCGGCCTGTACATCCGAACAGCAGTCAACCGTTGACAAGCAGGCGATGGCTGAAAAGGTGAAACAGGAGTTCTTACACGCCTGGGAAGGCTACAAAGAATACGCCTGGGGTTCCGACGACCTGGCGCCGCTCAGCAAAGAGGGTGTAAACTGGCACGATGAGTCCTTACTGATGACACCTGTAGATGCCTTTGATACCATGGTGTTGATGGGGCTGGACGAGGAGGCCGAAGAGGCGAAGCAGCTGATTTTCGAGCAACTTTCCTTTGATAAGGACTTCGACGTCCAGAATTTCGAAATCACCATCCGCCTGCTCGGGGGATTGCTTTCGGCTTATCAGCTGGACGGTGATGAGCGGTTCCTGGAGCTGGCCAGAGATTTGGGCGACCGCCTGCTCCCCGTTTTTGATTCGCCTACGGCTATGCCCTATGTACGGGTGCACCTGCAGTCGGGCGAGACATCCCAGCCGGTCAATAATCCCGCAGAAATCGGGACGTTGATGCTGGAATTCGGTACGCTTAGCAAGCTGACAGGTGACCCCGAATACTATGAGAAAGCCAAGAAGGGCATGACGGAAGTATTCAACCGCCGTTCAGATATCGGCCTGGTCGGTACAACCATTAATGTTGAAACCGGGGAGTGGCAAAATACCGACAGCCATATCAGCGGCAGGATCGATTCGTATTATGAGTACCTGCTCAAAAGCTGGAAGCTGTTCGGCGATGAGGATTTCAAAGAGATGTGGGAGGCGAGCATCGGTCCGGTTAATACGTACCTTTCCGACACCACCGATACCGGTTTCTGGTATGGTCACGCAGACATGCACACCGGTGAGCGCCTTCGTACCCAATACGGCGCGCTTGATGCATTCTGGCCGGCCGTGCTGGTGCTGGATGGTGACCTTGAGCGGGCACGAGCGCTGCAGGAATCGAACTATAAGATGTGGACCAGATGGGACATCGAGCCCGAACAGATCGACTACAGCTCGATGGAGATACTTTCTCCGGGCTATGTGCTGCGTCCCGAGAACATCGAATCGGCTTACTATCTCTACAAAGCCACCGGGGAGGAGCAGTACCTTGAGATGGGCAGGACCATGTTTGAAAGCTTGGTAAAGCACTGTAGGACCGAAGCGGGCTATGCCGCCCTTAGTGATGTGACTACCATGGAGCAGCGCGACTCCATGCAGAGCTTCTTCCTGGCCGAGACCCTGAAGTATGCTTACCTGCTGTTTGCGCCTGAGGAGACACTCGATTTCGAGAACATTATTTTCAACACCGAGGCGCATCCCTTGCAGAACAGCTGGGATTGATCCATGTCGTACATTAACCATATGCACATTCCTCTTTTGACGCAGCCAATTACATCCAAGCAGGCGGTATAAATGGAGCAGAGACAACAGCAGAACAGCAATCGGGTGGCGCTGACGGTTATCACCACACTCTTTTTTATGTGGGGATTCCTGACCAGCCTCAATGACATCCTCATTCCCCACCTGAAGGCGGTCTTCGATCTGAACTACACCCAGACGATGCTGATTCAGTTTACCTTCTTTTCGGCTTACTTTGTGATGTCGCTGCCGGCCGGGAAGGTTGTCACTTTGCTGGGCTATCAGAAAGGTATTATTGCGGGACTCATTACGGGCGGGATAGGCGCACTGCTGTTTTACCCGGCTGCGGCTATACCGTCGTACCCGCTTTTTTTAACAGCCCTGTTTATTCTCGCTTCCGGCATCACGGTATTGCAGGTAGCGGCCAACCCTTACGTGGCGGTGCTGGGCAAGCCGGAGACAGCATCCAGCCGGCTAAACCTGGCGCAGGCATTCAATTCGCTTGGTACGACCATTGCCCCTTATCTGGGTGGACTCATTATTCTAACAGGAACGGTATTGAGTGCGACGGAACTGCAGGCCCTTTCGCCTGCCGAGCTGGCAGCCTACCGCTCCACCGAAGCGCAGACCGTGCAGATGCCCTATATCGGTCTGGGTATAACACTCTTTGCCCTGGCGGTGATGATCTCTTTCTTTGACCTGCCGGCCATCAGGGATACCGAGCATGACGACCTCGGCGACGATGAATACTCTTTTCTGGACGTGCTCTCATTTCGCCACGTCAAGCTGGGTGTTATCGGTATCTTTGTGTACGTGGGAGCTGAAGTCTCAATCGGCAGTTTCCTGGTCAACTACATTTCGCTGTCCGGCATTGGGAATATGGCAGAGAAATCAGCCGCCGCCTATGTTTCTTACTACTGGGGTGGGGCCATGGTGGGACGTTTTATCGGTTCGGCACTTTTGCAGAAGCTGGATTCGGGAAAACTGCTCGGCGCCTTTGCCATTGTAGCTGCTGCCTTGGCAACTACCACTATGCTCACTTCCGGCATGGTGGCCGTCTGGGCGGTAGTCTCCATCGGATTATTCAACTCTATCATGTTCCCTAATATCTTTACGCTGGGTATCCGTGATCTGGGTCCGATGACCGGCAAGGCCTCCAGCCTGCTGATCATGGCCATTGTGGGAGGGGCCGTCGTGCCGTTGATGCAGGGAGCGGTGGCTGACTGGGTCGGCCTTCAGGCAGCTTTTGTACTGCCCGTAATCTGTTATCTTTATATCATATTTTATGGATTTAGCGGATCCAAGGTCGTTTCATCACCCGCAATGTCATCCCAAAATTAAAAACCGTTGCCGATGGGATTTACCACCCTCGATTTTGTTGTCATAGTCATTTACCTGATCGCCGTAGCTTTTCTGGGTATCCGGGCAGCGGGACGGCAACAGTCCACTTCCGACTACTTTCTGGGCGGACACGACATTCCCTGGTGGGCGGTACTCTTTTCGGTGGTTGCCACCGAGACCAGTACCCTTACTTTCATCAGCATACCGGCCGTTGCCTATGGCGGAGACCTCACCTTTCTGCAGATTACGCTGGGCTACATCACAGGAAGGATACTGGTCAGCATCTATTTCCTTCCCAAATATTATGAGGGAAATTTGTCCACGGCTTACCAGTTTCTTGAACAGCGATTCGGTTCTTCCATGCGCAATGCCACCAGCACCACCTTTATGGTGACACGCCTGCTGGCCGACGGCGTGCGCCTCTTTGCCACAGCCATTCCGCTGGCGGTCATCCTCGGGTTGGGTGGAGCTTTCACGGCCTGGAGCGACCTTGAAGTATACCTGCTGGCCATACTGGCAATTTCAGTCATTACCCTGATTTATACCCTCATAGGCGGTATCAAGGCGGTAGTTTGGATGGATGTGATGCAGATGGGAGTCTACATAGGCGGAGCGTTGCTGGCGGCCGGTATTATGATTGCCGACCTGCCGGAGGGCTTCTCGGGGGCGATAATCATGGCGGCAGATGCCGGCAAGCTGAATCTGATAGACCTCGGTTTCGATATGAGCTTCCGGGAGTTCATCGCCCAGCCCTATACTTTTTTCACGGCTCTTATAGGAGGCGCAGTTTTTTCAGTGGCCTCCCACGGCACCGACCAGCTGATCGTGCAGCGCCTGCTGACGACCCGTGACCTGAAGAACAGCCAGCGCGCGCTGGTCTGGAGCGGTGTGGTTGTGGCCCTGCAGTTTACTCTTTTTCTCGGAATCGGCCTGCTACTGTACGGCTTCTACAATGCGCAGGCGCCGGAAGCGATGGGATTAAGTACTACCGACGAGATCTTTGCCCGCTTTATCGTGGAGCAGTTGCCCATAGGCTTGTCAGGGCTTATCGTCGCTTCCCTTTTTGCCGCGGCTATGAGCAGCCTCAGTTCGTCCCTCAATTCACTGGCCTCGGCTACGACGCTGGACCTTTATAAGCCGTACTTTGGAAAAGGAAATACCGAGGAGGAAGATCTGAAAGTCTCCCGCATCATTACGATGGTCTGGGCTGTTATTCTTACCGGTTCGGCCTTTTTCTTTGCGGTGCTTCAGCTGCAGGAAGGGGAGCGTCCCGCCGTAGTTGAGTTGGGTCTGGGGATTGCCTCTTACACCTATGGCGGACTGCTGGGTGCCTTTGTGCTGGGCCGCTGGTTTGACAAGCCCGATAAAAGAGATGCCCTGATCGGATTTTTTGCCGGTTTGATCTCGCTCCTGTTTATGGTAAAAGGCCCCGTTCAGGATATCCTTCCGGGAGAAGGCCTCGCCATTGCCTGGCCGCTCTATACGGTGGTCGGCAGTATTGTTGTGGTGCTGGCGGGCAATATTTCGTACTGGATACGAAGCCGATTATCCTAAAAAGAGTTATACTTTAATGGTGATTATGGCCGAGCATTCATAAAGATCGAAGCCGGTAATCTTCAAACCCATCGATTAATCTTTAAATGTATCAGCGTGAGGAAACTATCTGTTCTATTGTTTCTTAGCTTGTTTTGGCTGAAGCCGGCATCCGCCCAGCAAAACGACAATGCAGGTTTGGCCCAAGTCGAATGGTTGGCCGGAAAATGGGAACGTCTGAATACACGTCCCGGCCGGACTGCTTTTGAAGTGTGGGAGAAAAAGGATTGGGGCTATACGGGAATGGGTTATACCCTGCAGGGCATTGATACGGTCTTTGTTGAGAGGCTCTCGATTCGGTCTAGAGATGGTGAACTGTGGTATGTGGCAGATGTTAGCCAGAATGTTGAGCCAACGTGGTTTAAATTCACGGAAACTTCAGAGAGCGGCTTTGTGTGCGAAAATCCCGATCATGATTTCCCGAAAAGAATCGAATATATAATGGGAGATGGGGACAATATGCAGGCTATTATATCCGGGGATGGGCAATCGGTAACCTTCTCCTTTCGTAAGGTGCGGTATAAAGAGAGCCCGGACGGTAAATAAGTGTGCATTTTATATGTCTGTTTGCTTATATAACAGTGCAAATCCAATCATTATTAAAACGGGAGTAACCTATGAAGCGGGTAACGGGCATCGGCGGACTGTTTTTCAAAAGCAAGGATCCGGAAAAATCGAAAGAGTGGTACCGCAAGCACCTGGGCATCGAGAGCGGGCAGTATGGCGGTACCTTTGAATGGCGCCATGCCGAAGATGAAGGCAAGAAGGGCTTTACAGCTTGGGGACCTTTCAGGGCGGATACCGAATATTTCAAGCCGAGCGAGAAAGAGTTCATGTTCAACTACCGGGTAGACGATCTGGAGAAATTGCTTAACGTGCTTGAGGAAGAGGGGGTTGAGGTGGTCGGTGAGATGGAGGTGTACGACTACGGTAAATTCGGCTGGATTATGGATCCGAACGGCATCAAGATCGAGCTTTGGGAACCGAATGACGAGATCTACGAAAATATGGTAGACGGAGGGGAAAGTAACAAGATGGGATAACATATCCTGAGCCCGCCTCAGCATCGCATATCCATGTTAATTTGCTTTGTTCCGGCAAATATTCCGTTTTGAGAGACCGTTCTCCGGGTGTACAACATTCACGAATACCCGGATATCATGAAAAAAGCAGCCGCCTTATTGTCAATCCTTTCACTTTTTATCCTTTCATGCGAAGGCCCCGTAGGACCTCCGGGTCCCCAGGGACCGCAAGGCCCTATCGGACCGGTAGGGCAGGCTTTCGAGGTTGTGGCAAATTTTAATGAGGCCGACGGATACGAAGAAATTTTTGTTTTCCCCAATAATGTAGAAGTGCTGCAGTCGGATATTGTGGTGGTCTACCTCCTGTGGGATGTTGATCAGGGTACCGGCTACGACGTATGGCAGCCGCTGCCGGTCTCCGTATTCTTCAGCGACGGGGAGCTGCAGTACGGTTTTGACCACACCGTTGCGGATGTAAAACTATTTCTTACAGGCGATACCGATCTTAGTGCCCTTGGCGACGAATATACCCAGAACCAGCTGTTCCGGGTCGCCATCCTGCCTGTTGACTATGTTCAGAACAACAAGATCGATCTGGGTAATATGGAAGAGGTTATGGGCGCCGTAGCCCCCGGAAAGCTTAAACGAATTAACTTGAGCGCGGACTAAGCAGCCGTAAACAGATCCGCAAAGTCTTAGAGACTTTGCGGATCTGGAATAAGAGCTACTTATAATTCAGATTCGGGGCCAGCCAGCGCTCCACTTCGCCGATACTCATTTCTTTGCGGCGGGCGTAATCTTCGATCTGGTCTTTTCCCAGGTTGCCGACGTTGAAATAATCCGATTGCGGATGGGCGAAATAGAGACCGCTCACCGATGCTGCCGGACTCATCGCAAAGTGCTCGGTCAGCGTAATGCCTGTATCCTGCTGAACGTTCAGCAACTCAAAGAGGATTTTCTTTTCCGTATGGTCGGGCTGGGCCGGATAACCGGGAGCCGGACGGATGCCGGTATACTCTTCGCGGATGAGGGCATCGTTGGAGAAACTCTCTTCCGGGGCGTAACCCCAGTACTGTTTCCTTATCTTCTCATGCATCAGTTCTGCAAAGGCTTCGGCCAGGCGGTCGGCCAGCGCTTTGGTAAGGATAGCGTTGTAGTCGTCGTGGTCGTCTTCGAATTGCTTGACCAGTTCTGATGCTCCGATGCCCGCTGTTACGGCAAAACCGCCCATATAATCGGCAATGCCGGTCTCCTTAGGCGCCACAAAATCGGCCAGTGCCTTGTTGGGCTCACCCTTGCGCTTTTGGGCCTGTTGACGCAGCGTATGGAAGGTAGCAAGCACTTCCGAGCGATCTTCACCGGTATAGAGTTCGAGATCGTCACCAACGGCATTTGCCGGATAGAGTCCGATTACAGCATGGGCTTTAAGCAGCCGCTCGTTGATGATCCGGTCCAGCAGGCGGTTGGCGTCTTCATAGAGCTTGCGAGCCTCTTCTCCGTATTTCTCGTCTTCCAGCACGTCGGGGAATTTGCCTTTCATCTGCCAGGCAATGAAAAAGGGTCCCCAGTCAATATAATTGCGGATTTCGGCCAGGGAGTAATCGCTGAAGACCTGCCGTCCCAGTTCTTTGGGTTTAATGATATCGGTCGTCGGCCAGTCAATGGCCGTACGGTTGTCCCGTGCTTCTTCAAGCGAGAGGTAGGTTTTTTGTCTCGAACGGTTGTTATGCTGGTCGCGGAGGCGAGCATACTCTTCTTTTTTTTCCTTCACGAAATCGTCGCGAAGGGTTTTGGAAATCAGGTTCCCGGTAACGGAAACGCTGCGCGAGGCGTCCAGTACGTGTACCACCGGCTGGTCGTACATAGGCTCAATCTTGACGGCAGTATGCATACGCGAGGTGGTGGCGCCTCCGATCATCAGCGGCTGGCTGAATTTCTCCCGCTTCAGCTCTTTGGCTACATGCACCATCTCGTCGAGTGAGGGAGTGATAAGCCCGCTGAGGCCGATGATATCCACCTCGTTCTTGCGCGCTTCCTCCAGGATCTTATCCGAAGGTACCATCACCCCGAGGTCGATAACGTCGAAATTGTTACAGCGAAGCACCACCGAGACGATATTCTTGCCGATGTCGTGCACATCGCCTTTCACGGTAGCCAGCAATACCTTTGCTTTGGGTCCGGAGGCCTGATTCTTCTCCTTCTCTTTTTCGATAAAGGGCACCAGGTGCGCCACTCCTTTTTTCATCACGCGGGCGCTCTTGACAACCTGCGGCAGGAACATCTTGCCGGAGCCGAAGAGGTCGCCGACCACATCCATGCCCGCCATCATAGGGCCTTCAATGACCTCTATGGGGCGGTTGTACTTTTGACGGGCTTCTTCCACATCGTCTACAATATGATCTACAATACCCTTAATAAGGGCGTGTTTTATACGTTCTTCTACACTAGCCGAGCGCCACTCTTCAGTCTTTTCGGCCGTGCCCGATTCCTCATCCTTGATCTGCTCGGCGTAATTGACCAGCCGTTCGGTGGCGTCGTCGCGGCGGTTAAGCAGCACGTCTTCGACCAATTCTTTCAGCTCTTCCGGTATCTCCTCATAGACTTCCAGTTGTCCGGCATTGACGATTCCCATATCCATACCGGCTTTGATAGCATGATAGAGAAAGGCCGAATGCATGGCTTCGCGAACGCGGTTGTTACCGCGGAAAGAGAAGGAGATGTTACTCACGCCTCCACTTACCTTGGCCAGCGGCAGGTTCTCTTTAATCCACTTGGTGGCCCTGATAAAGTCGACGGCGTAGTTGTTGTGCTCCTCGATGCCGGTAGCTACGGTCAGGATGTTGGGATCGAATATGATATCCTGTGGCTTGAAGCCGATTTCTTCGGTCAGTATCCGGTACGCCCGTTCACAGATTTCAATGCGCCGATCGAAGGAGTCGGCCTGTCCTTTCTCGTCGAAAGCCATCACGATGACGGCAGCCCCGAAGTTGAGAATTTCGCGGGCCTGTTCCTTGAATACTTCTTCACCTTCTTTGAGGCTGATGGAATTGACCACGCCTTTGCCCTGGATGGTCTTGAGCCCGGCTTTGAGTACCGACCACTTGGAAGAGTCGATCATCACGGGTACCCGTGAGATATCGGGCTCGGTCGCCATCAGCTGCAGGAAGTCGGTCATGACTTCCTCGGAGTCGAGCATGCCTTCGTCCATATTGACGTCCACGATCTGGGCGCCGTTTTCTACCTGGTCACGGGCTACGGAGAGAGCTTCTTCGAACTGTCCTTCGGTGATGAGCCGGCGGAATTTACGTGAGCCGGTCACGTTAGTCCGCTCGCCCACGTTTACAAAGTTGGTTTCGGGACGGACCACCAGTGGCTCGAGGCCGCTGAGCCTTAGGTACGGCTCCTGTTCCGGTATGGCGCGCGGCTCGCACTCCCGAGCAGCTTCGGCTATGGCCTTAATGTGTTCAGGGGTGGTACCGCAACAACCGCCCACCAGGTTTACAAAATTCTCTTCGGCGTATTCACGGAGCTGTTGGGCCATGAATTCAGGCGATTCGTTATATTCGCCCATCTCATCCGGAAGACCGGCATTCGGATAGAGGCTGGTAAAACAGGTAGCGTTTTGAGCCAGCTCTTCAATAAAGGGGCGCATCTGTTTAGAGCCCAATGAGCAATTGAGACCGACGCTCAGCAGGTTTTTTGTGTGGGAAACGGACAGCCAGAAGGCTTCGGTCGTCTGGCCTGACAGTGTACGCCCGCTCTGGTCTACAATGGTTCCCGATATCATCACGGGCAATTCATTTCCCGTCTCTTCGGTATATTTGTGGATGGCGTAGATGGCGGCCTTCGCATTCAGCGTGTCGAATATGGTTTCTACCAGCAGGAGGTCGACGCCTCCATCCATCAGGCCTTTAATTTGTTCGGTATAAGCTTTAGCAAGCTGGTCGAAGGTGATGGCGCGGTAGCCGGGGTCTTCCACATCGGGAGAGAGGGAGAGGGTCTTGTTGGTCGGCCCGATGGCACCGGCAACGAAACGTGGTTTGTCCGGATTTTTATTGGTAAAAGCGTCAGCCACTTCCCGGGCATTTTGAGCGGAGGCTTTATTCAGTTCATAGGCCAACTCCTCCATATGGTAGTCGGCCTGTGAAATGGAAGTGCCGTTAAAGGTATTGGTTTCAATGATATCGGAGCCGGCTTCCAGGAACTGGGAATGGATTTCCCTGATAATATCCGGTTGGGTGAGGCTGAGCAGGTCGTTATTGCCTTTCAGCTCATGCTCATAATCCCGGAAACGGTCGCCCCGGTAGTCTTCTTCCGACAGTTTATAGGATTGTATCATGGTGCCCATGGCACCGTCGAGGATGAGAATACGATCTCTGAGGAGATCCTGTAGACGTTCAAACTTCATATGTTTTAAAGCGGTAATCGTTGATTAGGTACTTGTGGTTGCACAAAAATTTTTCAACTCAGCCTTCCAGTGATTACCTTTGGTACGAAATTATATTTCATAGTGCATGAAGGCCGGATGAAAAATTTCCGGGCTGAAAGGTACGATAAAAAGCGCATTAATTGTAAATGAAAGTAACCGAACATTACAGCAGGGCAGAAGAGCCCCTTATCTCATTTGAAATCATCCCTCCGAAAAGGGGAGGATCCGTCCGGGAGGTGTTTGACACCCTGGACCAGGTGATGAAGTACGACCCTCCCTTCATCGACGTGACCTATCATGCGGCGGAATCTTATTATGAGGAGCTGCCCGACGGCACCCTAAAACGCCATATCAAGCGCAAACGGCCGGGTACCATCGGCCTGTGTGCCGCCATCATGCACAAATACGGGGTAGATCCGGTTCCTCATCTTATCTGTGAGGGATTTACCAAAGAAGAGACCGAAGACGCCCTGATCGAGCTCAACTACCTCGGTATCGACAATGTGCTGACCATTCGCGGGGATGCCCCGGATGATACCGTTCCCCGCTTCAAGAACGGTACCTATAACGACCACGCCATCGACCTGGTGAAGCAGGTGCAGGATATGAACAGGGGACAATACCTTGAGGATATCAGTAATGCGCAGAAAACCGATTTTTGTATCGGTGTGGCCGGCTATCCCGAAAAGCACTTTGAGGCGCCCAACCTCGATTTCGACATCCAGATGCTGAAAAAGAAGGTAGAGGCGGGCGGCGACTATATCGTAACGCAGATGTTTTTTGACAATAGCGCCTTTTTCAGCTTTGTGAAGAAATGCCGTGAAGCGGGTATCGAAGTGCCCATTGTGCCCGGTCTGAAGATATTGACAAGGGAGCAGCATCTGAATTTTCTGCCCAGACATTTTTACCTGAATATTCCTGAAGAGCTGTCCGACGGAGTACAGGCTGACCCCTCGAATGCCCGCAATATCGGTATTGAGTGGGGCGCCCAACAGTGTGCCGAACTGCTGGAAGCAGGCGTACCCGGCATCCATTTTTATATTATGGGCGATCCCAGCCCGGCCCTGGAGGTTATCGACAAGCTTTCGCTGAAGACCGCGGGTTGATAAAAAGCTGACAGGTCCTGCGGACGCAGTCAGGTCGTATCCTACCTTTCGTAGCCCGGCCCTTTTACGAACCGTCCCGGTGTAGCCCCGGTATGCTCACCGTTTTTAAGCACCTGTTTGCCGTTTACGATCACGTCCGAAACCCCCGTGGCGTACTGGTGCGGCTCCTGGAAAGTGGCGTGATCGGTGACGGTTTCGGGATCGAAGACCACCACGTCGGCGAAGTAGCCGGTTTGCAGTCGTCCTCTTTTCTCAAGGTTGAGATTTTCGGCCGGAAAGGCGGAGAGCCGGCGCACGGCTTCCTGCAGGGTGATGAGTCCTTCTTCACGCGAATATTTACCCAGTACACGTACAAAGGAACCGTAAGCGCGCGGATGCGTGCTCTGGTTAAGGAAGACGCCTTCGGTGGCGTAGGAGCCGGCGTCCGAACAGAAGCTCATCCACGGCTGTTGGATTTTTTTGGCGATGTTCTCCTCCGACATGGAGAAGTAGACCACCTGTATGCGGCTGTCGTCTTCCACGATAAGGTCCATCATCGTCTCTTCAGGCGATTTGCCGAGTTCTTCGGCCACCTCGTCGAGATATTTGCCGATGTGCTTGCGCAGGTCAGGATTTTCGAAACCGACCAGCAGGATCTTGTCGGGAGAGTGCTCAAATTCGATCTCATTCAGGATACGTTCTCTCAGATCGGGGTTGGAGAGCCGTTCGATGGTTGCTTCCACGCCGCCTTCACGCACCCAGTCGGGCAGCTGCACATGCAGCCCGGTCGAGCTGGCGGGATAGGTGTACATGTCGGCGGTGACCTGCAGCCCGCGAGCCCGTGCGTCTTCGATCATTTTAAATACCTGTTCAAGCTTGGGCCAGTTCTCTTCGCCTGATGCTTTCAGATGGTATATTTCAGCAGCAACATCCGCCTCTTCGGCAATTCTAAGGTGTTCCTCGACCGAGGGAATCAGATTATCGCCCTCGTCGCGGATATGTGAGATATACATCCCGTTGTACCGGGCGGCTACTTTGGCCAGCTCGATCAACTCTTCGGTATCGGCATAGCCACTGGGCGCATACAGCAGGGAAGAGGAGACGCCCACAGCGCCTTCGCGCATGGCGTGATCAAGCAGGGCTTTCATGGAATCGATCTCTTCCGGAGTGGCCTGCCGATTCTCATAACCGATGACATGGCGGCGGAGCGTGCCGTTCCCTACAAAAGAAGCTACGTTGGGAGAGACGCCCTTGTCCTCAAGGTGCTGCAGGTATTCGCCCAGGGTATTCCACGCAACTTCATATGTGATGTCGCCCTGATCCTCCTGCATCTCCTGTTTCATTTCTGCATTCAGCGGACCCATCGATGATCCTTCTCCCATAACTTCAAGTGTCACACCCTGGCGGATGTCGCCTTGTGAGCGCCCGTCGTGCAGCAGTGCCACATTGGCCCAGCTCAGCATGTTGATGAAGCCCGGCGCAACGGCCTTGCCGGTGGCATCGATGGTCACCGGAGCGGTGCCTTCCAACTGTCCGATGGCGGCTACCGTGTCGTCTTTAATGGCGACATCAGCCTGGTAGGGTTCTTCGCCCGAACCGTCATAGACGGTACCGCCTTTAATGACAATGTCATATTCGTGACTCTGACAGGAGATGATCAATAGTGAGAGGAGGAAGAGAGATAGAAGTTTTTTGCCCATAAGTCCGTGTGTTTTACTGAGATTAAGGGACCAGATCACCGGCCCGATTCCTAATCAACAAACTTTTTAGGGGGAATGCAATAACTGCGGAATAGCAAAATATTAATCGTGAGAAGGCAGGGGGCAGACGTGAGACGTGAAATGTGAGACGGCCGACCGATGACCGTATTACTGCTTACTGTTTTTCAAGGCGGGTAATTGGGCACGGAGTTCCCCGCGTTGGTGGTCGAAAGAGAGGATGCTGACGTAGAGATTGCCATTGGCAAGGGCGTCCAGCTGCCCCTCGGTAAGCTCAAAGGTATTTTCGGAGGCTTTGAAGGTCCCGGAAGTGTTATTCTCGGCGATGCTGGGGTGTAACTGGATGATCTGGTTCCCTTCCTCCCTCTTTTCACCGTAAAAAATGGCCGAGCCGTAGTAATAGTTTTTGAGCCCGGAAAAGGATCCTTCAATAGTCAGCTTATTTCCGTTCAAAGTAACGGTGAGGGTTCCTGTAGCCGGGGTCTGTACTTTGGGAACAGAGTTGTAGCCGGCCAGAATTATGGTATGGCTCTTCTGGGCATGGGACGGAGCACAACAAAGTCCGGCTATGAGAAGCACGGCGGCCAGCGAAATTGTTCTTCGAATAATCATAAGCTGTTGTTTTATTCGAGGTTCACAGTTCTAACGAAAGAATCCGGCTATTTATTAACCGCTTTTCCTTTACCGGCAGCAAACCACTCGGCCAGTTCATCTGCACTTTTGGTGTTTAGAATACGTTCTTTTTCAAACTTGGCCTTTCGTGCGATGCGCACGCCATAGGTGATGTAGTCGATACCGTCGGTGGAGTGCGCGTCGGGGTTGATGGAGGACATCAGTCCGACCTCCCGCGCCTTGTTGCCGTGGCGCCAGTCCAGGTCGAGCCGCCAGGGATTGGCGTTGATCTCAATGGCCGTATCGTGTTCGGCGGCCAGTTCTATCAGTTCGTTCATGTCGAGGTCGCTGCCGTCACGTTTTAGCAGCAGCCGGCCGGTCGGGTGACCCACTATGCGCGTATGGGGATTGGTGATGGCGTTACTGAAGCGCTTCATCATCTTTTCCAGCGGCAGCTCCAGTCCGTTATGCACGCTGGCAATGACAAAATCGAAGCCCTCCAGAATATCATCCTCATAATCCAGGCTGCCGTCGGTGAGGATATCCGATTCAATGCCTTTAAAAATGCGGAAGTTTTTGCCTTTGCTTTCGAAGTTTTCATTGAGCTTGTCGATCTCCTCCCACTGCTGTTTGACCTCATCCACAGAGAGCCCGCCGGCATAAGCAGCTGTTTTGGAGTGGTCGGTGATGCCCAGATATTCATAGCCTCTATCCATACAGGCCTCGGCCATCTCCTTGATGGAGTACTTGCCGTCGCTCCAGGTGCTGTGAGCGTGCAACACGCCGCGGATGTCATCGTCTTCGACCAGTTCCATGGATTTGTGCTCCTCGAAATAGTCGAATTCGCCACGGTCTTCGCGCAGCTCGGGCGGAATAAAGTGGAGATCCAGTTTCTGATAGATATCCGTCTCGGAACCGTAGGGGACGGCTTTGTCGAAATCTGTATCGCCCTCGTCGTCCAGTTCAAATAATCCGTATTCGTTGAGCGACATATTGCGGTTACGGGCACGCTGGCGCAGCACTACGTTGTGCTCCTTGCTGCCGGTGAAGTACATCAGTGCTGCCGGGTACTGCTCCGGCTTCACGATACGCAGGTCTACCTGCCGGCCTTCCTTGGTGCGGATGGAGCTCTTGGTATCACCGCGGCCGAGCACTCCCGTCACCAGCTCATGTCCGACAAAAGCATCAAAAAGCTCCTCTATATATTCTTCTTCGGCGCCGATCAGGATGTCGATGTCACCGATGGTTTCTTTGGCACGGCGCAGTGAGCCGGCTACCTCTATGGCCTCGACGCCTTTTTTATCCTTTAGGAAGTCATAAATGGACCGGGCGATTTCGGTGGCGTCATCCAGGTGACACCGTTCGCCAAACTGCTCCTTCCACTCGATAGATTTGATGATTTTTTGGGCGGACTTCTCTCCCAGTCCGTCCAGCTCGGCTACGCGCCCATCTTCGCAAGCCTCTTTCAGCTCTTCGATGGTGGAGATGCCCAGCTCTTTGTGGATCTTGGCGATATTCTTGGGTCCCAGTCCGGATATGTCCAGCCATTCGATAATGCCTTCGGGAATACGTTCCCTAAGCGATTCCAATACTTCAATTTTGCCGGTTTCGGCATAAGAGCGAATATCTTCTGCAATCGAGGAGCCGATACCTTTGATGTCGGTAAGCGTATCGCCTTCGATGTGTTCGTTGATGTCTGTGTCGAGTGACTCGATGGTCTGTGCAGCCTTGTCGAAGGCGATGGCTCGAAAGCGGTTCTCGCCGGCCAGTTGCATAAGCTGGTAAATTTCACGGAGTTTTTCGGCAATTTCCTGGTTGGTTACGGACATGGACTGTGGTTCCCTTACCGGTTATCGTTTGCTGATTTATGCAAAGGTCAAAATTCGTCAACCCCCGACTGTTTTGCAACTTGGGGATTTCCTAACCATTTAGTACTATCAAACATTCAACGGAGCATGGAAAAAACGGGGACAGGATGAAGATACGTATCTTAGGCTTTCTAATGTTGGCAAGCGGGATGCTGGCAGGAATAACAGCCTGCCAGAATACGAACGGCAGCCGCGCTGCTTCATCAGAAGAAGTAAATGCGGTACTGGACGACTGGCATGACGCCGCCGAAGATGCCGACTTCGAACGCTATTTCAGTCACTTCTCCAGCGACAGCGCCGTTTTTATGGGCACCGACGCCACCGAGCGGTGGACCATCGCTGAATTTCGTCCCTGGAGTAAACCCTACTTTGACCGCGGCCGTGCCTGGAACTTTACACCGGTGGAGCGCTACGTATATTTCTCCGACAACGGCAAAATCGCCTGGTTTGACGAGGCGCTGGACACACCCAACCTGGGACCGGCCCGGGGCAGCGGGGTGCTGGTGTGGCAGGATTCCGCGTGGAAGATCACCCATTACAATCTTTCGATCCCTATTCCCAACGCCATCGCCGACACCGTCGTGAAACAGGTGGAGGAAGCGTTGAAAGACAGCTCCGCCGTCAAATAGTTTTACAAAAAGGAATTTTTAATTAAGCTACATTCTGACG
>CAYWDK010000025.1:16295-22021 GCA_964457025.1 uncultured Balneolaceae bacterium | reverse complement strand
AAGATGTGTTTTTTAACGCATCCGCCATCACCTTCAACCTCTTTATCTGTGCCATCCCCTTTACCCTGCTGCTTATTTCCATCATCGGTTATGTGCTCTCATTCGAGGACGCCTTCCAGGAACTGATACGCTACGGGCGTGAACTCTTCCCCAGTTTCGCCTACGAATCGCGATCCGGCGATGTCTTTCGCGGAGCTATCACCCTGGAAACCCTTCTGCAACCGCTGATCGGCGCGCGCAGGGTCTTCGGTATCGTCGGTTTTGTAATCCTGATCTTCTTCTCTCAGGGATTGTTTCATACGATCAAGCACGTGGTCTTCGACATTTTCGATATTGAAGACCGCCGCCACCCGGTGATGGAGATGATCTACAACTTTTTCACCTTTGGCCTGATCGGAAGCGTATTCATCTTCTTCAGCCTCGCTATTTCGCTGGTCTCGCTCTTTTCCCTCGATCAGATTACCGTACCCTTCACCAACGTAGTGCTCCGGTTAAGCTGGATCTATGAACTGCTGAATATCCTGATACCGATCTTCTTTACCTTTTTTCTGTTTTATATTCTCTTCCGGTACATCAGCGAAAAGCGGATGAAAACCAAAGTGTCACTGGTGGGAGCGCTGGTCTATACCGTCCTCTTTGAGGTAGCCAAATACGGAGTCGGCATCTATCTCGACTATGCCTTCCGCGCCTACCGCTATTTCTACCAGGGCTATACCATCTTGGTAATTGTGGGGATTTGGGCTTTCTATTCAGCCGCGCTGCTGGTTATTTCGGTCATTATTGCCAAAGCCTACGACGAGATATTCATGAAGCCGAAACATGTAACCGAGAATCCCTATACGGCTATCTCCTGACACCGATGTCGCATTCCAAGCTAAGTCTCGACTTTTACCGGCGTGATGATGTAGTCCGCATTGCACGAGAGTTGCTGGGCAAGGTGATCTGTAGCCGCATTGACGGTAACGGATTTACCGCCGGCATGATCACCGAAACCGAAGCCTACTGCGGACACAATGACAAGGCTTGCCACGCCAACGATGGCAACCGCACCGAGCGTACCGAGATTATGTACCATTCCGGAGGGGTAGCTTATATCTATCTCTGCTATGGGATCCACCACCTTTTTAATGTGGTCACCAATAAAGCCGACAAAGCCGATGCCGTGCTCGTCCGCGCTATTGAACCGCTCGATGGCCTCGATACCATGCTGAAACGCAGGGGGTTCGACAGGAAAAAGCCTTCCCTTACCGCCGGACCCGGACGTCTCAGCCAGGCTCTTGGAATAACCACCGGCAGTTACGGCACCGACCTGACCGGCGACACCCTCTGGATTGAAGATCGAGGACTGTCCGTCCGGAACAGTAACATTGTCTCTTCTCCAAGGATAGGTGTTGCCTATGCCGGCGACCATGCCCTCCGTCCCTGGCGGTTTACTATTGACGGGAATAAGTGGGTCAGCAAATAAAAAAGGCTCATCCCGAAAACTGCCGGGACGAGCCTTAAATATTGTCATTTCCTCAGGAACCGTTTAACCGCCGGATCCGCTGCTGTCGCTTGCAATCTCCTGGAAACGCTGAGAAAGCTCGGGATTGGTCCGTACTGCCTGCGCAATCTGCTGATAACGCTGTGGCGTAAGGCCCTCATCCTGGATCGCCTGGACAAATTGCTGTTGCGCGTCCTGACTGATCTGCTGCAACTGAGGCTGAATTTTTTGAATGGTTTGCTCTTCCTGTTGGGTCGTCTGGATGGAATCCGCCAGCTGAGGATTCTGCTTGCTCATCATAATCATCTGAAAACGACGGAATTTCATTCCTTCGTCATTGACCAGCTTTTTAACCTCTTGCTGGGTGCTCTGCTGTATTTTCTGGATCTCAGTAGTGCTGTCTACAAATTTCTTGAGCTCCGCGTCGGTTACGCTGTCAACTTGTGCCTGATTTTGCATCTGTTGCCCCTGGGCAACGGCTGTACCGGCCAGCAAGAGAACTCCTGCCGTTACCGATAAAATATTCTTGAAAAATTTCATGATATAATTATAGAATTTAAATTTAAATCTGCCTTTCAAATTAGTCTAGATAATATATCGAATATTTGTTCCGATCTAAAATTCTATTCACTGCTAAAATCCCGCACCACATAACACCAAAAGCGAATCAGAGGAGATATAAAAATTTTTTCAAATTAATTTAACATTAAACGAAACGATTCCCCGGACTCCGACATTATACAGTTTGAAATTTCAATCTTCACTTAATAACAAATCCAACAGGAGCTACCTATGAAATCATTTAAAACCATCTTTGCAGGATTGCTGATGGCCTCATTCTTTGTTCTGAGTGCATTTACCACCGCACCGGAAGGTTCGGATCTCAATGCCACGCAGTGGACCATCGACAAGGCACACAGCAATATCTCTTTCGAGATCACCCACTTTTTTACCCCGGTCCAGGGCAAATTCGGTGATTACAGCTCGGAAGTCTATTTCAACCCCGCTAACCTGGCTGAAAGCAGCATTAAAGTCGATATCATGATCAACAGTATCGATACCGATAACGACCGACGCGACGGCCACCTGCAGTCGCCCGACTTTTTCAATGCGGAACAGTACCCCAAAATGACCTTCGTCAGCAACCGCATCACCAAAGCCGGTGACAATCAATTCGTTGCCCACGGTGAACTTACCATTAAGGATGTAACCAAAGAGATCGAAATGCCTTTTACCCTGCTGGGCATGCGCGACCACCCCATGCAGGAAAACACCAAACTGGCGGGCATCAAGTCCGACTTCACGCTTAACCGTACCGACTACGGAGTAGGCGTAGGAGACTGGGCCGCTACCGCCGTGGTAGGAGATGAAGTGGATGTCAGCCTTGCACTGGAATTGAACAGTAGCAACTGACCTTTTTATTATTGCAATATTTAAAGGCAGTCCAAATTTCGGACTGCCTTTTTTTTATCAGCCTATACGCGCTCCGTTTTCAACTGGAAAAGACGGTTCAAGCAAAACGGTTCCCTCTTTTTCTGAAAGAGCGCCCAGAACCAGGACTTCCGAAAATACATTGGCAATCTGCTTGACCGGAAAATTGACGACAGCCACTACCTGCATTCCCTGCAGGCTATCGGCCGTATAGTTTTCCGTTATCTGGGCGGAACTGGTTTTGACACCCAACTCCCCGAAGTCGATCTCAAGAGTATAGGCCGGCTGCCGGACCTTCGGATTCTCCTCCGCCGCCACGATCGTACCCACCCTCATATCCACTTTTTGAAAATCCTCAAAATCAATCATATTGATACCTTTTCTGTTTCTTCTAAACTTTAATAAATCACGAACCACGATCTAAAAAATAATGTCAAAGAAAGCAATTGTCATAGGCGCCACTTCGGGCATCGGTAAAGAGCTGGCCCGGGAACTCCATCGCCGTGGCCATACGGTTGGACTGACCGGTCGCCGTACACATCTGTTGGAAGAACTGAAATCCGAACTCGGTTCCCGCACCCATACCCGGCCCATGGATGTGACAGATATGGAAGAGGCCAAAAACAGGCTTGAATCTCTTATCCATGAAATGGGCGGTATGGATATTATCATACTGAATGCCGGGGTCTCCGACTTCCAGGGAGAGATCACCTGGGAAAAAGAGCGGCAGGTAATAGAAGTCAATATCATGGGCTTTGCCGGCCTCGCCAGCTTTGCATTCGACTATTTCGAAGAAAAGGGCTCAGGACAAATTGTCGGCATCTCATCCGTTGCGGCACTTTTCGGTTATGGACTGGCAACCGCCTACAATGCATCTAAGGCATTCGCAAGCACCTTTATGCAGGGCTACCGCCAACGCGCCAACCACTCGGATGCCGATATCACTGTTACAGACATCAAGCCGGGCTTTGTGAAGTCAGAAATGACTGAAAACCTTAAGGGGATGTTCTGGGTAGTGGATACCGAAAAGGCGGCCAGGCAAATTGCAGACGACATCATAAGCAAAAAGAACCACTCCTACGTCAGCAGGAAATGGAGGCTGGTCGGATGGCTGATCAAACTCACTCCCAACTGGCTATGGGACCGGATGTGATACCCGTCTCTGTTTCGCTTAAAATTTACAATCCTTTAAATAATTGACAGCCTGTCGGTTCGACATTGAGATACAGCTATTGTATAATAAAGTTCACATAATTTTAAAGCGGCTGGCTTTCTTTTTGTGATGTTGTAAGGCGAAATTCACTCATACCTTATCCCGGAATCCGATCTCTTTGCCTTTCGGGCACTTTTCAGTCCGCCTGCCGACTATTGCCTTTTAAATGGCAATGCCATAACTGAGTTAATAAGGTACGACAATGATACGAGGACGAAGGTCCGGTCAGTACCGGAATATCGGTTTATTGATCATCCGCATCGGGCTGGGCATCATGTTTATGATTCACGGATATCCGAAAGTGTTCGGTGGTCCTGAAATGTGGACCAGCGTGGGCTCCGCCACACAGTATATCGGCCTCGACTTTGCACCTATGTTCTTCGGCTTTATGGCGGGCATCACAGAATTTTTCGGCGGACTATTCCTGCTTCTCGGATTCTTTTTCCGGCCCATTGCAGGCTGCCTGATGGTCGTGATGCTGGTAGCGGCATTGAGCCATATCGGCCAGGGAAACGGTTTCACCACCGTATCCCATTCCATAGAGCTCGCCATGGTCTTTTTAGGACTCATATTTATCGGTCCCGGCAAATACAGCGTCGACCGAAAACTGGACAGCCGTTCACGCCGCTATTGACAAATAATGATAATGGGCTTCAGACTTTGTATCTTTGGCGCTATTGAAATTCCGAACCTTAGAAACGACCCACGATCTGACCCATGCATGATATTGTACTAATCCCGGGAGACGGTATTGGCCCGGAAATTACCGAATCCGTAACCACTATTCTTGAAAAAGCAGGCGCCGAAATCAACTGGATCCGTTGCACGGCAGGCCTCTCGGCCCACGAAGAGATCGGCAACCCACTCCCGGACGAGACGCTGCAGAAACTGAAACAATACAAAATTGCACTTAAGGGACCGCTTACCACCCCCGTGGGTGCCGGCTTCCGCTCCGTGAATGTCGCGCTGCGCAAGGAACTCAACCTCTACAGCAACATCCGTCCGGCCAAAACACTGCCCCACATCGAAAGCCGTTTTGACAATGTGGATCTGGTTATGTTCCGTGAAAACACCGAGGGATTGTATATCGGCAAAGAGCAATGGGTACAGGAGCACAGTCACGCCGAAAGTATTGCGGTAGTTACCAAGCGGGCCAGTGAAAAAATCATCCGCGCTGCTTTTGAATATGCCGTTCAGAACAACCGCAAAAAAGTAACGCTGGTCCATAAGGCCAACATCCTCAAATTCACCTGCGGCCTGTTTCTGGATGTGGGACGGGAAGTAGCCAAGGATTATCCCGACATCGAATTCGAAGACCTGATCGTAGACAATATGGCCATGCAGATGGTGATGCGTCCCGAGCAGTTCGATATCATCGTCACGACCAACCTATTCGGCGATATCCTTTCCGACCTGGCCTCAGGACTTATCGGCGGACTCGGCCTTACGGGTGCAGCCAATATCGGAGACGGCGCCGCCATGTTTGAAGCTGTACACGGTTCCGCACCCGATATCGCGGGGCAGAACAAAGCCAACCCTATCGCATTCCTGCTCTCGTCCCTCATGATGCTGGATCATATCGGCGAAAAAGAGGTGGCG
>CAYWDK010000025.1:0-16195 GCA_964457025.1 uncultured Balneolaceae bacterium | reverse complement strand
ATTCCTGCTCTCGTCCCTCATGATGCTGGATCATATCGGCGAAAAAGAGGTGGCGAAAAAAATCAGACAGGCAGTATATGACACGCTGGCCGACAAGTCGGTGTGCACTCCCGACATCGGCGGAAAGGGAACAACCAAGAGCTTTACCGGGGCCGTCTGCGAAAAGTTGTGATAAGAAGATTACAGTACGATAAAGTCGACTTCCCTGGCCTCGGTCTCCAGTAATGCGACGGTTGCCTTCTCTCCAAAACCGTGCGCCGTACCTGGATTGATCGCCAGCGTATTGCCAACATTCCGGCTCGATGCCTCATGGGTATGTCCGCTGATCACTACATCATAGGTTCCGCTGGCAATAAGTGCATCCGTTATCCCCTGGTGGGTCCCGTGATAAACGGCAATACGGCAGCTTCCGGCTTCCGTCTCAAAAAAATCACCCTCCAGGAAGGCCCCGATGGCATCAAACTTTTTCATTAGCAGGTATTTATCCCCGTCGTTGTTGCCGAAAACACCCTGTAACGGGAGGCCCTCAAAGTGTGGGATGGTAAAGGGGCTGCAGTAGTCCCCTGCATGGATAAGCAAGTCGACCTGCCGCGATCGAAACAGATCAACGGCCTTCTCGATGTTGGGTACGTTGTCGTGTGTATCGGATATGATACCTACAAGCATATTACCTCCGCTTAGTTGTCAATCAGTTTCAGCAGTGCGTAGAGAGTTCGGTGTGCCGGTACCTCAATTTCGTTGCTGTCAGCAATACGAATCACCGCACCGGTAAAAGCCTCATACTCAAGTTGCTTCCCTTTCCGGCGGTCCTGATAAGTGGAGGTTTCAAACCCTTCCAGCTTCTTTCCCGATTCGATAAGCTTCCTGCCCTCTTCCCTGCCAAGTTCAACACCTTCAGCATAGGCCACCTTCCTGATTTCCTCAAAAAGCTCATGGCAGAGACGTATCGATTCTTCATGCTTGAAGAGCTTCTCAACCGTAACCATGGCAACCGCTGTCAGCATGTTGAACAGGCAGTTCCAGGTGAATTTTAGCCATACTTCTTTCTCAATGTCACCGGAAATTTCTGCCGGGATCCCGGCCTTTCCGAACAGCTTAACCAACCGGACCAACCGTTTGCTTTGGGAGCCGTCTTTTTCTCCGACCGTAATTTCTCCAAGGGCCTTATGCTTCACCACGCCCGGATCCGGGACCCCTGCACCAATTTTACAAAACCCCTGGATCACCCTCTCCTCACCGAAGGCCTCTGCCAACTTGGGATAGTTCTCAATTCCATTCTGAAGCGTCAGCACCTGCGTCTTTCCGGAAACGATTGGCCTGATTTGTTCTATAGCCTGATCGGTGTCATAGCTTTTGACGGTAAAAAGGACCAAGTCGGCTTCGCCTGCTTCTTCCGGGCGGTCGGTTGCCATTACCTCCAACTTTACGTCTCCATCAATGCTTTGAATGCTAAGCCCTTCTTGCCGCATCGCTTCCAGGTGACGGCCTCTGGCTATAAAGGTTATATCGGCACCGCTTTTTTCGGCCAGACGACCGCCGAAATAGCCTCCTACCGCACCGGCACCCATAATCACTATCCGATTGTATTTTATCTCCGGCATGGTGCGAATCCTGTATGGTTATTAATCCCTGATTTTATTCAGAAGCTGCGCGGCACGTTCCTGATACTCTTTTTCCACCTTGGCTGACTTTGCCGTTTCGAGAAAATAACGGGCTTCGCTGGTCTGTCCCCCCTCAAAATGCAATTGTCCAAGGTAATAGGCCGAAACCACCCGGAATGACCGGTACTTCGGACGCGGCAGTTGCTCGGATGCTTTGAAGGACTCAATCAGGCTAGCCGTAGCCGCTGATTTTTCATTCTTCTTTTCCAATATCCTTCCTTTCCAGTTGAGCAACTCTTCTTTCAATACCAGCTGATAAGGCAGTTCCTCCCTTTCCCATCGCGCAACTGATTCCTCAATCACTTCAAGTGCTTCCTCATACTGATCCATGCGGTAGAGGCTCTTAACCAATATGCGGGCATAGTAATTATTATTCGGGTACTTTCGGTACAGTTGATAAAAGTGACGCGCGGCCTTTTCAAATTCCTTCTCGTAATTGTAATTGATGTTGCCCAGGAAATAAGTGGCCTCGGCCCGGGCAAAAATGGCGCTGTCGGCAGCCACCCGCAAATAGCGCAAGCCCTCCTGCTTGTCACCCTCCGGCAAAAACCAGGAAACAGTCTTAACGATCGGATAAGCTTCGGGCAGGTAAGCCGAATAGTAAAGCTTCAAGCCCTCCGCCAGCTTCAGGTCGGCAAGTGCAGGATGCAGCTCCCTCAGGTATTCGTGAGCACTCAACGCCCGGCGTGCCCGGTTGATGCTTTCGAGCCATTCGTTACGGTTGGCATATTGACGCGCAATATAGCCGTTACTTACCGCTTTGATGATAAGCCCGTCGGCATGTGAACTTTTTTCATTGAGCAACCTAGACGCTTCATAGTCCGTCCGTTTCATCAGGTAAAAGAAGCGCTCGTCATGGGAAGTGTCCTCCAGGTCTGAAAGTACCTTCCACCAAAAGGTCATACTTTCCATCAGCATCCAGAGCGGGTGGTCCGGATAGCGTTTTTGCCATGGTTGAAGAAGCTCTTCAGCCGCTTCAAAATTAAAGTTGTAGATAGAGTCCACAGCAGCTCTGGCCAGGGGACGAAATTCCTTATCATTGATAAGTTCCGGCGTCTGGGACCGGGAAGTGCCGGCGGCTATTGCCAGTATGGTCCCGCATAAAATGACTATTCGAAACGATCTGCGCATTTCTTTTTACCTACTAAACTTTACGGGCTAAGGTATTATTGCAGATGGTACTGAAACCAGTTACTGGTATACTCCAGTACCTCGCCAAAAGGCTCTGGAAAATCTTCCTCTTCAAAGGGATGCGCCCCACCGAAAGTATGACCCGTCTCAGGCACCCATTTCAGCTCCTTATCCTGTGCGGGACAGGCCCGGTAAAGCTCTTCCGCATTGGACGGAGGTACCGACTCATCTTTTTTTGCATGTACAAACAACGAAGGAGCGTATATGTTTTTAACCCTCTTAAGGGCAATCACACGCTCTGCATTTTGCCGGGCATCTTCATACACTACTTTCTTTACCGGCATAATCTGACCGGTCCTCCCGTTCTTGATCTCGGTAACGCCCCGGCTTTCCCAGTCTTTTATCATCTGCTTGCTCCAGTGCCGGTTGTAATCGGCTACGGCTGACCAGGTCACCAGGCACTCAATACTGATATATTCGGCAGCGGCTGCCACCGCAGTGTGGCCTCCCCTGGAATGGCCGAGTATTCCCATCGAGTCGGTATTCAGTTCCACTTTATCGGAAGCTATTTCGCCGGACTTCAACGCCTCTATCACACTCCCCACATCGTCAAGGTCCTGGCTGAGTGTCTGCCGGGAAAAAAGATCCAGCTCGTCAAATTCGGTCATGCTCTCACCCACCCCGTTCAGCGAAAAATTCATAGCAAGCACTCCGAAACCGGCACTGCTCAACTCCTCACATGCCGTAGGAAAAGGTCCCCAGTCTTTGAACCCCTTGAAGCCGTGCAGAAAAAGGATAACCGGCAGGGGGTGGCTCACACTTTCACCGGGCACGTAGAGATCGTACCGTATAGGCAAGCCTTCGGTAGAGTTCACAGCTCCTGAGTTCTTGACAATGGTATTGAACGACATACTTAATTCTTGTTGAAATCCAGTGTATCCAATTTAACCATCTTTCTGAGACCGTTGATCTCACCCTGGCGCAAATACCTCCAGCGGCCCATCTTAACATCTTTCAGTGTGAGGCCGGCATATTCGATGCGTTTCAATTTCGTTACCTCCGTGCCGAAATATTCAACCATGCGGCGCACCAGCCGGTTCCTTCCTTCAAAAATGGAGATGATGAAACCGTTGGGAATGCGGGAGATCTTGTGTGCGCTCGCCATACCGTCTTCCAGCTTGATTCCCTTCTTCAGCTCGCTCAGCTCTTCGTCCTTAAGCTGTCGCTTGGTCTCCACCTCATAGGTCTTGCGAACCTGGTAACTGGGATGCATCAGGCGATGAGCCAGGTCGCCGTCATTGGTCAGGATAAGCAAACCCATCGTATGGCGATCGAGCCTTCCGACCGGGTAGACCCGCTTTCCGGTGGCGTCTTCAATCTTATCCATCACCGTATCACGGTTGCGGGGATCGTCGGTTGTGGTGATGGTATCTTTTGGCTTGTTCAGCAAGATGTAGACAAAATTCTCCAGGCTGATATGCTGCCCGTCTACTTCCACCCTGTCGGAAGGCTTAACCTTCGTCCCCATTTCGGTGACCACTTCGCCGTTTACTTTTACCTTGCCGGCCGCTACATAGTCGTCTGCGTCGCGCCTCGAACAAAATCCACAGTGGGCAATGTATTTATTGATGCGAATTTCCTCGTCACGGGCGTAATCATGCTCCGCTTCATGGGGTCCCGCTCCGCCGCTCTTTCGTTTCCTGTTCGCCATAAAATATCGTATATCCTCTTCTGCAATCTTTTAACCTTAAAAAGAAAACCCTAAGAGCTACCGCTCTTCGGAATCTTCTGCTATGGATTCCGAATCGCCATTCGTGCTTTCCGAAGTTGTTTCTTCTTCCTCGTTACCGGTGCCCATTTCCTCAACAGCTTTCAGCAGCGACAACTTGGTCTCGCTCACTTCGCCCTCGCTCTCTTCATCTTCCACCTTCTCACGAAGGTCTTCAAGCTCAAGCTGGCGATCAACCAGGAACTGTCTGTGGTCAGCCATGTCGTCGTCTTTCAGGATCTCTTCGATCTCTCGTGGCTTGGGCAGCTCGTCAATGGAGTTGATCCCGAAGTGCTTCAGAAAGTGTTTGGTAGTGCGGTACAGCAGCGGCTTGCCGGGTGCATCCAGCCGCCCCGACACCTCTACAAGCACCTTCTCCAGAAGCTGCCGCAAGATATATCCCGAATCGACACCCCGGATATCGTCGACCTCCGGCTTGGTTACCGGCTGTTTATAAGCCACGATGGCAAGCGTTTCGATAGCCGACTGCGAGAGCTTCCGGTAGGCATCCTGATGCTGAAAAATACTCAGCCAGGATTCATATCGCTTGCGGGTGGCAAAGGTATAGCCCCCGGCAACAAATTCGATATGAAAAGCAAGGCCGTTCTCCTCATAGCGGTCGTTCAGCTTCTCAACAAAAGGGTCGATGGCTTCGGCTTCCAGCTCCAGCTGTTCTTCTCCCTGGGCAATAATCTCACATATCTTATTTGGGCTAATCGGCTCGGGACTTGCAAAAATCAATGATTCTATGACCGAAGAGAGCCGGGTGCCGTCAATAAATTGATAATCATTCATGGTACTGAAATTTAAAACAGCTGGTATGATGCCAATACAAAACCGCTACCGGGCGGCTGACATAAGATAACAAAATTAACCGACTATGCGTGTTCCCTGACGATAAAAAAGCCGTCATTACCCTGGTTCTGGTATAAAGGCATCAGCAGGTAGCCGTCACACAACGCTTCGATCCGTCCCTCCCTGTCGCTGGCCAACCACTCTCCCTTCTTGATCGGCTGAAAATTCTTATAGCCGGGCCTCATACTAAAGTCGTCGCCCTCTTCGATAATGTGCTGGTAAACAAGCTCTACCTGTCCGGGTACCTTTGAGGTATAACTCTTTAGATGCCGGTCAAACTCTGTGATTATGGGAAAGGCCTTGCCATTGAGGAAACCGGTTTCGTTAAGCAGCAGGAAAAGCGCGGCCACTATATTATAGACTGTCAGGTCATTCTGGTGCTGGCCTCCTTCCAGGGCAAAGGTGATATGCCCCATGTCCTGAAAGTATCGCAGCGCTGTCCCCCTCAGGCTGTTTTCAATACCGAAAATCATCGGTACATGGAGATTGGAAAGCAGATTAAGGTGACGCTCCTTGTGAGCCGTTATTGTAAACATACAACCTTCGGCCGAAAAGGAGTGCAGGTCGGCAAAAATAAAAGGCTCTTCATCTTCGGAACCTATGTGATCCAATACTTCCAGTACCTGCTTAATCTCCCTTCGCTCGCTGGACTCCAGCTCTCCCATCGGTGTCTCTCTCACCTGTTCTATGATGGAAGGGAACCAGATCCTGTTCATGTCCTCATCCACAAAGCGAACTTTCTGCTTGAGTGCCGGGATATTTCCCCTCAAGCCTACAAAACGGCCCTTAAAAGAAACTTCCGCGGTCTGTATCATTTCGAAAATATTCTGAAGCGCCGCTACTCCGGACGGTTCATTGCCGTGCATGCCTGCCAGTACCACTACGGTAGGCCCGGGAGCCGTGCCTTCCGCAAATCCGATAAGCCGGTTATCCTGATCGCCGGCTATATCGCTATTCATTTTCTTCGTCAAACTGCTCTTCATCATTCTCGTTATTCAAATGCAGCACACGCAACAGGCGCGCCGCAATGGTCATATAATTTTGTTCGGTGATGATCCCTACCAGCCGGTTATTTTTGACTACGGGCAAACAGCCGATCTTCTGGCTCTCCATGATATCCATGGCCTCCATAATGGACGCTTCCGGGTGGATGGTAATCGGATTCCTGATCATGATATCGTCGACCGACTGCGGCACTTCCTCGTCATGGTTGATAACCTTACTGTAGTGGTTGAAAATCATGCGCATGGTAACCAGGCCCACCAGGTGCTTCTTGTCATCCTCAACCGGGACATACCGTATGCGACGCCAGTCGATAAGGTCGGCCACAAATTCGATGATGTCATCCTTCTGAACCGTAAAGAGGTCGGTCGTCATAAACTCCTCCACGATCAGGCTCGACGGCTGCCAGTGCGTAAGGTCTTCCATGCGGGCCCTTCCCCACTTGTGCACCGGCTCCCCTTTTTTCTGGTTTTTGATCATGGCCGTTGTGATGGCAGCCAGCGTCTGCTCTTTCGAGCTGTTCTCCTTCATCAGCGAAGCATAGTTGTTGATCATCCAGTGCGACGCCGTCTGTCCCGACTGCACCCTTTCTTCTATGATTTCCAGATAAGAATCAATATCGCTTTCCTTAACCTTTGCTTTGCTTAACCCTTCGCGCGCTATGGGAAGCAGCTCCTCGGTTATCAGATCCACGGCATTGACCCGCTGGTTATCTACCCATCGAAACTTGGTGTCGAGGCCCATTTTGGATGCCGCCACAAAATTCATGCGGGCATCATCGAAATCCATTACCTCAGTGATATCCGGGTGGTAATCCTCCATCTTGTTCAACAGGCCGAGCCAGAAAGCGGCGTTGGCTACCTCATCGGTCACCGTCGGACCGGAAGGAAACACCCTGTTTTCTATACGCAGATGCGCTTTACCGTCTTTTACCCCGTAACAGGGACGGTTCCAGCGATAAACCGTGCCGTTGTGTACCTGCAGTGCGCGCAAAGCCGGGGGATTGCCTTCTTCAAGCATCTTTTCCACATCCTCAGTCACCTCCGAACTCAACATCACGCGATAGCGGGCGGTGTCTTCCTGGAAAATTTCCAGAATACTCTCTTTAACCCACTCGTTACCGAAGGTTACACGCGGACTGCTCTCCCGGAGGTGATCGCCCACGGTACGGGTATCGACCGACTGCTGGAAAAGTGCTATTCGAGTTTCACTCCAGAGCCTTTTTCCAAATAATATGGGAGAGCCCACAGCTGCGGCAAGCACAGGCGCCGTAATAGCCTGGGCAATATTGTATTTGCGTACGAACTCTTCAGGCGTCACCTGCAAGTGCACCTGGAAACCGGTATTACACGCTTCCAGCAACGGCGAATCGAATTTCATCAGCAGCTCGTCCATCCCCTGTATACGCAGGTCGAAATCGGAACCGCGCAGCTTGGTAATGGCTTTACAGAGGGCGCGGTAACGCTGCAAAGGGGTCAGGTTCTTCAGGTCAACGTCCACCTTGCGGATGGTAGGCAGAATTCCTGTAAGCAGTATCTCACCGCCCATCTCCTCTACCACCGTACGGACCTTGTCGACTTTTTGCTGAAGGTTGTTCTCCATCCGGGAAAGGCAGTCACCGCCAAATTCCAGCGGTGTCAGGTTGATCTCCAGATTAAACTTGGCGAATTCTGTGGTATAGCTGGAGTCGTCCAGCTTTTCCAACACTTCCATACTCTTGGGGGCCGCCTTCGAGTGGCGATCGACCAGGCACAACTCCTGTTCGGCACCTATGCGGATGGGGTCTTTCTCAAACCAGTCGCCCTCATCCAGCATCCGTTTCATAGCCCGGAGGTCCTTCAGCACATATTTCATAAACCGCTGGACCTCTTCCTGACTGTCGGCTAATTTGACTCGTTCTTCGCCCATATCGGATGGTTGGATTAATAAATGTTAAGTGGTTGTAAATAATCGAATTTCTGGGGCACAATGCAAATTGTAATGCGTTATTCGTTATCCGTAAAAATCAACCCGCAAATAACGAATAACGATTAAGCGATAACCACCTATTCCAACGCATCCACATTGACATTAATTCGTACCGAACTGGCGCCTTTGGGCTTATGCTCTTCATAGCGGTTAAAGGTCCCATCCAACAGGCGCTCAATAGCCGAAGCCCCATTCGAAGGATCGATCTTAAGGGAGGTCTCCCAGCGATAGTATTGCTGCATCCTGGAAATGGCAGAGGGCGACGGCCCTAGCACTGACTCAAATCCGCCAACTTGATCGGCAAGTGCCGAAGTGAAACACTCGGCAACCCTTTGTACGAGACGCTCCTGTTTGCCCTTGAAAACAAATTGCAGGATCCGCGAGTAGGGCGGATACCGCAACGATTTCCGGAACGATAACTCGCGACGGGCAAAGGCTCGAAAATCGTGCGTCTTGGCCGCCTGTAAGGCCGGGTGCTCCGGCTGCCAGCTTTGAAAAAATACCACTCCTTCACGGTCGGAACGGCCCGAACGGCCGGCCACCTGGCTCAGCAGCTGGTACATACGCTCCCCGGCCCGGAAAGAGGGGAAGGCCAGTTCCGTATCGGCGTTAATGACCCCTACAACCGTTACATCCGGGAAATCGAGGCCCTTGCCTACGATCTGGGTGCCCACCAGGATGTCGGCCTCTTTATCGGCAAATCTTGCAAGAATTTTGGCATGGGCATCGCGTCCGGAGGTCGTATCAAAATCCATCCTCAGTACGCCGGCCCCGGGAAACAAGTCAGACAACTCTTCTTCCAGCTGCTGGGTGCCGCTGCCTGTCGGTTCAAGAGCCCGATCTCCGCATTGTGAACAGGAAGACGGGTTGCGCAGCGAATATCCACAGTAATGGCAACGCAACTGGTTTTTGGCTTTATGATAGGTTAGGCTTACCGAGCAGTTGGGGCATTCCGGGATATGCCCGCAGCTTTCGCAATGGAGAAAGGAGGCATAGCCCCGGCGGTTGTAGAGCAGAATGGCCTGCTCACCCTTCTCCAGAGCCTCCTCGATCCGGTTGAAAAGAGGGACAGCCAGCGGGCCCTGCATGGCCGAACGATATTGCTTCAAATCCAAAATATGCACCTCGGGCAGGCGGGCATTGAGGGGACGGTCGGTCAGGGAAAGCATCCTGCTCTTCCCTTTTTTTGCCCCGTAGAGTGAAACCATGCTGGGTGTTGCTGAGCCCATTACAACAACCGCCTCATTCAGCGCGGCCCGCATGATGGCGACGTCGCGGGCGTGATAACGCGGCGCCGGGTCTTCCTGCTTGTAGGAAGCGTCGTGCTCCTCGTCAACCACAATGAGGCCCAGGTCCTGAACCGGCGCAAAGACCGCCGACCGCGCCCCGATGGCAATGCGCTTCTCCCCCTTTTGCAGGGCCCGCCAGGCGTCGTAACGCTCCTGGACGCTAAGCCGGCTGTGTATTACGGCAATGTCGTCACCGAAAATCTGGTAGAACCGCCTGACGATCTGGGGCGTGAGCCCGATTTCCGGAACCAGCACCAGGCCGCCCCTTCCCATCTCCAAAGCTTTCTTCAGGGCATGGATATACACTTCCGTCTTGCCGCTTCCCGTTATTCCATACAGCAAATAATTGGAAAACGAGCCCTCCTCAATACTTCCGGCTATCTCCCGGTAGGCCGACTTTTGCTGTTCATTGAGTGTCTTGAGCTTTTCAGGCTCATAGGTGTATTGGATACCGATGCTAGTTGACTCAACCTCTTCCGAAAAGATCAGTCCTTCTTTCTCAATCCGTCCGAGGGTATAGGAATCCAGCAACTCATGCTCATATAGTTTCTTCTGAAACAGAGGCAGTCCCAGCTTTATCAACAGCTCAAGGGCACGCACCCATTTAAAGGATTTCCCCTCTTCATTGTGGTTTTCGACAATCTGTTTGGCTTCAGCCAGAGAGCGTTCATCCGACCAATCCCAAACTTTGGAAGTGCTCGGTGTCACTTTGAGCTCAGCCTCTTCCCAGACTTCTACAAGCTTCCGGGATTCCAGTTTTTTAATCGCTTTTGCCGACCACCGCTTGTGTGCCTCCTTGAGCAGGTAGGGCTCGGCGGTACGGATCTCATCCAGTATTTCCTTATCCTGCTTGCTTAATCCACCCGTACCTGCACTGTCGGTTGTCCGAAGATATTTTTCAGAGTAGAAGTTGAGTCCGGCGGGGAGCGCTGCCTGTACCGCCTCGCCCCAGCTGCAGTAGTAAAAGCGATGTATCCATTCGGTAAGCTGAAGCAGCTCGTCCGAAAGGACCGGCTCTTCTTCCAGCAGTTTTTCTACGGGACGGGTATTGAAATCGGGATCGTCGGAATGGATATTGACCACCAGGCCGATGGCTTTCCTTCGCTGAAAGGGAACCCAAACCCGTATGCCCTTTTTTATTTCATCCTGAAGAGACTCCGGTATCGAGTAGGTGAAAGATTGCCGGACGGCGGTTGGAAATATGATGTCGGCATAGTCTGGCAAGGTAAATCCGCTACGGTATGGTTAGGCTTTGGGGAAAAGCATATCCATTTTGATAACCGTAATCAATATCTTATTTGCCGCTCATGCAAGGAAGATATAAAGCAGGATCAGCAAAAAAGGAATGGTAAATATAAGACCGCCTTTCCAGTAGCTTCGTTGTGTCATAACGCTCTCCTTTTTTTAATCAGGGTAACAGACCTGTACGCAATTTTATTTTTAACGTTTCAGATCGCTAAAAAGTATCTTTTTTGTCATCCCAGCCACCCTTGCCGGTCCAAACTCCGGTATTGAATGGCTTCGGCAATGTGGTTGGGGCGTATAGATTCGGACGGTTCCAGGTCGGCAATAGTCCGCGACACTTTCAGTATCCGGTCGTAGGCCCGCGCCGAAAGCCCAAGCGATGTAATCGCCTTTTTCAGCATCTCCGAGCTCGCCTCATCCAGCCGGCATATTTTCCGGGCGATCTTGGTGTTCATCTGGGCATTGCAGTAAACGCCCTTCATACCCATAAAACGCTGGGTCTGAATTTCACGTGCTGCCACAACCCTCCGGCGAATCTCTTCCGAGCCTTCGCCCCGGGCTTTGCCTGTCAACTCCTCAAAACTCACCTTCTGCACGTCGATATGAAGGTCGATACGGTCCAGCAATGGACCGCTGATCTTGCCCAGGTAACGCTGCATCTGCAATGGCGAAGCGCCGTTGGGATCGGAAGGATCGTACCAGTCGCCCGTGGGTGATGGATTCATCGAGGCCACCATCATTACCCGGCTGGGATAGCTTACGCTCATCCGTGCACGGGAGATACTTACAAAGCCGTCTTCCAGCGGCTGACGCATTACCTCCAGGGCGCTGCGCTTGAATTCCGGCAGCTCATCCAGGAACAGCACTCCGTTATGCGCCATTGAAATCTCGCCGGGCATGGGGATACTGCCCCCGCCTACCAGGGCCACATCCGACACCGTGTGGTGCGGAGAACGGAAGGGACGCGCCGTAACCAGCGCCCTGCCCGATCCCATAAGGCCGGCCACCGAGTGTATCTTGGAAGTCTCCAGCGCCTCGTCGAGCGTCAGTGGCGGTAGTATCGTAGGCAGCCTGCGGGCCATCATGGTCTTCCCCGAGCCGGGCGGGCCCACCATGATAACATTATGCCCCCCTGCCGCCGCTACTTCGAGCGCCCGCTTAACATTTTCCTGTCCTCGCACGTCAGAAAAATCGACGACCTCTATCAATCCGTTCTGATGGAATATCTTCTTCAAATCCACTTTTAGCGGTTCATAGAGGCCGTCGCCCCTCAGCCACTCCATCACCTGCTGAAGTTTATCGAAGGCAAAGACCTCGATACCGTCGACTACGGCGGCCTCGGGACCGTTGTCTGAGGGTACCACAAAGTATTTGATACCTTGATTGCGAGCTTCAACGGCTATGGGTAATACCCCCTTCACAGCCCGCAACTTTCCGTCGAGTGCCAGTTCTCCGAGTATCAGGGTATCTTCCAGCTTCTGGGTGTAGAGCTGACCTGAAGCGATAAGCAGGCAGACGGCTATCGGCAGGTCGAAAGCGCTGCCTTCCTTGGGGATATCGGCCGGCGCCAGATTAACGGTGATCCTGCCCCAGATGAATTCAGCACCCGAATTTTTCAGTGCGGCCTCTATACGGTCTCTTGACTCGCTGACGGCCCTATCCGGCAAACCCACAAGGAAATATTTGGGCATGCCGCTGTTCATATTCACTTCCACTTCAATCAGACGGGCATCCACGCCTATGGTCGAAGCGCAATACACTCGTGAAAGCATAACTTTGTTCTGTGAATCTTTATGGTATCTTGTACGTAGTAAGACCTGTTGAACCGCTATTCCTTACAAAGGGAAGCGTTAGAATCCGAATTCCAGATAACCATGAGCAACGATATTATGAAATCTTCAGCCTCTGACTCCAAAAAGACCTTTTCGGAAGAGATTAAAGGCACTGCTTCGGAAGTGATCAGCAAAATTAAGCAGATCATAAAAGATGGAAATGCCCGCAGGGTCGTCATCCAGGACAAAAAAGGGAAAGTCCTCTTTCAGACCCAGCTCACCGCGGGAATAGCCGGATCGGCACTTATCACAGCTATGGCGCCCATCGTCTCGGCTATCAGCATGTTCGCCCTCTTTATGAATGATGTGAAAATTATCGTCGAGAAGTACCCCGATGAAGAAATGGGTGAAGACGAATACGAAGTGGAGGCGGAAGCCGAAGTGGTTGTAGAAGTGGAAGACGAGGAAGAGGAAGAAGCAGACGAAGAAAAGAAAAAGACCGACAAGACCGTCGGCAAGAAGAAAAAAGACGATAAGTAGTTAGTAGAAAGTAAAAAGTAGAAAGTAATGAGTAAGGGTACCCTCACTCATTACTCGTCACTCGTCAAATTATTTCCAGTGCTCTTCGGCTACGGCCTTTTCACTTACTTCCTCTTCGGCCAGGAAGCGCTCGGCATCAAGAGCGGCGCGACAGCCCGTACCTGCAGCTGTCACCGCCTGACGATAGACCGGATCCATGGCGTCACCGCAGGCAAATATTCCGGGCAGGTCGGTTTCCGTTGACTGCCCCTTCGTCTGTATATAGCCCACCTCATCCATTGTCAGCACATCCTTAAACAGATCGGTATTGGGCTTGTGTCCGATAGCGATAAACACACCGGTTACATCTTCAAGGGTAGTGACCTCTTCCGTTTCGTTGTTGATCACTTTCACGCCGGCCACCACTTCATCGCCCAGCACTTCATGAAGCTCGGTATTCCACAGGAATTCGATCTTTTCGTTATTGAATGCGCGCTTTTGCATCGCCTTTGAGGCGCGAAGCTCTTCCCTGCGGTGCAGCACCGTTACTTTGCTTGCAAATTTGGTGAGGAAAGTCGCCTCTTCCATGGCCGTGTCGCCGCCGCCCACCACAACCACATGCTGATCACGGAAAAAGGCACCGTCGCAGGTAGCACAGGCCGAAACTCCTTTGCCACGGAGGCGTTGCTCGCTGTCGAGTCCCAGCCACTTGGCAGAAGCACCGGTTGAAATAATAATCGACTTGGCAAAGATCTCGGTCTCCTCGTCAACGGTCAGCTTGTAGGGATGCTTGTCGAATGTGATATCAGTCACCATTCCGTAGCGGCAATCGGCACCGAAACGCTTGGCCTGCTCGCGGAAATCTTCCATCATTTTGGGTCCCATGACGCCTTCGGGATAGCCGGGGTAGTTTTCCACGTCGGTGGTCTGCATCAGCTGTCCACCGGGCTCGGGCCCTTCGAATACAAGAGGTTTCAGGTCGGCGCGGGCGGCATAGAGGGCAGCCGTAAGTCCGGCGGGACCGCTGCCCACAATGACCACATCAAAAGTTTTTCCGGCAATGTCTTCCATCAGATCTGTAGGTTTGATTCAAATTTCGTTTTAAAGTACAAAAAATAGCCGTAAGGATTGAGTCGATATTTTCTATGAAAGGTATAGACACACTCAAACAGAAATTTCTTAATAAAAATATCCTGAGGTTTCATTCAGAGATAAAAATTATGCATGGCATCCTAACAGAATGGGACAGCCAGCTAAGCTGCAACAGAAACAAGCAACACTATGGGATATCTTTTTTAGTCTTACTGCCAAGTTCTGAAATTTGTTCGACAAATGAGGCCGGATTCAAAAAAATAAATTCAATATAGACTAATCCCGACAAAGATAACGTAAACTCAAAACAAACAATAGCTTGCTGAATTTTATTGAATATTAACACCTTCAAGTAACTATTTGCAATCCTTTCACTTTTCTATATGTTTGAACCGTAACCGTTAACAACAGGAGGGGAATGGTGATTGTAGCAGTTCCTAAAGAAACCGCCGAGCATGAGAAGAGGGTCGCTCTGGTACCCGAAACCACAGCGAAGCTCATCGAGAAAGGGTTGGAAGTGCATGTTGAGAAAGACGCCGGACTTGCCTCCAACTTCCTGGATGCATCCTACCGTGAGGCCGGCGCCACCATCGTCGAAGACCGCTCCAGACTTTACTCTGAAGCCGATATTTTACTCTCCATTCAGACGCCCCGGCAGGAAGATCTTGAAAAACTCAAAGAGGGTTCTGTACTCGTCTGCTTTCTCTGGGCACTGCAGAATGAGAATACGGTTGCCTTCCTGAAATCGCATAAGATTACCGCATTGGGAATGGACGCCATCCCCCGCATCTCCCGCGCGCAGAATATGGATGCCCTCTCTTCCATGAGCTCGATCGCCGGCTATAAGGCCACACTGATCGGCGCCAACGAACTGGACCGCTACCTGCCCATGATGATGACGGCGGCAGGTACCATCGCTCCGGCCAAGATACTTGTATTGGGTGCCGGTGTCGCCGGACTGCAGGCCATCGCGACGGCCAAACGGCTGGGCGCCGTAGTAGAGGCTTTCGATATCCGTCCCGCCGTGAAAGAACAGGTGGAAAGCCTGGGTGCTAAATTCGTGGAGGTGCCCGATCTGAACGAAGACGCTGAAACCAAAGGCGGTTACGCCAAAGAGCTTTCCGAAGACAAGCAGGAACGCCAGCGGCAGGTTATTCACGAACATGCCAAAAAATCGGACATTATTATTACAACTGCTCTGATTCCCGGCAAGCCAGCACCGCTACTTGTCACCAAGGAAATGGTGCACGACATGCATCCCGGTTCGGTAGTGGTGGATCTTGCTGCCGAGCAGGGCGGCAACTGTGAGCTGACCGAGGCGGGACAGACTATCGAAGTAAATGAAGTTAAGATTGTTGGCCCTGTAAATCTGGCCAGTCAGCTGGCACATCACGCCAGCCAACTCTACTCCAAAAATATGATGGCACTCTTGAACCACCTGATCGAAGAAGGAGAACCGCACTTTGACTTTGAAGACGAGATAACGCTGAATACGACCATTACGCACCAGGGTGAAATTATTAGCCCCATGCTAAAAGAAAATCCCAAATCTGAATGACCGAAATCCAAAACATTCGTTTCGAACATTCGGATTTCGAACATTCGAATTTAATTCTTTAACTATGTCCGGACTGATATTCAACCTATTTATTTTCGTACTGGCTTCTTTTGTGGGATTTGAGCTCATATCAAAAGTCCCCCCCACCCTTCATACGCCTTTGATGTCGGGCGCCAACGCCATTTCGGGCATTACCATTATCGGCGCGCTGGTGGTTGCCGGGGAATCGGGCGGCGACATGGCCCAGTGGATTGGTCTGGCAGCCATCATCTTTGCGACCATTAACGTAGTGGGCGGTTTCATGGTCACCGACCGGATGCTGGAGATGTTCAAGA
>CAYWDK010000024.1:0-24703 GCA_964457025.1 uncultured Balneolaceae bacterium | reverse complement strand
ACCGACGACCGGCTGTTTACAAGACAGCTGCTCTACCCCTGAGCTACGCTGGCTTGTCGAAACGGATTGCTGTGCCACCCGGAATAAAACAGTCGCTCATCCCGGTTCACCAGCCTAAAGCCGAAAGACTCGAAAACTAAGCACAGTTTTGATTTTTGTCAACATCCAAATGCAGCAAAAAATGTATTTCTTCTCACGGCCGGTCCGGCTTGTCCTGTGGCTTTTTCTTGCGATAGTAGTGAATAACGAGCCGTATCAGCACGGCAATTGCTATCAATGAAAGAATGACCCGGCCGTAGACCGACAAATAATGTCCGATGATTTGCCAATTCTCGTGCACGATCCAGCCGAAGCCGAGCAGTATCGCATTCCACAAAAGCGAGCTTACCGTCGAGCTGATTATCGTTGTGATGACAGGTGTATGACTGATGCCCGCGGTCAGTGAAATAACAGATCGCGTACCCGCCAGAAAGCGGTTGGCTAAAATCACGCCTTGCCCCCACCGTCCCATCCAACTGCGGACTTTTTCCATATACTTTAAGGGAATAAACCGCATCAGCCAGAAACGTTCCCGGTGCTCTTCAATCTGGGAGCCCCAATGGCTTCCCAGCCAATACATCGTCATGAAGCCGAACACCGAAGCTACCGTGGTAAGCAGAAAGACAGGCGTCAGCTGAATGACCGACTCGGCAGCAAGGTATCCACCGAAAGCCACGAGTACATCACCCGGTATGGGAGGTATCACATTTTCAAAATAGGCAACCAGAAAAAACACCAGGTATATGCTTACGGCCGGCAGCGTCTGTATCCATTGTATAAGTTCCTGGGTAAACTGCTCAAGCATTTTCTCTATTGGTTCACTTTCCGATTAATACTGTCGCCGTCGCCGACATACCTTCTTCCCTTCCTTCAAAACCGATCTCCTCGGAAGTGGTTGCTTTCACACTGACCTGCTCCGGTTCGACCTCAAGGTCTGCGGCTATACGTTTTCTCATCTCTTCTATATAAGGAGCCAGTTTCGGTTTCTGGGCTACAACGGTGGCATCCACATTGCCGACCCGGTATCCCCGCTCCTTGAGCATGCCTTTCACTTCACGGAGCAGCTGTCTGCTGTCGGCGTCCTTAAAAGCCGGGTCGGTATCCGGAAAGTGCTTGCCAATATCCCCAAGTGCCAACGCACCTAAGAGAGCATCGCAAATAGCGTGCAGCAAGACATCGGCATCGGAGTGTCCGTCGAGTCCCATAGAGTGCGGGATCTCCACCCCACCCAGAATCAGCGGCCGACCTTCCGCCAGCCGGTGCACATCGTAACCGTATCCTATCCTGGTTTGTATCTCACTCATCTTTTGTCTCCTCTTCGAGCAGTTGGCCGGCCAGCTTGAGATCAAGCGGATAGGTAATTTTAAAATTGCTTCGATCACCCTCCACCATCTTCACCTTGCGACCGATACGTTCTACCAGCGAGGCGTCATCGGTACCGACAAAGCCTACTTCCATCGCCTGGCGATAGGCCTCCACCAGAATCTCCTTCCGGAACACTTGCGGGGTCTGGGCCTGCCACAAGTAACGGCGGCTGGGGGTGTCTTTTATAATCAATCCGTCATCCACCTTTTTAATTGTATCCTTGGCCGGCACGCCCAGTACCGCGCCGCCAACCTCCTCTGCCGTTCGGCAGCACGCCTCAATCTGGGAGGCGTTCACAAAAGGGCGAACCGCATCATGCACAATGACGATTTCCGATTCGTCGATCTCCTGCAATGCATTATATATGGAGTGCTGACGTTCCCGCCCTCCTTCCACTACCGTGAATGAAAGTGACGAAGAGGCGATACCTTTCAGAATCCCGCCGGCTTCCTCCAGATACTCCCGGGAGGTCGCCACTACTACTTCCGCGAGTGATTCCAGCGAAAGAAAGCGGCGGACGGTATGCTCCAGTATCGGCTTGCCGGCAAGCCGGATATAAGGTTTGGGAATATCCCGGTTGAGCCGGCTCCCGGAGCCTGCTGCCGGGATGATAAGTGCGGTCTTAGTCACTGTATTATAGGATCAACATGGCATCGCCGAAGGAGAAGAAACGGTAGTCGTTCTCCTTGGCTTCTTCGTAGGCTTCCATAAGGAAGTCATAACCCGCAAAGGCTGCAGCCAGCATCAACAAGGTCGACTCGGGACGGTGGAAGTTGGTTATCACCGCTTCGGTAATCTTGAAGTCGTAAGGCGGGTAGATAAACTTGTCGGTCCATCCCGTCCCGGCTTTTGAGATCCCGCTGGCTGTTATACTCGTCTCTATGGTTCGAACGGCAGTAGTACCGCAGGCCACAACTTTGTTTGTCTTGCTTTTCAATGCTTCGTTAATACGGTTGGAAGTCTCTTCCGAAATAAAATAGTTCTCGGAATCCATCCGGTGCTTGGTCAGGTCTTCTACCTCAACCGGCCGGAAGGTGCCCCATCCGATGTGCAGAGTGATGGGTAATACATCCACACCCTTCTTCTCAATTTTCTTGATCAGTTTCGGAGTAAAGTGCATTCCCGCTGTTGGCGCCGCAACCGCACCCCGTTCTTTGGCAAAAATGGTCTGATAACGCTCCTTATCTTCATCGGTAGGGTCACGGTCAATGTAGGGAGGCAGCGGCATTTCTCCGATCTCATCCAGCCTGGCATAGAGTTCGTCATTGGTACCTTCAAAAAGGAAGCGGATGGTCCGCCCGCGCGAAGTGGTGTTGTCGATGACCTCAGCCATAAGGTCCTCTCCGAAATAAAGTTTGTTGCCGATCCGGATCTTTCGCGCCGGCTCAACCAGCACATCCCAGAGCATATTCTCCGGCATCAGTTCGCGCAGCAGAAACACTTCGATATCGGCATCCGTCTTCTCTTTCTTGCCTTTCAGCCTGGCCGGAAACACTTTGGTGTTGTTGTACACCAATACATCGCCCTTGTTTAAATACTTATGGATGTCGGAAAACTTTTCATGCTTGATAGACTTTTCCTCCCTGTTCAGAACCATAAGTTTGGCAGAGTCGCGGGGATCTGCCGGTTCTTCCGGGACATTAAAATCGTCGATCTCAAATTTAAAGTCAGTTAATTTCATTATCGAAGTGCGGGCTTTTAATTGATGGGTTATACCGTTATTTTCTCAAAATTCAAAGCTTGTAAATATACTCCATTTTATTCCGCAGGACAAGTTTCAAATTTGCTACGGAGGTGTGCCAGAGTGGTCGAATGGGGCGGTCTCGAAAACCGTTGAACCGTTTTACGGTTCCGGGGGTTCGAATCCCTCCACCTCCGCACTCCTGCACAGACTGATTTCAGGGCGAGGAGCAATCTAAAAATATTTTTTTGAAGAGGTCTCTCCTTCTTTATTCTCGACCAACTCTTTCTTATACTTAAAAGGTATATGCAGCGTTGTACCGGACAATCAGGAATACATCCGCCAGGTAATTAACCATGAAAAAAATCGGTTTTATTTTCCTATCCACCATTGTGCTGTTGGCCTTAGTATCTACAGCCGATGCCCAACTTCGTGAAGAACAGGACAAGGTTTCCGAATACTCAGGTCCCATTGTTAAAAAATATGACCGGGAGCCCGGCAATTGGAGCAACCTGTTCAATATGCAAATGGACCATTCCTATTCGATGATGTTCGGCAGTTTCGGCGGACAGTACCAGAACATCAATGCCTACACCAATACCATGCACTTCTTCTTCAGCGACAGGCTGAGCGGCAGGCTGGATCTTTCCCTGCTTCACTCTCCTTTCGGAGGAAGCTTCATGAACAACGGAAACGGGGGGCTCGAAACCCAGCTCATTATCCGCAATGCCGAGCTGAGCTACGAGCTTGGCGAACGAAGCAACCTGCGGATCCAGTTTCAGCAGCTTCCTTCCTATGGTTACGGCTACGGCATGAACCCATGGGGGTTTAACCAATACAACCCATTCCGGTATTGAAATTTCCAGCATCACCCAATAACAGTTAATGGCTCAAAAGAACAACGATTCCAATACCTTCATACTTAATGCGGTAATCGGTTTTCTGAGCTTACTCCTACTGTTGTTGCTACTCGGCCTGTTCAGCCGACTTATCTATCCCCGTATTCAGAACCAGCGCGCCCAGGAAGAACCCCAGCTTATCGGCGACATCATACAGCTGGAAGTCCTGAACGGATGCGGAGTAGCGGGGCTGGCCAACCAGTTTACTTCCGCCCTCAGGCGCAACGGCTTCGACGTGGTCGAGACCGGGAACTTCGACAATTTCGACATGCAGGAAACTATTGTCATCTCCCGTACCTTTAATACAGAAAATGCCGAACGCATCGCCAAGGCGCTGGGTATTGCACCCAAAAACATCATCGTTGAGGCATCCGAAGACTTTTACCTTGATGCTACCATCGTCATTGGCTCCGATTACAAATCATTAAAACTCAACTAAGTTATATGCCCCAAAAAGCTCAAAAGGACGAACAGCAATTTAGCGTAACCGATCAATCCAAGACGGCCGACTCGGACAAGCTTATCGAAGTAATTGCGGAAGGACTGCTTGACAAAAAGGCCGAAGACATTACGATACTGGATGTACACGAACTGACTACCCTGGCTGACAAATTCATCATCTGCCACGCAACCACCGATGTACAGATTAAAGCTATTGCCGACAGCGTGGTGAAGCATACGAATGAGCAGCTCGGCGAAAAACCATGGAAAGAAGAGGGGCGTGATACACGGCGCTGGGTAATCCTGGATTATGTCAATGTTGTGGTCCACATCTTTAAAAAAGAGCTTAGGGAATACTACGCCCTCGAAAAAATGTGGAATGACGCTGAAGTGATAAAAATAGACGACAAGCCCGCATCATGAAACTGATCTCACTTATTCTGCTTGTTTCATTCATTATGGCCGGCTGCGCATCATCCGAAAACAACAGCAACCGCGGCCGGGACTTCAATAACCTCGTCGAAATTATGGCACCAGGCGATGAGCCCGAAGAAGCCTCCAAAGTCTATATCGACTCGGCCGAGGTCATCAGCCGCGCCGGGGAAAAAGCCTTGCTGATATCGGGCAGCTTCCCGGACGGATGCACCAACCTCAAGAGCGTAACCCACTCGCTGCAAAATGGCGAGCTGCGTATCAATATGACCGCCTGGAGAAATCCCGACAAGATGTGCACCCAAGCATTGGTTGGCTTCTCCTATATTTATGATGAAGCGGCCAGTGAACTTGATGAAAATCCCTCGGTTATTATCAACGGAACCTCCTACGAACTGGAGTGACCTATGGCACAACGGGTACTCATTACCGAGCCGATTGTAGATTCTGCGATTGAACTGCTACGGAAACACTTTGAGGTGGATGTAGGTGAACGCGGAGCTTTCAACTCCGAACAGCAGCTCGCCAAAGCCATAAGCAATTACGACGCCCTGCTGCCTATGCTTTCCAATCCCGTCACTGCCGAAGTGATTCAAGCCGGGAACAAGCTCAGGATTATCGCCAATCACGCTGTCGGCTACAACAACATCGATCTGGGTGCTGCCAAAAAAGCCGGCATCAAGGTAGCCAACACTCCCGACGTACTTACAGAAAGCAGCGCGGACTGCGCCATGGCGTTGCTGCTGGCCGTAGCCCGAAAGGTATGCGAGGCACAGGCCTATCTTCGCGAGGGGCGTTTCGAGGGATGGGAGCCACTCGGCTTTCTGGGCATGGAGTTGAACGGACGCACGCTCGGCATCGTAGGGATGGGCCGCATCGGTACCGCCATGGCACGCCGGGCACGGGCTTTCGGCATGGATATCATCTACCACAACCGCTCCAGGGTAGAAACTGAAATTGAGGAAGAGCTTGGCGCAACTTACATCCCGACCGTGCAAGAGCTGGCCGGGAAATCCGATATTTTGAGCCTGAACTGTCCCCTTACCGATGAGACCCGGCACCTGGTCAACCGGGAGATTCTTGAAGTGATGCCTAAACATGCCATTCTCATCAATACTTCGCGCGGTCCGGTAGTCGATGAAGCCGCCCTGGCAGAGGCTCTCCATCAAAATATCATCGGGGGGGCGGGCCTGGATGTTTTTGAAGAAGAGCCTGACGTACACCCCCGGCTACTTGACGCGCCCAGCTGTGTGATCACTCCCCATATCGCCAGTGCCACCCATACGACCAGGGAAGCCATCGGCATGCTGGCCGCAAAGGCTATCATAGGCGTACTCCGGGGAAAGCCCGATTCAGAGATCCCCAACTTGATTCAGCTCTAATTTCGGATCATATTAGGGCATATCCCACTGTAATTTCCGGCCATGAAGAACAAATCCGCAATTGATTATCCCTACAAAGCCCTGCTTTGGACCATTGGCGGCCTCATGCTGGTTTTGGCCGTTATTGAGGGGTGGAGATTTACCCTCAAGCCTGAGCCCCAGGAACTGGATGTCGCCATAGAAAAGAGCCTTGACGAAGCCGTATCTGCTTTCAACAACCAGCAACGGCTCCTTTTGGATATCAGCGACAGGCTCGGGGACATCCTGCAGGAGAAAATACGCCAGGGGCATTCCCGCCAGAGCCTCTACAGTTCCCTGCAGGAGCATCCCGAACTTTGGGGAGCGGCATTGCTGAAGAATGGAGAGGCGTACGTCTGGAGCGGCTTTGCCATCGAACAACTGGCCCCGGTTGACAGCATCCTCGCCACAAGTGACAACGTTCAGCTTGAATTGAGGAAGCAGAACAACGTGATTTTCTGGATGTCGGACAGCCGCTTTGCCATACAGGCGGACTCCGCTAGCCAAGGCAACTACCGCCTCATTCTTTCCTCCCGCATTGCACAAGAAAACGCTCTTCCAATAGGGAAAAGCAGCGAATTCAATTTATTCACCCACGGTACCGAGTCTTCTTCCTACCCCATCAACTACAGCTTTTTCAATCCGGTAACTACAAGTATCGACTCCTACAAAGTGTTGAGAAACAACCGGCAGGATTCTGTGGGTATGGTATATGCGCGCTCTAACCAATACTACAATCCCCTGGAAAGCTGGCAGAACGGAAACTGGTTTTGGCGGTCTCTCTTTATCGTATTCTGCTTCGTAAGCCTCAGTCTGGTCTTTGGATTCTGGTTTGAAAGCCTTCCTGAAACACAGGGCATGATCTACCAGCTGCTGATGATCGCCGTAGGCTGGGGGATATTTCGTTTTTTGGATATACCCGGGAGATGGCTCCCGCTAATCATCGAAGAGGGCAGCATCAACAGCGGCCTGCTTCAAACCTTTGAAGTTTTAAGCTCTTTTGCCGTAGACAGCTTCTTTCTTTTCCTCACCGCCTTTACGCTCTCCCGTAAACTGAAAGAGATCGACTTCCCCGTAAATTCCAACTGGTTTCTTTCAACTATCTTCATCGGTCTCGCGACCGGGGCCTTGAACACCTCGGCCATTCTTTTCACGCTCAACAAGTCGTACCGGGCAGCGGTAACCAGCGGAGTAGAACTCATGGACCTGAATGTATTTCCGGCTGCCTCTACCCTACTCTACTCCGTTTTTCTGGGCGTTATTCTCTGCTCTCTGTTTATATTCCTGGTTTCGGTTAACCGCTTTGTCATCAGGTCTGCCAATGACAAACAGAAAATGCTGTCTGCTGTCATTATACTCGGCTTTATGCTGCTGTTGCTTATTTCGCAGCTCTTTATACCTGAATCTATACGCCTCAACTGGGCCTTGTGGCTTTCCATGGTCATCTTCGGGCTGGCCTTCTCGGTCACCATTACCTACCTGAACTATACCAGGCTGGTCCGGGAGCTTTCTGCCCTGCGGCTTATCGCTATCGGCGGATTGGCACTTTCCATTATTGCAACCCCCATCGTTTTCCATGTATATGGAGAGAAGCAAGATAACAGGCTCAGGGAAATAGCAGAGGATTTCAGCCTGAACAATTATGAGTCGGCTGAACGACTGACCACCCGTATCCTCACTCAGCTGGAACAGAAAATGCGCGGGCTCTCATCCAGCCAACTTGAAAACAGGGTCTCGTTCATCCAATCCGAATTCACCCAAACCATTCAGAGCCTCGTTCAAAATAACCGGCAGAACTATTCCATCGACCTGCACATGATACGCCCGGACGGCTCGGTGATTTCAGACTATTCGACCAACCTGAACTCCCCGGGATGGGTCAATACCTACGACATGCAGCGTCTTTCGGCCGCTGTCCGTATTGAGCGGATCACAAAAGCCACCAACAGGCCTATCGTCCAAAGGCCGCAACTGCAAGACGAAGAGAACTACATCTCCTTCTACCGCGGCTGGATACCCATTTTCGGTGAGAACGAAGCCACTCCTATTGCGTGGATTCTCTGTTCCGTATACAAGGAAAAACCCGATTTCGACAAGCCTATTCGCGCCGTGATGGCTTCATTGACCTACGAAGACTGGAACAATTCCCACCAGGTTATGGAATACCAGGACAGAAAACTTATCCGGTCCGTCCAGCAAGGCGTAACGGGTTATTTCCCGCAGTACCACAGAATTGGCAACGCCGAGACCGAAGCCCTTCAGGAGGATAGCCTGCTGTACTATAATACAGCAAACAACCAGCACTCCTACCGCAACATGTTGTGGAGGGTAAATGACAATACGGTTGTCAAAGCCACCACCATCAAACCCGATTACAAAAACATCCTCTTCTCTTTCTTCAGGCTCAATTTCATTTTCATGATTACCGGCAGCATCTGTGCACTGGTGGTCCGTCTCAGCGGCTTGAAGGAATTCCGCTTTTTGGGCAACAGCAACCGTTTCCGGCACCGTATCCTCGACAACTTCCTATTCGCAACCCTGCTCTTCCTGATCCTGCTGGTCATAGCCACCCACTATGCCATCAAAAACCAAAACCAGGATATCGTACAGCAGGAACTGCTTGAAAAGCTTGAAAGCCTCAGCCGTACCACGGAAGTCAATCCCGTATTCCAGTCAACCAACAACATCAACGCTGCATCGCTCGACTCTATCGTATCGCCCCTGAATGTGGACGCCTCATTTTATGCAGATAAAAAAGTTTCGGAGTCAACAACACCGCAGATTTACCAGCAGCACCTGCTGCCCACCTCGCTCCCATTTCCTATTTTCAACCAGCTTTTTGACGAACACCGCCGGGATGCGATGGACAGCTTCACACTGGCTTCACAGCAACTGCTTGTCGGCTACCGTTCGGTTCTGTCACAAAGCGATGATCCCGTAGCCGTTGTTGCCATCCCGACTTTCGTGCAGTCGCCCAAATACGATCAGCAACTGCTCGAGACGACCAGTTATCTTATCATTCTCTACCTGATCGTTTTCGGTTTCTTCATCGTCGGTACAGCACTTATATCCAACCAGCTCACCCGTCCACTTACCCATATACAGGAAGGGCTCAATAAAATTTCCGAAGGCAAACTGGACACTACGATACCGGTCAGCCGCAAAGATGAAATCGGAAACCTGGCCAGGGCATACAACGAGATGGTTGTCCGGCTCAAAGAGCTTCAGGAAGAGCTGGCCATTGCCGAGAGGGAGGCTGCCTGGAAAGAGATGGCCCAACAGGTAGCCCACGAAATCAAGAACCCCCTTACGCCCATGAAGCTGAACATCCAGCACCTGGAACGTCAGATACAAAGCGATAAATACGATCCCAAAGAACTGAAAGAACGCATTCAGCAGATCACCGGGAACATCATCAAGCAGATCCAGTCGCTGAACAACATCGCCTCGGACTTCTCTAAGTTTGCCAAACCTATTGAAAGCGAATTTGAGGACCTCTCTCTTATTGAATTGCTCGATTCGGTAAGCGATCTCTACGACCATGACGAATCCATCAGCATCAGAAAAGAGTTCCCCGACCGTTCGCTCACCATCCACGGCGCTTCGGATGAGCTGCGCCGGGTAGTCATCAACCTGCTCAAGAATGCTTTTGAGGCAATGCCCGAGGGAGGCACCATCAAGCTGCGCACCTTTGTCCAGAACGGAAGTGCTTTTATTGAAGTGGAAGACGACGGCATGGGCATCAGCGAGGAAGACAAGCCGAAAATCTTCGTCCCCAACTTCTCGACCAAGTCGAGCGGCACCGGACTGGGACTGGCCATCAGCAAAAAGATCATTGAAGAGCACAAGGGTACCATCTCTTTTGCCTCTATAGAGGGGAAGGGAACCACCTTCATTATCAAGCTGCCGCTCAACAACAATTAAACGGTACGCCAGCCTTACTTTTGCCCGCTAATTTTTGTACCATAGGCGATTCGCAGGTACCGCAATATTGAAGGCGCAGCTGTTTTGATTTCGTTTCTCAAATCCAACCGACACAACCTTATTAAAGAAGCTTCGAAGACCCTCACCATCGGTCTGCCCGTCATCGCCGCGCAGCTGTTGCAGATGTCGATGAACTTTGTGGATACGGTAATGGCCGGCAACCTCTCCGCACAGGATCTGGCAGCCGTAGCCGTAGGCGGTGCCGTCTTCATCCCTTTCATTATGCTGGCGGCCGGCATCATGATGGCCGTAACTCCTATCGTAGCCCAGCTGGTTGGCGCCCGGAATTTCAAGGAGATTGGTGTAAACGCCCGTCAGGGCCTCTGGCTCAGCCAGTTCCTGGCACTTCCCATCTTCTTCCTGATCCGCAATATGGGCTTCGCGATGCACTTTCTGGATGTGACCCCCGATATCATTCCCGTTTCGCTGGCTTATCTTGACGCCCTCTCCTGGGGTATCTTTCCGCTCTGTGCCTACATGGCGCTCCGTTTTTTCAACGAGGGCATGGCTGTGACCCGTCCCAGCATGTACTTTGCCCTGATCGGCGTACTGGTCAACATCCCGGCCAACTATGTACTGATGTACGGCAAGCTGGGCTTTCCGCAGCTGGGTGCGGAAGGCTGTGGCTACGCTTCGGCTCTGGTCGGCTATGTCATGTTTTTCGGCATGCTTGCCTTCACCATGAAACATAAACCCTACGACCGCTTTGCCATCTTCTCTTCCTTCCGGAAGCCCGAGTGGAAATATTTGAAAGAGATCCTGCGTGTGGGCATCCCCATCGGACTCAGCTCGACCATGGAGGTAACGATGTTCGCCATCGTCAGCCTGCTGATGGGCTCGCTGAGTACGGTAGCCGTCGCGGGACATCAGGTCGCTATCAACTTTTCGGCCATGACCTTTATGGTTCCATTCGGCCTTTCAACGGCCATCACCACGCGGGTCGGTAACGCCATCGGCAAAAAATCGGTTGATGAGGCACGGCACCGGGGATTGGTCGGTATCGGACTCTCCACCATGTTTATGAGCGTCACGGCTATCATCATGTTTACGGTGCCCGACCTCATCACTTCCATCTACACACAAGATGTCGCCGTCAGGGAAGTAGCCATCGGCCTGCTCTATATGGCGGCTATCTTCCAGATCTCCGACGGATTGCAGGTTAGCGGCTACGGAGCGCTCCGTGGCTTGAAGGATACCAAAATCCCGATGTACGTCAACCTTGTAGCCTACTGGATTATCGGCCTTCCGCTAGGCTACTACCTCGGAATCGTTAGGGAAATCGGGCCGCAGGGACTCTGGATGGGGCTTATCGCAGGACTCACGGTAGCGGCGCTGTTGCACAATGCACGCTTCTTTTTACTCACCAAATACCGACCGGCAACCGGTTTCCGAGCTGCTGATGAGCAGGACTGACAGGCGGCCTGTCCCAAATTCATTTAGTTATTCGGAATTTTTCTGCTAACATTTGGGTAATGCATAAGAGATTGCATATGTAACCAATTCCATTTAATGCCTGCTTATATCCATAATATTGCTACCGCCGTACCGGAGCATTTTTACAAACAGGATTTTTTACGCGAACGGATGAAAGAATACCTGAGCGAAGACAAAACCACGCGGCGAATCATTCACAGTATCTATTCGCGTTCGGGTATTGAAAAACGGCACAGCGTAATCAACGACTTTCGCTCGAACGGCCATGCCCGTTTTTATTTCCAGAAAGACGGCAGCCTCTCCTCCCCGTCTACCGGCAGCCGCAACGAGCTGTATGCGGAATATGCCAAACCGCTTTATGTAGAAGTGGCACAAAAGCTGGTTGAACAGAACGGCGAGGTTGAAGCCGGGGATATTACCCATGTGATTACCGTCTCATGTACCGGATTCTTTGCACCCGAGCCCGCCTATGAGATTGTAAAACAGCTTGGCCTCTCGCCAGCTACACGGCGTTTTCATCTCGGTTTCATGGGTTGTTTTGCCGCTTTTCCGGCTCTCAAGATGGCCAGATCGTTTTGTGAAGCCCAGCCGGATGCCAGGGTGATGGTGGTGTGCCTGGAACTTTGCAGCTTGCACTTTCAGGCTTCCGAAAAGACCGACAACCTCATATCCGGATCCGTCTTTGCCGACGGGGCTGCCGGCGTCATCGTGAGCAACAACCGGCCTTCCCGAACATGCTACCGGCTGGATGATTTCGCCACCACCATTGCCGAACAGAGCGAAAAGGATATGGCATGGACTATCGGCGATACCGGCTTCGATATGGTCCTCTCCACCTATGTGCCCGATATCATAGAAGCCAACCTGCTCGACTCCATTCAGCCCCTGCTGAACGCCTACGACAGGAAGATTCCGGAGATCGACCACTGGGCCATCCATCCCGGCGGGAGGTCTATCCTTGATAAAATCGAGTCGACCCTTTCACTGAAGAACGGCGGACTGGAAGCCTCCAGAAAGGTGCTCGCCGAATACGGCAATATGAGTAGTGTCACCATACTTTTTGTACTGGCAGAACTATTGCAAAACACAAAAGAAACAGGCGGCGGAAAGGGAGACGAATCTACCCTTGCCATGGCCTTCGGGCCCGGGCTCACCATCGAAAGCTGCCTGCTAACCAAACAGAGTCACTGACCATGCCCCTTTTCCTGTCACAGCGCGCCGAAGATTTGAAGGAACGGATGGACAATCCCGACTGTGACCCGAACGAGCTCAACAAGACCTACCGGCAGTTCCGGCATGTCAACTCGTTGATTTCCCGCTGGGAAAGTATTTACCGGAACTGGATTCGCCCGCGCTGTAAAGAGGCCGGCACCAGCTGTTCCCTGCTCGATATCGGTTTCGGGGGCGGAGATATTCCCATCAGGCTTAAGCATTGGGCTGAAGGCGATAACATCCCGCTGCAGGTTACAGCTATCGATACCGATAAGCGGGCCCTCAAATTTGTAGAGCAGGCTTATAAAGGCCGGAATCACAAGGTGGATTTCAGGCTGGCCTCCTCAACCGAACTGCTGCAGGCCGGCGAGCAATACGATTTTGTCATCTCCAACCACCTGCTTCACCACTTGGACAGGAATGAATTTGAAAACCTTCTGGATGAGGCCTCAAAGCTGAGTACCGGGGCTGTCCTCTTTAATGACATAGAAAGAGGCGATCTGGCCTATTTTTTCTTCCAGCTGATTGCCCGGCCCTGGTTTAGAAGCTCTTTCATTGTGGAAGACGGCCTGACCTCCATCAAACGCAGCTACACTCTTAAGGAACTGAGAGACGCCGCACCCGCAGTATGGGAAGTTCGGCGCCTCTTTCCGTACAGGCTATTGCTATATTACCTGCATGAATAAGCCCTTCACACCATATAATTACAAAATAATCATAGCCGGGGGAGGCCCGGTCGGCCTTTTCCTGGCCTGCTGCCTTTGTCATTATGATATCCCCTGCATCGTACTCGAAAAGCGTAACGAGCCGATCACCCATTCACGCTCGCTGGGAATCCATCCTGTCTCACTTGAACTTTTTGAAAAAGTAGGTCTTGCAGAAAGATTTGTACAAGAAGGCATCAAAATCCGAAAAGGCCACGCCTTCTCCGACAACAAGAAAATCGGTACCATTTCTTTTGATGCATGCCCGCCTCCCTACAATTTTATTCTCTCCCTTCCGCAGTACAAAACCGAGGCGCTCCTGGAAGAATACCTGTATAATATAGACCCCGACGTCCTGAAACGGGGTGTTGAAGTGACGGAGTTCAATAAGTCTGATGGCCACATCTCCGTAACTTTTAAAGAGGAACCTCAGAAAGTTACCATTACGGGCAAATATCTTGTAGGATGTGACGGAAAGGACAGCTTTGTCCGACGACGTGCCGGTATCGGTTTTGAAGGCTCTACCTACCCGGATACTTACGTAATGGGAGACTTCAGTGACAACACGAACTTTGAGTCGGATGCGGCGATCTTTCTTTCATCCGATGGTCTGGTAGAATCGTTTCCACTGGCAGGAGGGATGCGGCGCTGGGTGGTCAAGACCGAAGAATATATTTCGGATCCTGTCCGCGGGGATATCGAGATGGCGGTAGCGCAACGGCTGGGCCACGACCTGGGAGAAACAGAAAACAGCATGCTCAGCAGCTTCGGTGTCCAGAAACTGCTGGCCTCTGCCCTCCACAAAAACCGTGTACTCCTGGCCGGGGATGCCGCCCATATTGTGAGCCCTATTGGCGGACAAGGTATGAACCTGGGTTGGCTGGATGCCTGGGACCTTTGCCATACCCTTCGGCTGATCACCAAGAATGATGAGAGCGAAGATGAAGCTCAATCCCGTTTTGAAGCATACAGCTATCGAAGGCTGCGCGCAGCCGGCAAAGCGATCAAAAGAGGAGAGCTCAATATGCGTCTGGGACGGAAACCACGACTTGCCGCCTTGCGAAACACCCTGGTCTGGATAATGATCAATACTCCACTCTCGCGGCTAATGGCACGTCTCTTTACCATGCGTAAACTGGACAGCTGGTGGATATGAAGGGGGAGAAAAAAGAGGGGTTTGGGAAGGCCTTACTTGCGAAAAGAGATAGAGAAGCTGGTACCTTCTTCCGCTTCGACCTCAACCGTAGAATTGAGTTTGCGCAATAGCACATTGATAACCCAGGTACCGATCGAACTGGTATTGTTCAGATCAAAATCTTCCGGAATACCGATACCGTTATCACGGACATTCAGCCGGATGGTGTCATTCTTCTCCTGCAAAAGCTCGATGGCAATCTCACCGTAGGGGACTCCGTTGAAAGCATGCTTGTAAATATTCACCAACAGCTCGTTGAGCACCAGACCGCAAATCATAGCTTTGTCGGCAGCAAGCGTTACCGGTTCAGCATTCATCGCAATTTCTATCTGGCGGTTTGGATCCGAAAGGGTTTCTGAAATCTTGGCCGTAAGCTTTTGCAGATACAGCCCCAGCTCTATCTCGCCAAACAGTCCCTTGCGACAGAGCAGATCGTGCACTTCGGTCATGGACTGAATACGCGAATAGGTATTCTTCAACACATATTTGGCGTGATCGTCTTTCACATCGCCCAGTTCCATCTCGATAAGTGCCGAAATAGTTGCCAGGTTGTTCTTGATACGGTGATGTATCTCTGTAAGCAATGCTTCTTTCTGCTTAAGCTGGCCCTGCAGCTTTTCCTGCTTGCGGGCTCGTTCAATGGCAATAGTCACATGCGAAGCCAGCGCCTGAAATACCGGGATGTCTCTTGCTGTAAAATCTTCATTCTTGCGCTTATTCAATGCCTGCAATACGCCAATCACCCGGTTATTCTTATTAATAAGGGGGACACAGACAATATTCCGGGTCTTGAAACCCTCGGCTACTTCGCCATAGAAAAAGTCACTGTCGTCAATGTCGTTGGTTAGGTAAGGCTTTTTATTTTCGACAACCCAACCACCGATACCTTTGTTTTTGGGAATGCTTTTTCCCTTAATCTCGTCTTTAACCGGTCCGGTGGGAAGGCTGATATACAATTCGCCGGTATCTTCATCGAGGAGCATCAATGAACTGGCTTCGGCATTCATGACGATGCGTGATGCTTCCATACTTTCGCTCAGCAAAGAGCGGAGCTCCATCGTCCTGTTAATTCCTTCAATAGTCTCTAACAGAAGATGAAGACTTTCACTTGAATAATCCTTTAAATCAAAGGTTTTAGCCGGGGTTTTACCCTTACTAGATTCCATACATCTTTCCTATCTGTAGTAGTCTCCGAACGAAAGCGACCTAAGATAAGCCTTTATTGCTAAGTGCTATCAGGTATTGCCAAATCTTTCTTTTCTGTGGGCAATCTATAAAAAAAAGGATAAAATCAAAAAAACCATGCGGTTGTAGACAAGCATATTCTGATTAAAAAAGCCGCTTTTGCGCCATAGGAGTATAATTACGTCACAAAAGGGCGAGAAAAGATTTTTTTACTCCCTCGCCGAAATCATCAGAAAGAATAAGGTTACAATAAAAAAGGCGGGTCCATCATTGATAGCCCCGCCTTTGTAATAACTGCTGAAAAAAATCAGCTTCGTTGTTCCTTATCGGTACGGTGGTAATCGCGAAGCACATAGTGCAGGATTCCGCCGTTGCGGTAATAGTCGATCTCGACCGGCGTATCGATGCGGCAAACCGTAGTGAATGTTACGGTCTCCCCGTCGGCTTTCTGCGCATCCACTTGTACTTCCTGCCGGGGCTTGAGGTCGTCATCCACGTGCACGGTGAATACTTCCGAACCGTCAAGTCCCAGGCTGTCAGCATCTTCGCCCTCTTTGAACTGCAGCGGAAGCACGCCCATACCCACCAGGTTGGAGCGGTGAATCCGCTCATATGAAGCGGCAATTACCGCTTCGACTCCCAGCAGAATGGTGCCTTTGGCCGCCCAATCGCGGGACGAACCCGTTCCGTACTGGTTGCCGGCCAAGCCGATCAGCGGAGTGCCTTCTTTCTTGTAGCGGGTAGCGGCATCATAGATCGTCGTGATCTCATCGGTCGGGAAGTATTTGGTAAAGCCTCCCTCCTTGCCTGGAGCAAGCTGGTTTTTAAAGCGGACGTTGGCAAAGGTACCGCGGGTCATGACCCGGTCATTGCCACGCCGCGAACCATAGGAGTTGAAATCTTTCGGCTCCACACCATGCTCGATGAGATATTTTCCGGCCGGGCTGTCGGTTTTAATGTTTCCGGCCGGCGAAATATGGTCGGTGGTGATGGAGTTACCAACCTTTACCAATGCCCGCGCTCCCTGGATGGGACGGATCGGTTCAGGCTCCTCTCCCATATCCATAAAGAAGGGAGGTTCCTGGATGTAGGTTGAATCTTCTTTCCATTCGTAAAGCTCGCCTCCGCCCACGGGAATCTTGTCCCACTCTTCCGATTTGAAGATGTTGCCGTACTGTTTGTTGAACAGTTCGGGACGGATGGCATCATCAAGATGCTCGGCAATCTCATCGGAGGTCGGCCAGATATCTTTCAGGTATACGTCGTTGCCGTCCTTGTCTTTGCCAAGCGGCTCCTTGGCAAGATCGATGTCGACGGTACCGGCCAGCGCATAGGCCACCACCAGCGGCGGCGAAGCCAGATAATTGGCTTTCACATAGGGATGGATACGTCCCTCGAAGTTCCGGTTTCCGGAAAGCACACCGGCTACGATCAGTTCGCCGTCCTTAACCGCTTTCTCAACAGCTTCAGGCAGCGGACCGGAGTTACCGATGCAGGTGGTGCATCCGTAGCCCACAAGGTTGAAGCCAAGCTTGTCCATATAGTCGGTCAGTCCCGCCTCTTCGAGATAATCGGTCACCACACGGGAGCCGGGTGCAAGAGAGGTCTTGACATAGGGCGGTACTTCCAGTCCCTTCTCAAATGCCTTTTTAGCTACGATACCCGCACCCAGCATCACGCTCGGATTGGAGGTGTTGGTACAGCTTGTGATGGCAGCTATAACCACATCGCCGTGTTTCATCTCTATCTCTTGCCCGTTCCTGAACGTACCCTTGTTAGCAAGCTGTTCCTGCGTCAGGTTGAAACCCATCGTGGGATTGTCACTGGTCAGGCAGTTTTCGAATGTCGACTTCATGTTGGGCAGGGTGATACGGTCATGCGGCAGTTTGGGTCCGGCAAGCGATGTTTCCACCTCGCCCAGATCAAGATGCAGTTGATCGGTATATTCCGGTTCTTTCATTCCGTCGGTTCGGAACAGGCCCTGTGCCTTCAAATAATTTTCAACCAGCTGTGTCTGCTCCTCGGAGCGACCGGTGCGTTTCATATATCGGATTGATTCTTCGTCGACCGGGAAGAAGCCCATGGTTGCTCCGTATTCGGGAGCCATATTGGCGATTGTAGCACGATCGGGCAGGCTCATATTGCTGAGGCCGTCACCGTAAAATTCCACGAATTTGCCGACGACGCCGTGCTTTCTCAGCATCTGTGTCACCGTCAGTGTCAGGTCGGTAGCCGTCACCCCTTCGCGGAGCTTGCCGGTGAGCTTTACGCCCACTACTTCGGGCACCAGCATATAGATAGGTTGACCGAGCATGGCTGCTTCCGCCTCGATACCGCCGACGCCCCAGCCCAGGATACCCAGGCCGTTGATCATGGTGGTATGCGAGTCGGTCCCTACCAGGGTATCGGGATAGGCTACCGTCGATCCGTCTTCTTCGGTACGTGTAAAAACACCTTTGGCCAGGTATTCCAGGTTCACCTGGTGAACGATACCGCGTCCCGGAGGAACCACCCGGAAGTTGTCAAAAGCTTTCTGTCCCCATTTGAGGAATTCGTAGCGCTCGCGGTTCCGCTCGAACTCTTTCTCCACATTATACATAAAAGCGTATTCCTGCCCGAACATATCCACCTGTACCGAGTGGTCGATCACCAGGTCAACGGGAACCTGCGGATTGATGCTCTGCGGATTTCCGCCCATCCGCTCCATGGCCGAACGTAATGCGGCAAGGTCGACCACGGCAGGCACCCCGGTAAAATCCTGAAGCACCACGCGAGAGGGTTTGAACGGAATCTCTCCCTGGGGATTCTTGGCGTTGTAATCGGACAGTACCTTGATATCGTTCTCGGTCACTACATAACCGTCGTATTCACGCAGCACCGCTTCCAGCAAAATGCGGATGGAGAATGGGAGGCGATCCATTTTGCCATAGCCCATCTCCTCCAGCTTCTTAAGGCTGTAGTAATGCGCGGTTCCGGTTCCTGTATTAAATTCGGTCTTGGTCTGCTGAAATTTATTAGAGGTGCTCATCCTGTTCTGAACTGGTTTTGAAAGCTTCGTTTTGTTTCTGTAGTGCTTGTTTTTTCGCAGAACAAAGTTACCACTTATTTTTCAGAATGTCTCCTTAATTACATTCTAAATAAGCATTGAGGAGACTGGCTTCGGCTGCGGTTTCGCCGGCTCTTTCGCGCAGAAATTTTTTCCCGCCATTAACATTGCACATTTTCGAAAAGAAGCCTATTTTGCGGGACTTCATACAAAAGCAATTTTTTAAACCATTTTTAACCGTGGATACACTCAGTTACAAGACTTATTCCGCCAAGAAGGATGACATCGACAAACAGTGGAAGCTGATCGATGCCGAAGACAAGCCCCTGGGCCGACTGGCCAGCAGGGTAGCTACCATTCTTCGCGGAAAAGACAAGCCTACTTTCACCCCGAATATGGATACCGGTGACAATGTTGTAGTTATCAATGCCGAAAAAGTGAAATTGACGGGCAAGAAGCTGCAGCAGAAAGAATATTTCCGACATACCGGTTACCCGGGTGGCGAGCGCTTTACTTCGGCTGAAGAGATGATGGAAAAAGATCCGACATTCCTGATCATGAATGCCGTAAAGGGAATGCTTCCGAAGAACAAGCTTTCTCGCAAGTTGATGACCAACCTGCGTGTTTATGCCGGCCCGGTTCATCCTCATGAAGCACAACAACCTGAAAAAATCGAGCTTTAATTTAGAATGGAACAAAAAAATTTCATAGGTCGCAGAAAGACTTCTACCGCACGCCTCTACATTCAGCCCGGCAGCGGTGGCTTCCTTGTCAACGGAAAAAACCTGGATGACTATTTCGCCACCCAGGCACACCGCAACATCGCCACCCTACCGCTGGAAGTAACCGAGACCGAAGGCAATTTTGATATCAAAGTTACCGTTCGCGGCGGCGGCATTACCGGCCAGTCCGGTGCCATCCAGCATGCGCTGGCCCGTGCCCTCGACGATCATGACGAAGAGTTTCACAGCATCCTCAAGACTCATGACCTGTTGACCCGCGACGACCGTATGGTAGAACGCAAGAAGTACGGACAGCCCAAAGCCCGCAAGAAGTTCCAGTTCTCCAAGCGGTAATTTGTTATCCGTTATCGGTTACCCGATTGAAGGCCGGATGATAGCTGTAGCGATTAACAAATAACGACCAACGAATAACGAAACTCAATCACACATACGCAGCGACCTAGTGCGCCGAGTGCTCTGTCACGACAACTGTCGGAGGCGGGGTTAGCGCCGGGAATGACCTGCGTAGAGGACTAACTCAAAACAAAATAGACATATGCCAACTGCACCCAATCTAGAAGAACTATTGCAATCCGGTGCCCATTTCGGGCATCTCACCCGCCGCTGGAATCCCAAGATGAAGGAATTTATCTTCATGGAACGCAACGGGATTCACATCATCGACCTCAAAAAGACGGAAAAGTTTTTTCAGGAAGCGCTGGAAGAAGTAACCAAACTGGCGCGTGCCGGCAAAACCATCCTTTTTGTAGGTACCAAAAAGCAGGCTCAGGATATTGTTAAAACCGAGGCAATCCGATGCGGCATGCCCTACATCACCCACCGCTGGCTGGGAGGCATGCTCACCAACTTCTCTACCGTAAAGAAGAGTATTTCGCGTATGGAAGAGATCGACCGCATGAGCAAAGACGGTACCTTCGAGGAACTCACCAAGAAGGAAGCCCTAATGCTGGAGCGCGAACGCGAAAAACTGGAGCAGACCCTCGGCGGTATCGCCAATATGAACCACCTGCCCGGCGCCATTTTCGTGGTCGACACTATTAAGGAGCATATCGCGGTAAACGAAGCCATCAAGCTTCACATCCCGATTATTGCCATGGTCGATACTAACAGCGATCCCGATATACCGGATTATATCGTCCCCTGCAACGACGACTCGGCACGCACCATCCAGCTGATCGCCTCTAAAGTGGCCGACGCCATCATCGAAGGCAATGCCGAGCGCGAAGCACAGAATGAGGAGGAACTCTTGGAACAGGCGGCCGAAGAAGCCAAACAGGCCGAAGCCAAAAAGAAGGAGAAAAAATCCTCAGGCAAGCGCCGTACGCGCCGTAAGAAGAAAGACGATGAAGAAGGCGACTCCTCCGACGAGGAAGAATAACCGCACCGATTTACCTATATAAAAACCACCAAAAATTAAACAGAGCAGATCGACATGAGTATTTCTGCAAAAGACGTAAAAGAATTACGAGACCAGACAGGGGCCGGCATGATGGATTCCAAGCAGGCCCTTGAAGAAGCCGACGGCGATTTCGAAAAGGCGATCGAGATCCTGCGAAAAAAAGGACAGGATGTCATCGACGAACGAAAAGACCGCAAAGCCGACGAAGGCCTGATCGTCACCCGTGTAAGTGACGACGGAACCAAAGCCGCCGCACTCGAAATCAACTGTGAAACCGATTTTGTGGCCCGCAACGAAGATTTCCAAAAGCGCGCCGAACAATTCGTTGAAGCGGTATTCAATAATGAGATCGAAACCGTTGACGAATTGCTCGAAACCGAAGTAGACGGGCTTACCGTGGCCGACCACCTGAAAGATATGGTCGGAAAGATCGGAGAGAAGATTAAGATCAACCGTGTGGTACTCACCAAGACCGACGGACAGATCATCTCCTATATTCACCCCGGCAACCAGCTTGGCGTACTGGTCGAGTTCGAAGGATCGGTTGAGGACGAAGATATCGGCAAGGACGTAGCCATGCAGGTTGCAGCCATGAAGCCGATTTCGGTCAACCGTGACGGAGTGGACAGCAAACTTGTAGAAAAAGAACTGGAAATTGCCAAAGATCAGTTGCTGAACGAAGGCAAAACCGAAGAGATCGCTGAAAAAGCTGCCCAGGGCAAGTTGCGGCGTTTCTATGAAGAGCGTGTTCTGCTCGAGCAGAAGTTTGTCAAAGACAACAGCCTTTCGGTTCAGGAGTACCTCAAGCAAAACGATACCCCGCTGGTAAAGTCTTTTCACAGGCTGCAGCTGGGCAGTGATTCCTGATCTTCACTTTTTTCATAAAAGGCTACCAATTCGGTAGCCTTTTTTTTATATATAAACGATTTGTAAAGAGACAAAACAACTGTGGTGAAAAAATATAAAAGGGTTCTTTTAAAACTAAGCGGCGAAGCACTCCTGGGTGAGCAGGGTCACGGTATCGACGGAGAGATATTGACCCAGTATGCCAATGAAATCAAAGCGGCTCATGACGAGGACTATGAAATTTGTGTGGTGATCGGCGGAGGCAACATCTTCCGCGGCGTAAAAGGCGCCACCGAAGGGATGGATCGAGTGCAAGGCGACTATATGGGCATGCTCGCCACCATGATCAACAGCATGGCGCTGCAGGACGCGCTGGAACGAAAAGGCGTGCACACCCGCCTGATGTCGGCCATCCGCATGGAAGAGATCGCCGAACCCTACATCCGCCGTCGTGCTATCCGTCACCTCGAAAAGGGACGCGTAGTCATCTTCGGGGCCGGTACCGGCAACCCCTACTTCACTACCGACACGGCCGCCTCGCTGCGTGCCATCGAGGTAGAAGCCGAAGTGATACTCAAGGGTACCCGGGTGGACGGTATCTACGACAGCGATCCCGAAGTGAATCCAGACGCCAAGAAATTCAGCACCATCACAGGTGACGAAATTCTCGACCGGCGGCTCGACATTATGGACCTGACCGCCTTCACCCTCTGCCGCGAGAACGAGACGCCTATTATCGTTTTCAATATGAATGTGGTCGGTAATTTGAACCGTGCATTGAACGGGGACAGTGAGGTGGGGTCCACCGTTGTTTGGGAAGAAAGCTAGATTTATTAAATTCACTTTTTGCCTGATCCGATCGGCACATAACCATTAATTAGATCGAGAGCATTATGATACCTCAAGAGCTTCAGAGCATAATTAAGGAGACCGACAACAAGATGAGCGAAGCCGTCTCCTATTATAAAAAAGAGCTTTCACATGTGCGGGCCGGTAAAGCACAGCCATCTCTTCTGGACGGCATCAAAGTAGATTATTACGGTACACAGACGCCACTGAACCAGCTTGCCAACGTAAGCGCCCCCGAAGCCCGCATGCTTACGGTACAACCCTATGACAAGTCCTCTCTCGAAGAAATTGAGAAAGCCATCATGTCGGCCGGACTCGGCCTGAACCCGAACAACGACGGTAATATCATCCGCGTGCCCCTCCCCATTTTGTCGGAGGAGCGGCGCAAAGAGCTGGTCAAGCGCGTCAAGGAAATCGCCGAGGACACCCGCATCTCCATACGCAATGCACGTCGGGATGCCAACGATCAAATTAAGAAGAAGGTTCAGAGTGAATCGCTGCCCGAAGACTCCAAGTTTGAAGCCGAAGAGGAAATCCAGCGAGTGACTGACGAGCATACCAAACAGGTAGACGAGCTTCTCGAGCAAAAAGAAGAAGAGATCATGACGGTGTAGGGTTCATTACCGAAAAACAGCAACACAACATAATTAAATTCGAAATCCGAAGCACGAATGTTTCGGATTTAGAACATTCGTGCCTCGAATTTTGTAAGCCGCAGCCTCCGGCAGTAGATAATAAATATGTATATATCCGATCTTGAATTACAGGGTTTTAAGAGTTTTGCCTATAAAACCAAGGTAAAATTTGACAAGGGGATTACCGCTATCGTAGGCCCCAACGGCTGTGGAAAGTCCAATATCGTCGACGCCATGCGCTGGGTGCTCGGCGAACAGCGTCCCACCCTCTTGCGCTCTTCCAATATGACCAATGTGATTTTCAACGGCACGGCGCAGAAAAATGCCCTGGGCCTGGCCGAAGTTTCCCTCACTTTTGTGAACAACAAAGGGCTGCTGCCCACCGAGTACAGCGAAGTGACCATCGGCCGACGCCTCTATCGCTCCGGGGAGAGTGAATACCTTATCAACGGCACCACCTGCCGGCTGAAGGATATTGCCGAACTTTTTATGGATACAGGGATGAGCTCCGACGCCTACTCGGTAATCGAGCTCAAGATGGTCGAAGAGATTCTGAACGACAAAAACAACGACCGTCGCCGTCTCTTTGAGGAAGCAGCCGGTGTGACCCGCTATAAAGAGAAGCGCAAAAAAACGCTCCGTAAACTGGAAGAGACCCGCAAGGACCTGCAACGCGTAGAAGATATCCTAAGCGAAGTGCGCAAAAAGACCCGCTCGCTCGAGCTGCAGGCTGAAAAAGCGCAAAAGGCAAAGACCTACCGCGAAGAACTCGAGCACCTGGACAAGGCCCTCAACAAGCACGAGCATAAGAAAATCAAGGAAGAGCTGGAACCGCTTGAGGAGCGCATCGGCAATGCCGACAAGGAGAAAAAAGAGATTCTCTCCAAGTCCGAAGAGCTGGAGCAGGCCGAAGAGACCGAACGCAATGCGCTGAATGAGAAAGAGCGCAACCAGTCGGAGGCCCAACGCAGAGTCTCCCAGCTGCACTCGCGCATTCGCGATATCGAAACCAACCTGCGCATCACCAAAGAGAAAATCAGCAACGAGAAGAATGTAATAGAGCAGTACACCAAGGATATAGAGCAGGGTGAGCAGGACCTGAAAGACCTGCGCGAACTTTTCGAAAGCAGCCAAAAGAAGCTGGAATCGTTCGACAGCGACCTCAAGAAAGCCGAGCAGAACCTCAAGGATTCCAAAGAGAAATACTCTTCCAT
>CAYWDK010000023.1:0-25237 GCA_964457025.1 uncultured Balneolaceae bacterium | reverse complement strand
CCGACCGGAACCCAAGGGTGTTGCGCAACCTCCAAACGCTTTTTAACAGCGGCCGCCTTTCGGGAACGGGCTATCTTTCTATCCTGCCTGTAGATCAGGGTGTAGAACATTCCGGTGGTGCTTCTTTTGCTCCCAATCCGGACTATTTTGACCCGGCAAAGATTGTGGAATTGGCTATGGAGGGCGGCTGCAACGGTGTCGCTTCCACCTTCGGGGTACTGGGTGCCGTAGCAAGAAAATATGCCCACAAAATCCCATTTATTGTGAAGCTCAACCACAACGAGTTGATGACTTACCCCAACAACTATGACCAGATTATGTTCGGTACGGTCGAGCGGGCCTTCAATATGGGTGCCACTGCGGTGGGCGCTACTATCTACTTCGGTTCGGAAGAGTCGAACCGACAGATCCAGGAAGTGGCGGAGGCGTTCGAATATGCTCATGAGCTCGGCCTGGCGACCATCCTCTGGTGCTACACCCGGAACTCCGCTTTCAAGGTAGACGGTACCGACTATCACGCTTCTGCCGACCTGACGGGCCAGGCCAATCACCTGGGTGTGACCATTCAGGCCGACATTATCAAACAGAAGCAAGCCGTTAACAACGGCGGGTACAAGGCGCTGAATATGGGCGATTCTTCCTACGGTAAGCTGGATGAGCGGATCTACGACGAATTGGCTTCCGACCATCCCATCGACCTGACCCGCTACCAGGTAGCGAACTGCTATATGGGGCGTGCGGGACTTATCAACTCGGGAGGTTCCTCCGGTAAGAATGACTTTGCACAAGCCGTCAAAACGGCCGTCATTAACAAAAGAGCCGGCGGTATGGGTCTCATAAGCGGCCGGAAGGCCTTCCAGCGTCCCATGGATGAGGGAGTGAAACTTCTGAACTTTATACAGGACGTATATCTGGACGATAACATTACGATTGCATGACCGTACTGTCTTTAGCAAGAAGCCTTATGGAATATGGTCCATAAGGCTTTTTTGTTGTAAGTCCGCTTGACCTGTGGTTTTATGGGGTTAGATTTATGTTTATTTAGATAGTACTTTAACTGAGTGTTTTCCGATACCATCACGAGCAAGAACTGATTTCATTTGTCAAAACAGTCTCCACAAATACAGGATGATCCCAAGAAGTATTTTTCCAGGAAATACCTGTTGATTTCCATTGGGTTAAGTTTGGCAGGGATGGGCGTCGTCATCTATCTGACCTATACTCCGGGCGTGCTGGAACACCTGAAGCCCAAAAGGCTGCCCGGCCTGGGCATTGCATTGGTCGTCTCTTTCCTGAGGCTCTGGTTTGCCGCCGCCAAGATACGCTATCTTTCCGAAAAGCAGATGGGATGGATGGCCTCTTTCCGGGTAATGCTCAGCTGGGATTTTACCTCTTCGGTAACACCTTCGACCATTGGAGGTGCCCCAATGGCGACTTATGCCATGACCAAGGAGGGATTCAACCTGGGCAAATCGACGGCAATCATTTTATATGGCGTACTGCTCGACCAGCTCTGGTTTGCACTCGCCGTGCCCATCCTTTTGGTAGCGGGTATCTACTTCGAGGTGGTCCCGGCCAATATCGGTATGGTGGGACAGGCTTCAATGCTGTTGCTGTATGCCGGATTGCTTTCCTATGCCGGATTGATGGCCTATGGGGTACTCAAAAATCCGGCCGCCATTAAAAAAGTGGTAACCACGGTTTTTAAATTTCCGCTGTTACGGCGCTGGAAAGACAAGGTTGAGGAAGAGGCGGAACACCTGGAAGAGTATTCCCACGAGCTTCGTAAAAAGCCATTCAGTTTTTTGATAAAGGCATTTTTCCTCTCTACGATGTCGTGGCTGGCACGTGTGGCTCTGCCGACTATAGTCGTACTCAGCCTGCTTCCAGCCGATGTCATACTTTCACTGCTTCGAAGTCTCGCCATGAACCTGGCTTTTCTTATCATGCCGACTCCCGGTGGCAGTGGCGGTGTAGAGGGCCTGTTCGCTATTTTTCAGGGGCCGCTTATCGAACGCAAGGCTTTTATTGGCGTCGCCGTTTTTGCGTGGAGGGTAATCAGTTATTATATCAGTGTAGGCCTGGGCATGATGGCTACTACCTGGTACATCAACCGTTCGGTCGTTGACAAGCTGGATGAGAGCTCCTCCGATTCGGAGCTGGCCGGAGATGTTTCTGCATCATAATTCAGGATAGATTTAAAAGTGGCAAAGGCAAGAATACAATATTTGTGTGACGAATGCGGGCACACCTCTACCAAGTGGTTGGGGAACTGTCCCAATTGCGGCAGCTGGCACACCTTCAGGGAGTTCAAGGTAGACCGCGACAACGGTTCCGGCAAAGACCATAAGGGCAAGGTAAGTGGCCTCGAGAAGTCCGATCCGCCCAAGCCGCTGAAGGAAGTTGAGTACAAGAACGAGAACCGTTTTCCAAGCAATATTCCCGAGCTGGACCGGGTGCTGGGCGGCGGATTCATGCCCGGCTCCTTCGTGCTGATCGGCGGTGATCCCGGCATTGGCAAGAGCACGCTCACGCTGCAGATCGGCAAGTCGAATCCCGAACTGACCATTCTCTATTGCGCCGGCGAGGAGTCGGAAGGGCAGATTAAGCAACGCGCCGAGCGGCTGGGTGTGGAGTCGGACAATCTCTACATCTATACCGAGACCGATATCAGCGACGTGCTCGACCAGGCCCAGAGGCTGAAGCCGGATCTGCTGATCGTGGATTCCATCCAGACGGTATACCGTACCGAACTTTCGAGCATGGCGGGAAGCATTCAGCAGGTGAAAGAGTGTGCCGCCCTGCTGCAGCAGGTGGCCAAGCGGCAGAATATTACTACCATTGCCATCGGCCATGTGACCAAGGAGGGTGACATTGCCGGTCCGCGCGTGCTGGAGCATATGGTAGATACGGTGCTCCATTTCGAAGGCGACAGCAACTACACTTACCGCATTCTGCGCAGCCTCAAGAACCGCTTCGGTCCCGCGCAAGAGGTAGGCGTATTCGAGATGAAGGAGTCGGGTCTAGTCGATATATTGAACCCCTCCCAACTGTTCTTGTCGGACTATGACAGCGAGGTGAGCGGCAATGCGGTAGTGTGCACCATCGAAGGCTCGCGTCCGTTGCTAATCGAAGTGCAGGCGCTGGTGACGGCAAGTAATTACGGTATGCCCCAGCGTACTGCCAATGGATTTGACCAGCGGAGATTGTCGCTGCTTCTTGCCGTACTGGAAAAAAGAGGTGGCTTTCAGTTTTCGGGGCAGGATGTTTACCTGAATATTGCCGGGGGGATGAAGCTCAACGATACGGCCGGTGACCTGGCAGTGACCTGTGCGCTGGTCTCAAGCCTGCTTGATAAACCTTTGCCGGGCAAGATGGTATTTCTGGGTGAAATTGGTTTGGGTGGAGAAGTGAGAGCTGTAAATAAAATGCTGCAGCGACTGGGAGAGAGTGAAAAGATGGGCTTTGACCAGGCAATGGTCCCCAAATCCAATGATGTGCCGGATAAGATAAAGCTGGAGATCGAGGGCATCCGTACGGTGCAGGATGCCATAAAAATAGCCCTTTAGCAAAGCCAAAGGGCTATAGAAAGATCTAAAACCGGATACGGTGTTTTAGTAGTCGTTACGCTGGCGACGACGCTGCTCGCGAATACTTTTCTTAAGCGCTTCACGACGCTCTTCAGACGGCTTGGTGTACTGCTGCCGCTCTTTGTACTCATTCAAAATGCGCGAACGCGTAACCAGCTTCTTAAACCGGTTGATAGCACGATCAATGCTTTCGTTGTCTTTTACGTTAACTCCGACCATTGGAATAAAATTGGTTTGTTTTCGATTTCAGACTGACAATATAAGGATTTTATGGTATTAATGTAACACCCTTTCAAAAAAGAAAAATGTTACCGCCTAAGCATCAATTCGCCTATTCAGCAGGAATGAGGCAGGTATTTCTGCCTCATTGACGCCCTGGCCGAAGAGGGCATAGTCGTATTTGACGGGATCTTCAGGATCGAGAAGACGCAGGTTGGCAGTCAGTTCTTTCACGGCTTTCCAGTCGTTGTAGCGGCGCGATAAAAGGCCCAGCTTCCGTGCCTGTCGTGCAACGTGGACGTCGAGAGGGATCATCAGTTCGGAAGGAGGCATGAAATCCATCAGTCCGGTATCTACGGGACTCTCTTTCCGTACGGCCCACCTCAGGTAGAGGTAGAGCCGTTTGCATGAGCTGTTTTTTTCGGAATCGGATATGTGCTTGCGGCTGCGTCCGGCGGCTTCGGGTTGAAGGGCGAAGAACTCTTCATGGAAAACAGCGATCAGCTCCCGCTTTTCCTCTCCGGCTTTCCGGTAACAGAACCTCCAGAAATCCTCGAAAGAACCGTGCCGGTTAAGTGCAGATTGCAAAATCCTGCTCAGCCAGTAGAGGTCGACAGGCTTGAAGGTGCGGTGCTTGAATCCTTCAAATTTCCTGTAGTCCGCTTCGGTGAATGCTGTTATGAATTGTGCGGGACTGTTGTCCATGCGTTCGAGAAACTCTTCGGTTTTGGAGATGACGATATCTCGGCGTCCCCAGGCAAAGAGTGCCGCGAAGAAACCGGCCAGCAGGCGGTCTTCCTTGTCGGCATAGGCGTGCATGAACATGATCGGGTCGTCTTCGATATATTCGGGACGTTCGATTTTCCGAACCCAGTCTTCAAGCAGGGGCTTCAGCCTGATGACCTGTTGCTTAGTCGCTTTTTTGAGGGATCTGCTCACGGCTTTAAAGCTCCAGCTCTTTTTGCCCGCTGAGGTTCATCAGCTTTTCGGTCAGCTTGCGGTTGGCTTTAGGGAAGGGATAGTTTCCCAGTTCTCCTACTTCCGCCCACTCAATTTTCTGGCTGCTTTTGGGAGCGGGATCTCCCTTCATTAGTTCACACAGATAGGCGTGGAGCGTAATTTTGAAGTGTGAATAGGCGTGATCCAGTTTCATAAAAGGCTTGACGATGTCGACCACAACCCCCAATTCCTCTTTTAATTCGCGGATTACCGTCTCTTCAATTTTTTCGTTTTCCTTCTTCTTGCCGCCCGGGAATTCCCATAATCCTCCCAGCATGGCGTCTTCCGGGCGCAATGCGATCAGTACTTTGCTTTCTTTTCGGATGATGCCTACGCCGATATGATGGTGAGGCCGTTTTTTAGCCGGCGATTTATAGGGCAGCTCATCGGTTCTGGCGGTTTTATAGGCAACACAATCTTCGTTAAGAGGACATGCCGTACAGTTCGGATTGGCGGGAGTACAGACCGTAGCCCCCAACTCCATCAACGCCTGGTTGAAGTCTCCCGGCCGCTGTGGATCAATAAACCGGTCGGCTTCTTCCTGGATAGTATTTTTGGTAGCGGTACTGCGCACGTCATCATCAATACCCAGGTAGCGGCTTAAAACGCGAATGACGTTTCCGTCCACCACCGCATATTTTTTGGAGAAGGCGATGCTGAGCAGCGCCGATGCAGTGTATGGCCCGATGCCTTTCAGGCTGGTGATATCGTCCCAGTTTCCGGGTAGTTTCCCGCCGAACTGTTCAACTACCGTAGCAGCCGCTTCGTGCAGGTTACGCGCCCTGCTATAATAGCCGAGGCCTTCCCAGACCTTCAGTACTTCCTGCCGGTCGGCTTCGGCAAGGTCATGAACGGTAGGGAAACGATCCACAAAACGGTGGAAGTAGGGAGTGGCCTGGTCCACTCGCGTCTGCTGTAGCATGATCTCCGAGAGCCAGACCTTGTAGGGATCGTCACAATCACGCCACGGCATATCGCGCTTGTTGTTATCGTACCACTTTAAAAGCCTGGATCGGAACTGTTCTTCGTTCAATTTTTAAAGCCGGTTTTTTGGAATGAAAGAGCTGATGTACAGATAAAGCGATGCAACAATATTTCATTCCACAGGATTAATTTCCACCTTCTTCGCCACCCTCATCTTCGCGGGAAGCGCTTACAACCCGGATGGTAACATCAACCGAAGTAGCGGCCCCGTACTGATCGGTGGCGATCACGCGGAACTGGTTTTCTCCTGCCTGTCTGGCGGTAGGTGTCCATGAAAACTCACCTGTCTGTTCATCGACAGAGGCATTTTCGGGCAGGTCCACGCCGATATAGCGTACCAGGTCCTGATCCATGCCGTCACGGTCCAGCGCTTTGATGGGGAGGGTAAAAGGTTCGCCGACGGGTATGGTAATGGGCCGCAGGGGAGTGAAGCGGGGAGGAGCGTTGAACGAACGCACATCCACCGTAAAGCTGGTGCTGTCGGATTGGCCATTGCTGGCAGAGGCTACGATCTTAAAGCGATGTGTCCCTACATCTTCGGCTTTGGGCTGCCAGTAGAAACCGTTGCCTTTTATGGTTGCCGATTCAATATCGGACTGGTAGGTGAACTGCACCTGATCGGCAGGCATGTTGTTTTGCAGCTCCAGCGACAGAAGCAACGGTTTGGGATAGGGGATGACCTGGTCGGCTACCGGAGCCAACTTCAGCATTGCCGAGGAATCCGCTTCGGTATTAGCCGTGATGTTACTTCCGGTGTTGCCGGTTATGATGCGGCTTATACGGTCGTACTCACTCAGCCAGAGCCGGTCTTTTGCTACCGTAAAGTAATTTCCCGCATTACCGTCATCTTTCCAGAGAACGGGGCTCCGGTTTTGATAGGAGGTCCATATCCTGTTGGATACGCCTTTGATGAATAAGAAGTTTTTCCACGAGACGATTTTTTTAACGGTCTCGCCGATTCCTCCCAGTTTGGACAGATTGCCCGCATTGTCGATTTCGTAGATGTTACCTTCGGGATCACTGCCCATCAGGTTTTGACGGACCAGGAAAATGTGGTTCAGTTCGCGCAGCAGGGACAGCTCACGGTCGAATACCGGTTCTCCTTCGGTTTGATTGAAGATGTACAGTTTGCCGGCTGCCGAAAGTACAAAAAGTTGTGTGGTGGAAGCTTCAAGATCGATGATCCGTGCGTTTCTCAGCCTGCTTCGTTCTACCAGTTCGATGGTAGAGTCAACCGAAGCCGGGGTTCTGAGCGACAGTTTCCCCAAGCCTTTTGAACCGAGTGCCACATACAGGCTCTGGTCGATTCTTTTGGCATCCAGCGGATTTTCCGGCAGCAGGGTAGAAGAGTAGACGCCCAGTACCGAAGTAGGCTCCAGCACGGTAAGCCGGCGGCTGTTGCCGAAAAGATAGGCAAAGCGGATGTCGGCGGTAACCTGGTTGCCACGCTGTTGCATGCCTGTCGATGAGTAGAGCCATTGCAGGGTATCGGGCCGGGTGCGGAACACCACCATGCCTTCAGAGTCGGACAGCACATAGAGATGAGCCGGAGAACTCTCCATAGCCAGCACCGATGGGATTTCCATCACGTAGGAGTAATCTTTTTTAAGCTGGGGCTGGGCCTGTGCTTGTCCCCGGAACAGCAGGATACCTACGATCAGAATGTTAAACAGGGTCAGGTAGCTATGCTTTTTCATCGTGTTCATATTCATCTGTATAGAGTCAATTATAGCCAGTGATGCATTTGATACCAGTGGATGGTTCTCGAAATTCCTTCCGCGAGGGAAACCTCGGGATGATATCCCAGTTCCTTTTCCGCCTTTTCTCCGGAACAGGTCCACTCCAGGATCATCTCATTCGCCTTTTCACGGTTTATAACGGGATAGGAGCCGAAGAATGATGCAGCACTTTCCACAAATCCCGCAATTTTTTTGACAACCTTTGGCTTGATGTATATCGGTACGGCTTTTTTACCCAGTACCGTGCTGGTGGTTCCGCGTATCTCGTTCCAGGTGTGGATATGCTTTCCGGTCACAAAGTAGGTGTGCACGCCCGTCTCGGTCTGTTGGGCCGCCTTCAGGATGGCCTGTACCACATCCGAAACATATACCATGGAGATCCTGGGCCTCTTGCCGTCTCCAATAATAGGACAAATCCGCTTGGAGACCATCTTAAAGAAAGTGTAGATCTGGTCTTCGCGGGGACCGTAGACGGCAGGGGGACGCAGTATGGTTACGGAGACGTCCTCCCGAACCGAGCGATGGATCATCTCTTCCATCTGTTTTTTGGATTTGCCGTAGTTGCTTACCGGCATCATAGGGTCTTCTTCGGTAAGGGGCCCGTTCTGGGCAGGTCCTACGGCCGCCAGCGAAGAGAGCACGACAATCTTTTTGACGCCCTCCTTTTGGGCAACGCGAAGCAGGTTTTCGGTAGCGTCCACATTGGCGTGCTGAAGGTCCGAGTAATTGGGCGCCTTGACCAGTCCGGCAAGGTGAAAAACAACGTCCACTCCACTCACACCCTTCTTCAATGCCGTCAGGTCGTGAAGGTCGCCGCTTATCTTTACATACTTTTTACCCTTCAGCCATTTTTCGTTATTGCGCACGAGACAGCGAACTTCGTCATACTCTTCATGGTTTATGAGGCTGTCTGCAAGATGGCTTCCGATAAAACCGGTACCGCCGGTTACAAAGGCTTTCATTAAAATTTGTATATTTGGACGCTTGAATTACGAATTTATTGGACGGATCAAAATAGTTGATTGACCGTTAGGAAGATACAAATATGAAAGATGCATTGGAAAGTTTATGAGTGAACTTCGAGTGGCGATTTTTACAGGGAACTATAATCACATCAGAGACGGGGTATCCCTGACCCTGAACCGGCTGGTCGGCTTTCTTGAAGAAGAGGGCATACCGGTCATCATATTCGGTCCCACTGCCGACGAACCTGCCTTTGAACACAATGGGGAGTTTATCCCCGTACCATCGGTTCCCATGCCCGGCCGCCCCGAATACCGGGTTACGGTAGGCTTCCCCGATTCGGCACAGAACCGGCTCCGCGAGTTCGAACCTACCCTGATCCATATTGCCACTCCCGACCTTCTCGGTTTCAGAGCTATGCGCTGGGCCCAGACCAACGATGTTCAGATCGTATCTTCCTACCATACCCATTTCACCAGCTACCTGAAATATTATAACCTTGAAATGCTTGAGCTGCTGGGGTGGAAATACCTGGCCTGGTTTTACAGCCAGTGCAAGCATGTGTATGTGCCGTCGCCTTCGATGGCCGACGAGCTGAACGAAAAGGGGATCGACAATGGCATCCGGATATGGGCCAGGGGGGTTTATACCGATGATTTCCATCCGGACAAAAGAGATATGGAATGGCGGCGTTCAATCGGCTATGACGACGATGACAAGATCGTGACTTTCGTATCACGTCTGGTTTGGGAGAAAGACCTGCAGACCTTTGTGGATGTAGCCAAAAAGCTGGGTGATGAGATAAGGCCGATGGTGGTGGGCGACGGTCCCGCACGAAAGGAATTGGAAGCCATGCTCCCGGATGCCCATTTCACGGGATTTATTACCGGCGAGGATCTGTACAAAGCCTACGCCAGCAGCGATATATTTCTGTTCCCCTCCGACACCGAGACTTTCGGCAACGTGACGCTGGAAGCGATGGCAAGCGGGCTGCCCTGTGTGGTAGCCGATGCGACCGGTAGCCGTTCACTGGTCGAATCGGGTGTAAACGGCTACCTGGCACCTCCGCGAGCCACCAAAGAGTTCGCGTCCTGTGTGCGTAAAATAGCCAATGACGATCAGCTCCGGGAAAAGATGGGTCATGCCGCCCGGCAAAAGGCGTTGGCCTACTCTTGGGAAAACGTAAACCGCACACTGCTTGAAAATTACAAAGAAGCGCTCGATTCGCCACGCCCGGTGCTTAAGTTTTAGTCAAAGATCAGAATATTGAAAGAGAAGGATAGCCGACTCAGCTTGAAAGTACTTTACGTTTCACATACTCATCCGCCCGAAAATGCCATTCTTAAAAATGTTGGCGGGATGCAGCGCGTCAGTATGCAACTTATCCAGGAATTAAAGCGCAAGCCGGATGTAGAGGTAGTTCAGTCCGTAACGAATGTTTCCGGAAAGGGTACGATTGCTCTTGGCACTATTTCCTTTTTATTGAAGCAGTTGTTTACGCTGCCCGGAAAGGTCAGGAAGTCGGGAGCCGACATCGTGGTATTTTCATCGATGGTTACGGCCAGCCTGGCACGCCTTCTTCGGAACAAAGTGGACGTACCTATGGTAACCATCAACCACGGGCGCGACGTAACGCTTCCCGTAACAGTTTACCAGAAATTTGTGCCGAAAATATTTGAAAGTCTTGACGGAGTGATTTCAGTATCACGGGCTACGCGGGAAGAGTGTATAAAAAGGGGGATGGATCCGGAAAAAGGGGTAGCCCTTCCCAACGGTTTCAACTTCCGGAAGCTGAAAGACTTTCCTGATAAAGGAGAATCCCGCCATTTGTTGCAGAACAGTTTTGGAATTCCACTGGAAGGCAGGCGTATGCTGCTTACGGTCGGCAGGATGGTTAAAAGAAAGGGCCACGAATGGTTTATCCGCAACGTCATGCCCGAACTGCCTTCCGAAACGGTCTATGTGATTGTAGGGGCCGGCCCCGAAGAGGAGATGGTGAGGCAGGCCAGGGAGGAATCCTCCTGCTGCGACCGGATCTTCCTGTTGGGCAGGCAGCCCGATGACATCCTTAAAAAAGCCTATGCGGCTTCCGACCTGTTTGTGATGCCCAATATTCCCGTGGAGGGTGATATGGAGGGTTTCGGTATTGTACTGCTGGAAGCCAATATGGCTCGCAGCCCCGCCGTTGCCGCCGACCTGGAAGGTATCAAAGACGTCATCACCGACGGAAAGAACGGCTGGCGAGTCCCGGCACTTGAGCCGGAGCTGTTTGCCGCCAAGATAAAAGAGGTACTTTCCGGGGATCTGGAAAGCTTCTCGGAAGAGGCCAGGAATTTTGTGCAGTCTCACTTCAGCTGGGAGCGTGTGGCAGACCGCTATATTGACTTTTTTAAGCGAGTGATTGAACGTTTCAAAGAACTCTATTCAATTAAATAACATTATATTATTGATAATTTGATTGATGCTTAATATGGAAGTATATTTGCAACGATAAGCACTCTAAGAAAAGCCGAAACAAACATCGAATGGCCGATTCCAAACCCGATATCAGAAAAAACGATATTTTTTCGAAGGCTTATGAATTCACCAAAGCCGATGAAGTAAAAGCGGCAGGACTTTATCCCTATTTTAAGCCGCTGCAGGCCACTGACGGTACGGTCGTGAAAATCGATGGCCGTGATGTGATAATGGCCGGATCCAACAATTACCTGGGCCTGACCAATGATCCCCGCGTAATCAAAGCAGCTCAGGACGTAATCAAAGTCTACGGCACCGGCTGTACCGGTTCACGTTACTTGAACGGAACCCTTGACTTGCACCTCGAGCTGGAAGAAAAGCTGGCTGATTTCATGAACAAGGATTCCTGTGTTCTTTTCAGCACCGGTTACCAGACCAATGAGGGATCCATACAGACCATTGCGGGACGCCAGGATATTATCTTTTCGGATAAGGACAATCACGCCTGTATTGTGACCGGCACACTGGTTTCCAATGCCAAAACGATGCGTTACCAGCATAACGATATGGGGCAGCTTCGAAAGCTCCTTGAACGAGCCGACGAGGATGCCGGCAAGATTATCGTAAGCGACGGCGTCTTTTCCATGTCGGGAACGCTGGCCAAGGTAGAAGAGCTGGTAAAGCTCAAGAACGAATTCGGCGCCCGCCTCTATCTCGATGATGCCCACGCCATAGGTGTGGTAGGAGAGGGAGGAAGAGGCTCGGCTTCGGTCTACGGGCTTACCGACGAAGTGGACCTTATCAGCGGGACCTTCTCAAAATCGTTTGCTTCGCTGGGCGGTTTTATAGTGGGAGACAAGGAAGTTATCGAATATATCCGGCACCACTCGCCGGCTCACATTTTCAGTGCCTCCATGCCGCCTGCAAACGTAGCGACGGTACTGAAAGCGCTGGAGATCCTTCAGGAAGAAACATGGAGGCTGGAGCGGCTCCGCGAAATCTCCGATTTCATGCGCAAAGAATTGCGGGAAATGGGCTTCAATGTGTGGAGCAGCCAGACGCCTATTATCCCGGTTGTAATCGGCGAGATGGAAGAGTGTTTCCGCTTCTGGAAGTCGCTTTTCGAGGCCGGCGTTTATGTCAATGCCGTAGTTCCGCCGGCGGTTCCCCGCGGACAGTCGCTTATGCGCACCAGCTATATGGCCTCACATACCGACGAGCATCTTGAAAAAATTCTGGAAGCTTTCCGAAAAGTGGGTATAGAACACGGTATTATTGACCGGAACGGCCATTCACTTATAGATCAAGATTAGGTTAATTAGAAAGTGGCTACCTCTCCCAAGACCAATGGTGTGACCCTTGTCACCACCAAAAATGAGCGTAAACAGTTTATTCAGTTTCCTTATGATCATTATAAGGATGACGAATACTGGATTGCTCCACTGAAGATGGAGCAGAAGAAGCTCATCGACCGTGACAAGAACCCTTTTTATGAAAACGGTGAAATTGCTCTTTTTTTGGCCGAGCAAAACGGGCAGATCTGTGGCCGCATCGCAGCCATTCAGGATCGCAGGTTCAATGAGTTTCACGGCAACAAGACGGGCTTTTTCGGTTTTTTCGAGTGTATAAACGACGAATCGGTTGCCAATCTCCTTTTCAAGGTAGCCTCCGACTGGCTTTCTGAACGGGGTCATGACAAGGTATTGGGTCCGTCCAACCCCAGCATGATGGATGAAATCGGAGTACTGGTAGAAGGCTTCGATCACTATCCGAGTATCCTGATGCCTTATCACAAGCCCTATTACGACAAACTGCTCAAAAAGGCCGGTCTCAGCAAGGCTATGGATATGTATGCTTATCGTGTCTCTCAGAAAAATGTAGCAGCCGATCGTATGTACAGGGCCGAAGAAATTGTCCGCCGCCGCATTCCGAAATTGAAAATCCGGCAGGTCGACCTCAGCAAGATCGAGAAAGAGGTCCAGATCGTCCGCAGGATCTTCAACGAAGCCTGGAAAGAGAACTGGGGCTTCATTCCGCTGACAGAAGAAGAGCTGGCCGCTACCGCCAAGGATTTCAAAATGATTTTGGATCCCGATATCGCTCATATTGTTGAAGTAGGAGGCGAGCCGGTAGCTTTTTCCATCGCATTACCCGACCTGAATCAGGCCCTGCGGCATATGGACGGGACCCTTTTCCCTACGGGTATTTTCAAGCTGTTGTGGCATAAAAGAAATATAAGTCAGATCCGTACGGCACTGATGGGAGTGTTGCCGGAGTATCAGGGGAAAGGAATCGATGCCCTGCTGCATAAGGAAGCGATAATAGCCGGCCTGAAAAAAGGGTATCGTTCGTCCGAACTGAGCTGGGTGCTGGAGACCAATAGCGGGATGATGCGGGTTGCGGAACGGCTCGGAGCCCACATCGAGAAGACCTACCGGATGTACAGCAAAAAGCTGTGATTTTTAAAATTTGAAATCCGAAACGACTCTTTTTCGGAATCTCTGCTTCGGATGGTTCGAATTTTGAATATTCGAAATTCGAATTTGTTTTTCCCTATCACATTTTCTCCCAAAAATTCCTACCTTTGAATGCATTTTGTAAGGCTGATGTTAGCATAGATGACATTTCATAATTATTAATAAAAAGGCTCCTACGTATTATTATGAGTGATTTCCGGACCGAGAAAGATTCCATGGGTGAAGTTAAAGTTCCAAAAGATGCCTACTACGGCGCGCAAACACAGCGGGCGGTCGATAACTTCCCGGTAAGCGGCATCAAATTCAGCCGCAGTTTTATCGAGGCGCTCGGTATGGTGAAGAAACACGCCGCCATGGTCAACCGGGAGCTCGGAATGCTGGATGAAGGTATCACTAGACCGATCGAGGAGGCCGCCCAGGAAGTTGCTGAAGGGAAGTTCGATAAGGATTTTGCCATCGATATCTTCCAGACGGGATCGGGTACCTCCACCAATATGAACGCCAACGAGGTTATTTCCCGGCGTGCCAACGAGCTCAAGGACGAAGAAATCGATATGGAGATCCATCCGAACGACCACGTAAATTATGGGCAGAGCTCCAATGACGTTATCCCGACCACTATTCGTCTGGCGGCGGCTCTGGCTGTTAAGAACAATTTGATTCCCTCCCTGAAACACCTCCAAAAGGCATTTACCGAGAAGGGCAAGGAGTATGCCGAAGTCGTAAAAACAGGCCGGACCCACCTGATGGACGCGATGCCGGTGACCATCGAACAGGAGTTCGGGGGCTATGCCCGCCAGGTCGAACTGGGAGTTGAACGTCTGGAATCGGCTATGGAACACATACAGGAACTGCCACAGGGAGGCACGGCTGTAGGTACCGGACTCAATACCCATCCTGAATTCGGCAAGAAAATGGCCGAAGCCCTCTCCAAAACTACCGGTATCGATTTTAGTGAAGCGGAGAACCATTTTGAAGCGCAGTCGACGGTGGACGCACCAGTAGAGTTGAGCGGACAGCTGAAGACTATTGCCGTAGGACTGATGAAAATAGGCAACGACCTGCGCTGGATGAACTCGGGCCCCAACAGCGGTATCGGCGAGCTTCAGCTTGCGGCCCTGCAGCCCGGATCGTCCATTATGCCGGGCAAAGTCAACCCGGTGATTGAAGAGTCGCTCACCATGGTGTGTGCTCAGGTAATCGGCAACGATTCAACCATTACGGTAGCGGGACAGTCCGGTAATTTCGAATTGAATGTAATGCTGCCGGTGGTTGCGCATAACTTGCTGGAGTCTATTGAAATACTGGGCAATGCCGCCCGTAACCTGGCCGACCGTTCGGTAAGCAAGCTTTCTGCCAATAAAGAGCGTATAGCCGACATGGTTGGGCGTAATCCGGTACTGGTTACAGCGCTGAACCCTATTATCGGCTACGATCTGGCAGCCAAAATTGCCAAGAAGGCCTTCAAGGAGAACCGGCCCGTCAAGGATGTGGCTAGGGAGATGACCGATCTTTCGGATGAGGAGCTCGACCAGGCGCTTGATCCCATCAAGATGACCAAAGGCGGCTTTATGGAATAGAAGGGTATCGAGAGCGGTGCTTTTGTAAAAGAAGGCCGAAGCCCTTATTATTCCAATCCGCTATTCTGAGAAAAAATTTAGCAATTCCGGCTGCCAAGGCAGTTTAAACCGAATAGAGTAACGACATGGCAAGTACCCAGACCAAGAAAAAAGGATCTTCGAAAACCAAACCGTCTTCAAAGGGCAGTTATACCAAGAAGCAGAAGCAGGAAATCATCGATGACTACAGGTTGGCCGTACAGAGCCGTGAAGCTTCCTATATAGGCCGTAAAGAGACGCTTACGGGAAAAGCCAAATTCGGAATATTCGGCGACGGCAAGGAGCTGCCGCAGATTGCCATGGCCAAATATTTTCAGGACGGCGATTTTCGTTCGGGCTACTATCGCGACCAGACTTTTATGCTTGCCATCGGGCAGGTGACACTGCAGCAGTTTTTTGCCCAGCTGTACGCCCATGCCAACCTGGAGGCGGAACCGCATACGGGCGGCCGGCAGATGAATGCCCACTTCAGTACGCGCAGCCTGGACGAGGATGGCAATTGGAAAGACCTCACCAAGATGAAGAACACCTCGCCCGATATGTCGCCTACGGCGGGACAGATGGCGCGTCTGCTGGGCCTGGCTCAGGCTTCAAAGGTATACCGCCAGCAAAAAGACCTTCAAAAAAAGGAGTTCAAGAAGTTTTCCGACAAAGGCAATGAAGTAGCCTGGGGTACGATCGGTGATGCCAGTACTTCAGAAGGCGTATTCTGGGAGACCATCAACGCCGCGGGTGTGCTGCAGGTGCCCATGGTGATGTCGGTCTGGGACGACGGCTACGGCATTTCGGTCCCGCGTAAGTACCAGACGACCAAGGAGAGCATCTCCAAAGTGCTGGCCGGTTTTCAGCGGACTGAAGACGAAGAGGGTTTTGAGATTCTCACGGTCAAGGCGTGGGACTATCCCGCGCTGATGGAGACCTATGAGAAGGCGGCGAAGATCGCCCGGGAAGAGCATGTGCCGGTGCTGGTGCACGTTCAGGAAGTGACACAGCCGCAGGGGCACTCCACTTCCGGCTCGCATGAGCGCTACAAGGACGAAGACCGCCTGCAGTGGGAAGAAGATTTCTGCTGCATCAACAAGACCCGCCAGTGGATGATCGACGAGGGGATCGCGGATGACAAGGAGTTGAAGAAGATTGAAGAAGAGGCCCAAAAAGAGGCTAAAGAAGCACAAAAGGCGGCCTGGAAGGCTTTTACTGGCGAAATCAAGGAGGAGCTTAACGAGGTAGCCGGTCTGCTGGACGAGCTGGCGTCGCAAAGCGATAAGTCTGACGATATTGCCGCCATAAAAAAAGAGATGAAGGCGCCGATGGTGCCCATCCGCCGCGATGTGGTCGGCGCCGTTCGCAAAGCGTTGCGTGCCGTACGCGGTGAACAGTCGGACGCCAAGCAAAAACTGATCGACTGGCTGGAAGCGAGCAACAAAGCCAATGAAAAGCGTTACGACTCAACCCTCTATTCCGAGACGGATCATTCGCCTTTGAAAGTGGAAGAGGTCGCTCCCGATTATGGCGACAAACCCAAGCAGGTTGACGGAAGGGTAGTGTTACGAGACAATTTCGACAAGATTTTTGAGAAGTATCCCGAGACGCTGGTCTTCGGTGAAGACACCGGCAAGCTGGGCGATGTGAACAAAGGCCTGGAAGACATGCAGGACAAATACGGCGAAGTTCGCGTCAGCGATACCGGCATCCGGGAGGCGACCATCCTGGGGCAGGGCATCGGCATGGCGCTGCGTGGACTGCGGCCCATCGCCGAGATACAGTATCTGGATTACCTGCTCTACTGTTTCCAGGGACTCAGCGACGACCTGGCTACGGTTCGCTACCGTAGTGCCGGGGGACAGAAGGCGCCGGTTATCGTACGTACCCGGGGTCATCGCCTGGAGGGTATCTGGCACACCGGCTCGCCCATGGGCATGATCATCAACGGTATACGCGGCGTGCACGTCTGCGTACCCCGCAACCTGACCGACGCCGCGGGCATGTACAATACGCTGATGCAGGGCGACGATCCCGCATTGGTAATCGAGCCGCTTAACGCCTACCGCCTGAAAGAGAAGCTGCCTAAAAACCTGGGTGAATTTACCGTACCGCTCGGCATTCCGAAGAAACTTTCTGAGGGCGAAGACATTACCATCGTCTCTTACGGATCTACCTGCAATATCTGTGAGTCGGTCTTGCCCGAGCTGGAAGAAGCCGGCATCTCGGCCGAGCTGATCGACGTGCGCACTTTATTGCCATTCGACAGGAATCATGACATCGTGGAGTCGCTCAAAAAGACCAATCGCATTCTCTTTGTGGACGAAGACGTACCCGGCGGAGCCACTGCTTTCATGATGCAGAAGGTGATCGACGAGCAGAAAGGGTACTACTACCTCGATTCCGAAGCACGCTGCCTCACGGCCAAGGAGCACCGCGGCGCCTATGGCTCTGACGGCGACTACTTCTCCAAACCCAGCGCCGAAGATATCTTCGACGCCGTCTACGCCATCATGCACGAAGCCGACCCCGCACGGTATCCTTCAATTTATGAGTGAGGAAGATCAGTAGATTTCTTTCCATCCTTTAAAGGTGGATTCTTTCCATAATTCAATCAAGCTGTTTTCAAGTCCAAAAGCTATAACCGTACCATCCGGAGAGATGTCAAAACTTAGAACGTTACCGTCTGCGTTAATCCTGTTTATAATACTTCCGGCATTAATATCTCTGACATGAACACCCCAGCCTTCAATTCCCAAAATAATATTGGAGTTATCAGGTTTAAATTTTGGAGCAAATCGCCCGTAATTGTTAGAATAATAAATTGGATCCCAACTTCCACTGGAACGGACATGGAGGCCATTTGAATAGATAAAAGCAATTTTAGATCCATCAGCACTAAAGCTAGGATCATTTTCATAACGGGTGTTATAGTCGTCACTAGTAGTAAGTTGAGTAATCAAAGATCCGTCAATCGAATTGATGACAATAGGGCGACGGTCAGTTGTAGTTATATAATCATCAAACGGATGGAAGGCTATATAGTGTGGTGCGGAGTTTGGGGAGTCATTGCCCGGATAGTGAAATATTAGATCACCGCTACTGATCTCCCATTTTCGAATGTCTCCAAAGCCTCCGGTAGCTGCGACAAAGATGTTGTCAGGACTGAATTTTACATCATGTGCATCACCGTTAAAGGATCTTATTAGGGATCCTGTTGCAAAGTCGTAGACATTGATAGTATGATCAAACCAGCTGCTACTGGCAAGCATACTCCCATCGTTGCTGAAGTGGACAGCAGTTACTGGTTCCTGGTGGTAATCTAAGGTGCGGCTCAGGTTGAAAGTCGTAAGATTCCAGATATTAACATATGTATCACCATATCCTAGTGCTATATTACTGGAGCTTGCCAAATACATTCCATCCGGACTGAAATCCAGATCGCTTATGCCTCGAGAATGTGAATCCAAAGTTGCTATTTTATTATAGAGTCTTCGATAATACAGTTCAACATGTTCAGAATAAGCAGATGATATGGTTCGGATGCGGTAGAAGTATGGTTGAGTAGGATCGGTACCGGTATCCGTAAAGCTACTGGCGGTTTTAGCAAATCGGGCAATTTCTACCCATGGATCTCCAGCACTAATTTTCCGCTCAATTATATATTCATTGACATATGAGTCGTCGGCTATTGTCCAGGAAAGTTGTATAGCTGTCTCATCCGTATTGTTGTATCGGTCGTTTATTAGATTGGGTCTTGGTATTTGGTAGTCGACTTCGAACGACAATGTATCAGAGGTCGTTTCGGATTTAAATCCCAGTACTTTATAGTTGTATACACTATTATCTTTGAGGTCAAGTTGATCCTGATAGGAGGTTGTATTGCTGTCGAATGTCTTAACCAACTCAAATTGCCCCCCTTGTGAAGAGATAGCCCTATAAAGTTCATATCCTTCTTCAAAATAACTGTTGTCATTCCAGCTGAGCATAATATTTTGCTCATCCTGAACCTGGACATCCAATTCCGAAGGGTAGAAGATGTCCATGGCAAATTCGGTTGTGTCTTGGTCCATGATTTCGACTATAGTTGGACCCGGATTATCGGACCGTGATTCGCCGACCAGCTGAAGCCGGTATTCCCGGTCTTTGAAAGAAATATCGAATAACTCATCAGTGTAGGAGGTAACTTCCGGACCTAATTCGCCGATATTTGTATAGGTTCCACCGGCAGGCCTGTACTGCAGTATCAGCTTGCTGTTAAAAGGGGAATCATCGGTCCAGTTGAGTTCGTATGTTTGGGAAGCCTCATCAAATTGCCCTTCAAAGTGTGTGATAGAACCGAAGTCAGTCATCTGGGCTTCCACTGCTTCAAATCTTTTGAGGGAATCATTTCTCATAAGGTAGGCTGATACCCGATAGAAGGTCTGCGGCCGGACTTCTTTCGAAGAGTCACGGAATGCCGTTATGTTTTCACCAACCCTTCCGATCTCCTCGAACCTTAGGGCATTACCCAGCGATTTCTCGATAATATATCCATCCTCAAACTCTGCAGAGTCTTTCCAGCTTATTTTTATGATACCTTGGTTATTAAAGGAGATATTCAGGTTGGAAGCCGCGCCCGGATCATATTCTTCGTTAACCGGATCATTTTCATTAATACGGTCAAAGCTTCCTATCGGCTGTTCACAGGAAACTATGAGCCCGTAGGCCAAACAAAAAGTGATGATACGGAATTGGTGTTTTTTCATGGCACAAATATTTTGATACCCTAATATAATTTCTTAAAAACGGTACCTTAGTCCGATATTTTTGTTGAAATCGATATATGGATCTATTTTTAAAGCTTTTCGATAACCGTTTTCGGGCTTTATCCAGGCATCCACGATATTGAATAGATAAACTCCAAGGGTTCCATATACAAGGCCGTCTCTCCATTTTGCCAGATAACGGGCGTCATGAAGTTGTGCTTCAGCCTGGTCACCGAGCTGGAGGGCCGTGGCGGGATCCTGTTCTGCCCGGTAGCGGGCACTGGTATCCAAGTAATCTTCGTATGTTTCTTTAAATTGCTGATGATAGCTGTAGGCAATACTGCCACCCACAACCGTGGCACCGAGAATCAGATAACCTTTCAACTTCTCCTTTTGATAGATCTGACTGGTGCCTGGTAAAAGAGCCAGTATTCTGGAAAGCCGTCTTTTGGGCCGATGGTAGAGTTGCTTGGCGGCAAATGAATTTCTTTCTCTATCTATGACGAAAGTTTCTGTCTTACGTTCACCGGAAGGGAGTTCCGAGGTTATTTCAATGGTTCCAGTCGTATCTACGACACCCAGCCCGGTACCGATCAAGTTGCCACGGTAGTACAGTTTCGCATCCCGTTCCGTTTTAACTGCAAGCGGGCCACCCCAAAAAATTCTTGGATAACTGCTTTTGTCTTTGAATGCTGCCGAGAGGTTTCCGAATGGTAAAAGATTAGTTTTGATGGCTTGAACCGAGTCGGCGATAACGGTAGTCCTGATCGTGGTGTCAAGGTAGTATTTTTTTACAATACGGATGGTTCGCCGGCCAGCTTGCACGGTGATGGTATCTCTGTTTGCTATATACCGCGCATCCTTAAAATCGTCATCAATTACCACATAAAAAGAATCGACGCCGGTATCAACTGTCAGCATTCCTTTTGAGAAATTATTTGCTTCTGTAATATTGCCAGATTGCCCCAATGCCTCCCCGGCTTGAAAGAAAATGCATAACTGTATTATGCATATCCAAGTGAGAAGAGCTGCTCTATTTTTCTCGATTGTACGCCGTCCGGTTTTATAGAGGCAGTAGGTATGAATGCCATAGGTATTATTATTTTCTGATTTCCACATATGTAGGAAGCGTTTTCCTTTTGCTTTCATTTGTTACGGTTCAACGTACCACAGATTCATATGATTGACGAGCAGAGAATCCGCATGGTGTTGAAAAGAATAAATCCTGTAAGTAAGCATGGCCGTTTCGATTCCGCTTATATTATCTTTATATGCGCCGTATCTGGGGTCTTCGATTACGGCAATTCTTTTATAGTCAGGCTCTTCCCGTGTTTTTCGTTCGATCAGTACTCCATCCGTAAACAGGGGATTCAATCTCCAGCTTATCTGAAGAGTAGTGTCATTGGGCCGATGGAAATTTAAGCTTTCAAAGGGATTGACTTGTAAAGATGGAATACCATTCCCATAAACCGTTTGCCATATACCGTCTTTATGTTTGGCATATGTGGCGACCCTATAGTAGGTGGTTTGGGCTATCAGCCTCGATTCGTCGGTATATGTAGTAGTATTGGGAGATAGCCTGTCTACAAGTTCAAAAGACTTCAAACCGTCGAGAGATTTTTCAACAAGATAACCGCTTTCATAATTGCTGTTGTCCTTCCAGCTTATCACGATATCGTCGTTCTTGAGTTCGACTGAAATAGTAGTGGGCCTGTCAGGCCTGAAACTTTCGCTTTTGGGGTCACTGGGGTTGTCTCTGAACTCCCCTGGATCAAAGGTATTGCAGCCTGTCGCAAGGGTAGCTAAAAGTGCGGGAAGTAGTATGCTATATGAATGAATTTTCATTGCTTATATTCTAAAATTCCAATTTTACGGAGAGGTTTACATTTTTCGAACCGACAGAAGGGGTGATATTTCGGAAAGGCAGCAGTGTATTCGTTCTGCGAAAGCCCGACTTAGGTGTTATGATCGCATCCAGAATATTCAGGACATAGAGCACTCCTGTAAAGGTGTAAAAGAGATTGCGTCTTTTGTGGTAGGTTTGGATTTGGTAGTTTATTGTTTCAAGACGTTCCCCATAGGCTATCCCAAGGTCTTCATTGTTTTTGATCCTGTTATAGAAATCTTCTGTTTCATTGAAATCTTCGATTTTTCCTTTGGCGCGCGAGTTGTTGATAATGCCTGCAGTTACAGACAGGCCGGTAAGCAAAACAATCGCTCCGGCTTTTATATATTGCTTTTTATGAAACTGAGCGAAGGCCGGTAGCACACTGCCAATTCTTGAGAGCTTTCTGGATGGCAGAAAAAAGAAAGTGACGTAGTTCAAGCGATGACTCTCTACGGTAACCAGTTTACTTTGGCTCTGTCCTCCTTTGTCTTTGAATTGTACTTGATAGGTACCTCCCGGCAGCGTTGCTTTGGCAACTCCCTTCCCAAGAAACTTTCCTTCAATCCAGATCTCGGTCTCTCGGTCGGTTTCAACAAGCAGGTTGGCTTCCCACTTTAGTCGGGCATAAGCTGCACTTTTTGAACTGTTCCTGAATTCCTTTTTACCGACAGGGGGAATGGTATATTCCGAAATTGTATCCGATTTTACCTCGAAGTAAGATTCGTGTTCGGGGAAATCCTTTCCGAAAACAAAAAACGTATGATAGCCTGCCGGCAACCGGATGGTTTTGTCATCCGTAAGTACTTTCAACTGCCTGTAATTCTTATCGATATACAGGTAGAGAGTATCGGCATCCGTTTTGAATGTCACCTCTCCCATCTTGAAGTTCTTTCTGTTTTCAGGTGTTTTTCCCTGTTGGCCTTGTACTTTTCCGGGGAGCAAGAGACAGGCCGGAAGAATAAAGGCGATGAAAAACAGCAATACCTGCTTTATTTTGTGAAAGGCAGTGGTCATAAGTGGGAGCCTAGAAATTATAGCTGGCACTCAGTCCGGCCTTGTTGAATGTCTGCCTGTTAAAATCGATGTATGGATCGATTTCTATGGTTTTGCGATAGCCGTTCTTGGGTTTTATTAGTCCGTCGATGAGGCTGAATGCATAAATACCCAAAGTAGTATACAGTGCATAATCTCGTACTTTAGCTATTTGGTTTGCCTTGTCCTCTTCTACCAACGCCGCCTGATAGGCACTTTGAGCTTTATCTGGTTCGCCTGAATCAATATATCCTGCATATCCACTAAGTACTTTTCGATATTTGTCATACTGTTTTTGATAGTCACTCTCTTTTTTTAAATAGAGTCCTGCACCTAATAGGGTTGTGCCTAGCAGCAGGTATCCCTTCAAATATTCTCTTTGGTAGATTTGACTGGCACCCGGTAAAATTGACAGTCGCATAGCTTTACCTTTTTCGGGCTTGTTATATAACTCTTCCACATAAAAAGCCTGCGAGGTTTCTTTCAGAACCATGAATTTTGAAGTGGATACACCGGAGGGAAGCTCCGTTCTTATTTTAGCAGGGCCAACAATATTAGTGCTTCCGATACCCGTGCCGACATTCTTGTCATTGATATAAATGGTTGCTTCGGGATCCGTCTTAACCACTAAAGAAGCGTTCCATGCCAGTCGGGGATAGCTGCTCAGTTTTTTCGAAGGTTTATTCAGGTCTTTTATAGTCAACAGGTTTGTACGTACCCGGGAGACTTCTCCTCCTTTTATCTCGGTTTTAAATATACTGTCTTTATAATATTTCTTGATTACTCTTACACTGTGCCGCCCGGTTGCAACGGCAAGCGTATCATTGTTGGAGACCTGAACCGCTTGCTTGAAATTGTTGTCCAATACAACAAAAAATGAATCGACATCGGCTTCTATGGAAAGGTATCCGATGTTGGAGTTCCCGGTGCTGGAATTGTCCGGGATACTCTCAGAAGTGCTGTTCTGTGCAAAGAGAAGATTTGCAAAAACAAAAAGGGATAATAATCCCAGGGAAAACATTTTGATAAATGATGTATTCATAATGAATGAACGTTATAGTTGTGACAGAGAAAGGCACTTCAGAAGTTGTACTGTGCACTTAAACCGGCTTTTTGCAGATAGTTATGATCAAAATCAAAATAAGGATCGATCTCAATGGTCTTTCTCCAGCCGTATTCAGGCTCAATCCATCCGTCAATAAAACTGTAAAAATAGGCTCCAAGAGCGACAACAATGGATATATTGCGTACCTTTGCGGAAAGGTCTGCCTTATCCTTCAGGTCCCGGACCGGGGGAAATATTTCTTCTGGTTTTCTGGTATCACCTTTTTTGCGATAATCGTCAAATGCGGCACTTAGCGATAGATAACCGTCGTAATATTTTTTATAGTCAAAGTGCTTCTTGATTGCAATTGCGGTACTCAAAACCGTTGTTCCGAGCAGGGCATACCCTTTAAAGTACTCCTTCTTGTAGATCTGACTGGCTCCGGGCAGAAGGGCACGTCGCCTCGCCGTCCTTTTTTCAGGTCTGTTGTATAGCTCTTCCAAATAAAAAGCCTGCGAACTTTTGTTTAGGTTGACAACTTTAGTAGTAAACTCACCGGTTGGCAACTCCGACCGGATTTCGATGGGCCCGACAACATTGGCACTTCCTATGCCCGTGCCGGCATAGTTGCCATTGACATAGATAACGGCTTCGAGATCGGTTTTGATTATCAGGGGCGCTTCCCAAACCAGGCGTGGATAACTGCTTAACTTTTTTGACGGTTGCTCCGGGTTTGTGATTGCCAAGAGGTTTGTTCTCACTCTGGATACATTATCCTTTTCTATCTCGGTTTTAAATATACTGTCTTTATAATATTTCTTGATTACCCGTACGCTGTGCCAGCCGGTTGCAACGGCAAGCGTATCATTGTTGGAGACTTGAACCGCTTGCTTGAAATTGTTGTCCAATACAACAAAAAATGAATCGATATCGGCTTCTATAGAAAGATAGCCTATGTCATGATTTTGTCCAGAAGTGTTATTTTGGGAACCGTTGGAAGAGCCGTTTTGGGCAAAGCTCAGGTTGGCGAAAATTAACAGGGAAGATAATCCCAAAGACATTATTTTGATGAATGAAGTCCCCATGGAATAAAAGATACCGTGACAGAGAAAGGCAATTCAGACAAAGCCGGTGAATATAAAGCGATTAACTCACCATCCCGCACCTCTTTTAAGCAATGCTTGAAAAGCTTTTACGGCTGTACACAATTTCAAGATGATAACTATATCATTAACCTACTTATCAATAGGGGAAAAATCTTGTTTCTTCTCGTTTTTTAGCCAAACCGATAATTTATTGTGTGATAATCGCTTAGAAGAACCTTGATTTCGATATTTGGAAAAAAATTTAAATGGAAAAGGAAGATTTTGAGCAGAAGAATACCGGTTTACGAGTGACAGGTGACGAGTGAGACTGCCTTCTCTTTACTCATCACTTGTCATTATTCAATCGCATTCAGCACCCGCTCTATAATCCCGTTCATTGCCTCGTAGTT
>CAYWDK010000022.1:0-25611 GCA_964457025.1 uncultured Balneolaceae bacterium | reverse complement strand
CTGCTGCTGTTGCTGCTTCATCCTCTCCTGCATCTCGGAGCTGTCGACCATCTTGACCTGGTTTTTCAGCGAGGTAGTCAGCTCTTCGATGTCGTCTTCGGAAAGCACTTCGTCGAGGTCTTCCACACCCATCTTGATGAGCATATTGTAGACCATGCGGTTGAAGAGCATCTGCTGGGCCGCAGAACTGAGCTGCATCAGCTGCTGCTGGGGAATCTGCGCGCCGGAGAGCTTGATCTTGTTGATCACCGGTTCCAGCAGCTTCTGGATCTTCTTTGAGAGCTGCTTTTCGAGTTTCTGTGCGTCTTCGTTTTCTTTACTGGTTATTTCGTTGCCGGAAGGGTCAACTATTTCCATCGGTTTTTGCCTTAATTCGTTTGATTTTTATTAATTCATGCTTATAACGTGCGACGTGAGGATATCAATCCTTGTGCCAAGCATCAAATCGGTTTACTCTTCGAATACAAGCGCATCGGGGTCGGCACCCAGCTCTTTTAGGTAGCCCATCATAGCCTCATTGAAAGGCATTGGGCCGCAAACATAGAAGGGCTGGCCGAAATCGTCGATCTGCTCATTCAAAAAATCCTTGTCGATAAAACCGTCCAGAAAGATATGCTCGTCGGCCGGCTCGTCGGTAATGACATTGATGAAATCATCGCCCAGGATCTCGTCGAATTCCTCCTTCAGGATGATATCCTTTTCCGTCTTGTTAGAAAATATGAGTCGGTTGCCGTCCGCTTTCCCCTGCTTGTGCAGTTCGCGGAAAATGGCGATGAAGGGAGTCACACCGGCGCCGCCCGCCAGGAAGACACCCGGACCCTGGTACTGAATAGTGCCCCAGGGATCATCGATGATAAAAGCATCTCCCTTTTCAAGCTGCCCTATTTGATTTGTTACGCCGTCATGGTCGTCATAAATCTTGATAACAAACTGCAGATTGGGATCCTCGTTCAGGGAAGTGAACGTAAACGGCCGCTTCTCATCTCGCCAGCCATCCTTGTCGATAGAGACTTCGGTGGCCTGGCCGGGCTCGAATTCAAAGCCGTCGGGCTTTTCCACGGTAAATTGTTTGACGTCGTGCGTGACCTTGCGGATATCTTTAATCTCTACGGTGTAACTCATCAGTTTTGTTATTGGTTCAAAGTTGATACTTCATCACAAAAAGAGCGCCCGTACCATTCCAAAAAATCCTTATACTGATTTATACCCTCTCCATCACTCAAACCAAAAGCTCATGAAACTGGGACACGTCCATATAAAGGTTCGGGAGCTCCAACCCGCCATCAATTTTTATACCGAGCTGTTCGAGCTGGAGATAACCGAAGAGATTGCCGGACGGTTTGCATTTCTGACAGGAAACGAAATGCACCATACCATCGCGCTGCAGGCGAGAGGTGCCGGCGCTCCGCAACCGGATCCTTCGGCCGTGGGGCTCTTCCATATCGCTTTCGAAGTGCCCGGCAAGCAGGCTTTTGCCCGAAAGTACAAGCAGCTAATCGACATGGGGATCCGTCCCTACCCGGTGGATCACCGCATCAGCTGGGCGATCTATTTCAACGATCCGGCAGGCAACGGCCTGGAGATCTATGTGGATACCAGGCAGGAAGAGAATGCTTCAACGACATGGAAAGGGTCCGACCGTCCGCTGAGCGCCGAGCAGATCCTGGAGTTTCTGAATATGTAACTGCTCTTAAGCCAAACTGCAAAACAACCCCCGAATCGGACAAGTCCGATTCTACCCCCTTTGTTAAGGGGGACTGATGGATATCCAGTCCCATATTTGAGCAGCACTCCGGAAGTCTCCCTTAACAAAGGGAGTACCGCCGAAGGCGGGGAGGGTTGTGTTTCTTCTCTTTGGGCCTTCCGCAGCAAAGCAGCGGAAGGAGGGATAATGGATAAATCGGAACCCTATTCGCCGGCGGGAACGAGGCGGACGATGCCGTTGCCTTCGGTAGCTACGTAGATATAGCCGTCGGGCCCTTGTTTCACATTCCGCACCCGGCCGATGCCTTCAAAGAGAATCTGCTGCGAAGTCACCTTGCTGTTGTCTTCAATCTCGCACAGCACCAGATAGTTGAATTTCAGTGATCCCACCAGCAGGTGGCCCCGCATCTCGGGATAGGTGTCGCTGGTGATGAAATCCATGCCCGAGGGCGCAATGGAGGGATCCCAGTACCATTCGGGCTGCTCCATGCCGGCACGCGCCGTATCCTCGGCAAATTCGGTGCCGTTGTAGTTGATGCCGAAACTGATAATGGGCCAGCCGTAGTTCTTGCCCGGCTCAATAAGATTCACCTCGTCGCCGCCCCGGGGCCCGTGCTCGTGCGTCCATATCTGCCCGGTTTCGGGGTGCATGGCCATACCCTGCGGATTGCGGTGGCCGTAGGAATAAATGGCGTCCACTGCGCCGCTTTGATCTACGAACGGATTATCCTGCGGGATGCTGCCGTCGTCATTCAGACGATAGATCTTGCCCCCGTCACGCGTGAGGTCCTGCGGGTTGACGTCGCGGTTGCCGCGGTCGCCTATGCTGAAGTAGAGATAGCCCTCATTATCAAATTCGATGCGTCCGCCAAAGTGCTGTCCGCGAGTGGTATTGGGCTCCGCCTTGTAGAGCACCTCTTGGTCAGTAAGCGAGTTGCCTTCCAGCCGGGCGCGCATAATGGCCGTATTGGCGCCGCTGCCCCCGCCTTCGGGACTGGAGTAGGAAATATAGATCCAGCCGTTCTCTTCATAATCCGGATGCAGCTCGATATCCATAAGTCCGCCCTGGCCGAAAGCGTTGATCTCGGGCAGGCCGGCGATGGGATCGCTCAGGCTGCCGTCGCTGAAGCGGTAGAGGTCGCCGGAGCGGCTGGTGATAAGCATATCGCCATCCGGTAGCCACACCATGCCCCACGGTACCGAGATACCCGTTACCACGGTCTCAATTTCATATTCCTGTGTGATGCCGGGATTCTCCGTGCCGTTATCATCGGCACTGGAGCCCGGTTCGGCCGTCCCGTTGCAGGCGACGGCGGCAAAAAATACCATAAGAAAGGAGAGCAAGCTTAATTTTTTCATAGCGGCTGTATTTAGGTGCAAATATGTTAATTCACTAAAGATACTTCATGTCAGTCTGCTGACTAATAAGTATGCAATTTTCGCCCGAAGGGTTCCAATACCGCACCATCTTTTTACAATTCCTGAAAAAGAGATGTCCAGAAAGCTGTTTTCCTCTGCGAAGATTTGTATATTTGTGGGCTACAAAAAGCAATGTTTAATGTTGAATGCTAAATGTTAAATAGGCTGCTATTAATTCAACATTTCAAAAATGCGCCCGTAGCTCAACTGGATAGAGCGTCTGACTTCGGATCAGAAGGTTAAGGGTTCGAATCCTTTCGGGCGTACTTTCTTCATCCCAAAGCCGTAAAGCCATGCACTTTACGGCTTTTTTTCTTATCTCTTGTGGTGATGGATTCCCAACGACGAAAACAACTCGAGCAGAGACGCAAAGAGCTGCAGCAGAAACTACACAAACGCGAGCGGGCGGGACTGCTTTCCCATGAGACGGCCGCACTGGACCGGCTAGAGGTCGATTACGACTTGGTCTATCAGACCGAAGCCCTATGGGACTGGCTGCGAGGAAACTTTCCGCCCCGGTCGGGATCCATCGACTGGTCTGAGATTCCTGACGAACGGTACCTGCACGTAACAGCCGGCGAGGAGATGCCCGGTGCCATCTTGGATCTGCTGCTGGAATCCCCTTTGGATGAAAACATCCACGTGCTCTATCCCAACGGCCGTAGGCCGGCCATACGGCTGAGCCTGCAAGAGCTGCTCAAACACTATACATTGCTGAACAACGATTTCGAGGTATGGTTTGTGTGCCAGGCTCAGAAGTGGGTGCTGGAATACATCTCGCCCGACGAGTGGTGCTGGGGTACCGCCGGTTGACTCACCTGCAACAAGTGCCCGAGAATTCCGCACCTAAAATAATTCACTATTGCGGCGATAGCCGGAACCAAGTCAACGCAACAACAAAATAATCCCGATAATCACATCGGCCACCAGTCCCACCCCCGCCAATAAATAGGGGGTCATACCCATAGGCTGCCGATATACTACTTTTTCAACCTCGCCGACCTGCACATAAAAAGGCTCCTCCCCGGCTTCATCCCGGAAAAAACCTAGGTAGAAACCCTCGATATCCGCTACGTCCAGGGTATAGATTTCCCTATTCCCCATTGGCTCATAGAGGTGATCTCCGCTATATGCGGCAAGCGTATCAGCCCGGAAGGGATAGAAACGGATCCGGGCCAGATCGGAGACGGGGATCGTCTGCGAACTGTCGTAGGTTTGCGGGTCTGTCAGTTCGAGGGATACATCTCCCTTGGCCCGCCGGTAACTGCCCAGAAAACCGGTGCCGCTCGTGCCGTCTTTCCGCCTGATCTCCACGCCATTGGGGTTGATACCGATAAATCCCTTTCCTTTCTCTTGCACAAAATAGGCCGAGGCCCCGCTGAATTCGCGCACTCCCCCATCCACTGTATGCAGCCGTACATACTTCACCCGAAAGTGGGGGATATGTACCGGTTCGGCTTTATATTCGTTTTGCTGTACCAAATCAGAGGGGCCGTCTATCGCCGCGCCGATTCCGAAGTTGATGACGGAGCAACCGGACAGGGTCCAAAACAACAGGGCGGCAACAAACAGTGGGTAAATAGATCTCATGATTACTTCTTTTAATAAGTTCATAACAGGTATTTCCTGCTTCGTTAATTCCGTCCGATTTATTCATATTTACCAGACCCTGAAGTCGAATTCGAGGTTTTCCTGGCGGGTCGTGGGGGTCTGCCGGCCCTCGGTAAGGATTTCCACCTCTTTCAGGATATACTCCTTCAGTTCGGAGACGGTAATTCTCCTGTTCCCGTCCATATCGGCCTTGTACTCGCTCAGGCCCTGGATAACCGAGTAGGTAAAAACACCATTTTTCCAGGTGTCATTTTCGAGGGCAAAACCGGTCCCGCTGGCGGCGCTGATGATGACGGTTCCGGTTGAATTGAAATCGGCAAAAAGCTCTTTCATGAGTGCAAACTCATCGGTACCGGCTCCCGCCGATCCCGTAGTCAGTGTCGTTACGCCACGCTTCATATTGGCGACGATGCGGGTATCTCCGTAGGTATGAACGGCCGGGACACTTTCGGGCGTCGCCTCTGTAGCCGTATCGTCCAGCTCTCCCGACTGGCAGGTATCCATAAAAAGCACGCGCTTTCGTGCCGGAATCCCGTCAAACAATCCCTGAATATCCTGAAAGGAAATGCCCCTTTCTGCCGGATCGCTGAAGTCCATATCGTGCCCGGCAAAATAGTAGGCGCCTTCCTGATCAAGCATGCCGTGACCGGCCAAAAAAACCAGTACCATATCGCCCGGCCTGGATTGCGCCAGTTTTTCTTTCAGCTTCCTTACGGACGAACGATTGACTTCAGCATCGGTAAGGTTGATCCGGTGGATCTCCCCATAATAATCCTTCGGGAAGTTGAACTTTTCGAAGGTCCCGAAGCTAAGACTGTCGACCGGGCTGAACAGATCCTGAAGATCACCCGCGTCTTTGGCCGCATATTGCAGGTCATATTCATCCTGCTCGTAATCGGATACTCCAATGGTAATCACGTAGATGTCCGTTTTCCCGACACCAGTTCCTTCAGCTTCCCTGTTGATGATTCTTTGTACCGGTATGGACCGTATGCCCGATTTATTGACAGCCGTAATTTTAATGCGGTTTTCGCCCTCCAGCAGAGCTACTTCGGCCTCCACTTCAGCGTATTCCCCTGCCTTTGTTTTAATCTCTTTTCCGTCATCGCCAAAGAGAGGGATACCGTTCACAAAGATGTTCCAGCTTTCCAGACCGAAGGTCTCATCCAGTACACCTATCCTGAATGTTACTTTCTCTTCGGCGGTTGCTGCCGGCAGGTCGCCCCTGTTCAAAATGTCAGCCTCGGGGAAGTGTTCTAAATTAAAGGAATCCGCAGCTTCTCCGGCCGTAAGGGCATGACGCGCTTTCCTCTTGAGATAAGCTCTGTGGTACAGTTCCACCTCCGAAGCAGGGGAAATACCGATCCTTTTCATGAGAAGGTCCGGACGGTTATAAAGCACGTCAAAGTTCTCAACCGGAAAGGCATGACTGCCGACCCTCAGGCCGATGGCGTCAAGCGCCTCCTTTGGCGCCTTATAATAGCTGCTGTCGGCAAACACATTATGCTCGCCCAGTTTCAGGTGGGTGATCCTGTAACCGGAGCTATCGCCGGTAAGGGAATGGACCTGAAGCGGCTGCAAATACGGTTTCACCAGCGCATAGGTATCGTTTAGAGAGATATTGTCGACTATACCGGATATCCCCTTCAAATGAGCTGTCATACTCTTTTCTTCGCTAAAGCGATCCACTACCAAGACGTTGGGGTCGGTAAAGTATCCGATACCAAACTGCTGCATTTTAACATCTACCGAATCCTTCCATTTGTCCAGTGAATAGTCATAGTTCACCCCCAGAGCAAAGTACTTTTCGGAGGCAGCCATAGCCGTGGGCACATTCCCGTTGAACGTCCAATAGGTTTCTTCCCCAAGCGGATCAAACTGTACTTTTGTGATGGTGGTGGCAAGGCTTGAATCCGAATCGGCCACATACAGCACCCCATCCGGGGCAAATACCGGAGAGATAATTCCCGAGGGGGAATCGAGCCGCTTCCGGTACACCTCTTTCATCGATTCCGTCTCATACACAACCACACTCCTGGAGGTATCCACAACAGTCATATACCTGCCCGAGGGAGAAATCAGAATCCCCGGCCGTTGAAGGATCACTTTTGAAAGCATTATTTCGTTTGTGTCCAGGCTTCTGATCACGATACCGTTACTCAGACTCGCACTTCCCCTTACACTGCCTATCCTGTTCCCCTGCAGGGCGTACCAGCCGTTTTCGGAGTCCATATAGGCCAATTGGAAGTAGGTTTCAAATTCCGTCTCTTCCCAGTCGAACGGACCGTACGTCCCTCTGTAGGCCCAGTCTTCCAGGTCAAATTCCATAAAATAATTTTCGGTATGGTTTTGGGTATGCCCTCTCGGGGTAGCCCATACAACCATAGTCCGCCGGTCCGGAATAAAGGTCAGTACGTTACCGGGATGAAAAGCATAGAGGTGTGACAAAGACTGCAGAGCGGTATCGATTTTAACGGCCTTGGCTGTAAGGGCGGGGAGCATGGCGGGATCGTAGGTTTCACTCTCAAAGTTTGACAGGTCGACCTGCTCCAGCATCATATCTCCCGGTGAATGAAGATAGTAGCGGCTGTCGTTCGTAATACCGATGCCGGCGAAGTCATAGTCCTCGGTCATCCCCCTGTTAAATAGGCTTGAATAGCTTTGTGTGGCTATATCGAAGCTGAATAAATGAGAGCCGCTTGCCAATACCAGTTCTCCCGTAGCCGGGCTAAACACCATATCCGTAATGCTGTAAACCTGATCCCAGGTAGAGAAACTACGGTTTGGAAAATTATGATAGACCGCCCCGAATGATCCGGTCTCCCACACCATCAGCTTATAGCCGCTTATGGCGGCCAGGTAGTCGCCACCGGGAGCGAACAGTGCTTTTGCAAATCCTTTGGTATCGGAGCCACCCAGGTTGGGGCGGTTGTCAAGTTGTTTTACGAGCTTCCCGTCTTCTACGTCATAGACCATGAGGAAGTCCGCTCCTGAGTCGTTTCCATAGGGACCTGCGGAGGCGGTCAAAGCCACCCATCCTTTTTCCTCAGAAACATCCATTGAGGTAAGGGGGCCCTGAAAACCCTTGGCTTCCCAGAGAAGGGAGAGGTCATCGGCATCCAGCGCCTGAAGAGTTCCGTCAAAGAAGCCGAGCAGGACCACATTTGCCTGCCGAGCAATGGCAAAGGTTGTAATTTTCTGTTCAAAAGACCTGTTCAGCCCTTGGCGGCTGGAATCCCTGCTCTGGATATAAATGTATGAGCGGCTGAAAACAGGACTCTCCTGGTAGGTGGAGTATTCATTAAGTGTCAGAAAGAGGGAAGAATCGGCACTGAAGGCGAAGTCGATTTCCCGCGTCTCCCGACTCAGCCTTTGTCCGTCTTCAATACGCAATATGGTATTTTGCGTATGTTCAGACATCATTTTATGACCGCTCAGTCGATGTGAACTGAAGAAGAGATTGTTGCCTTGCCCGGCATACTTCAAGGTCTGGCGGATGCCCGGAAAGTAGTTATTTTCCACCTCCAGCTGTTTCAGGATCATACGCGTATCCATATCCCAGATTACTATCTTGCCGGAAGCGTCTACCGAAGCAATCTGGTTTTTAAAGGGATGGGCGGCCAAACCGGATATATCGGCATTGTGGCCGTTCTGGATGACAATTTCAGGCGTCTGGGCATATCCCGCGACGGCAAGAAGCAGCATCAGTGCAAATGGAATAATAAATCGATTCATCGGTACCCTTTCTACTGTTAGTTAGTCCCCCGCCGCCCATCCGGCCAGGTTCCACCGGCCGTCTCTTTTATCAAACCAGAAGCGGTAGTCGATGGGACTGCGCAGCATACTCTCTTTAACATAACCACTGTCCACAGCCGGGGTAGTCACACCGACCCACAAAGGATTGCCTGCGGCGTCCATGATATCACCCTCAAACCAGCTGAATACTTCCACCCAGTCCGTACGGAGCGTATCTACTACTTTGCTTTCCGCCAGCGGTGCCGAATAGACGGGAACTTCATCCTGAAGGCTGTAGCCGTATCGATAAGCATCCAGGCTGTCGGGAAATTTCAGCCATATAAAAGGCACAAACACCCTGTCACGATCTTCGGTAAATGCCGGGCCCAGGTGAAGAGCCACAAGCAGTTCTTCATCCAGCTCCACAACCGGATCACTCCACAACCGCTTGAAGGTATCGATGCCGGAGTTATAGCCGAAGCCGTTGAATACCGAAGAATCAACCCTAGAAAAGACCCAGTCGGTATTTCCTCTTTCAATGGCAGTGACAAGTGAATCAGAAAAAGCATTGAAACTGCTCCCGGGCTGTGCCCGGAGAATGGGTGGTAAGAGGAACATCAGTCCCAGTAAAAAACATCCGGCGGTATGTTTTGATGGCATCATCGCATCCTTCCGGGCCTAATTCAGGGCACCCGACTTTTCAATCACGCTGGTCGCCGTGGTGGCCACTTTCCCACGCTGGCGCGACTCGGTGATGTCCACTTCGAGGCTGTAGAGTCCGTGACCGTAAATCTTCTGAACCCGGTTGCCCAATTCCTGGAAAGAGACCGAGCGCGGAACCAGGTAGCTGTAGCCGGTAAGCTGCGTGCCTTCCTGCGATTCGATATAGGCTTCATAACCGGAAGAACCCCTGATCGGCACGTCCCGAAGCACCAGATAGAACTCGCCCATGGACTCGTTGCGCTTCATATTCAGGCTTTCGTCAATCCAGCTGGCATACACCTTGATGCTGACGTCCAGGTTGACGGTTTTGGCCGGCTTGTCGAACCAGGTCCACGGCAGGAACCAGCGACGGGTAGAAGGTAAATTAGTGGCGTTCACCTGCAGTTCGTCCAGCTTCAGGCGGAAGATGGAGTTATTCAGAATTTCGACTGCACGAGATGTATCCACCGAAAAAGAAGCAAAAAAGCTGGTGTCGCGCCGGTCACCTGAACCGGAGGTATATCGCACTACCTCCAGGCCGTCGAACTGCATGCCGGTAGGGTCCAGCGAATGGCTCCGGGATATGGCGTTGTAGAAAAAGAGGTCGGTCTGCGCCTGCTTGTAGTTCCTGGTAAGCCGCTTCTCCTCTTTTTTGATGAGGTTCAGGATGGCGCCTTTGGCCAGGCTCACCACATTGCCGGTGATGGGCGAGAGGATGCCCCGGGCGTTGCCTTGTCCGCGGGCCCGGGCGACGGACAGCTTGTCGTAGAATTCGGGGTCTTCCTGCACCTGCATGGTGAAGCTTTCCGCGGTTGCCGAGCCCTGCCGGCTTTGCTGGCGGGTGGAACTGCAAGCCGTAAATATCAGGGCCAGAAAAAGGGCCATGGCAACCGTGGTGAAACTGAATCTGTTCATCTGCATACTCCTTGAATTATTAGCTTTATAAATAGTGCCCTCCTGCCGGCCATCAGCAGTACATTTACATGTTCAAATTCACACCGGCGGGCTTAGTCAGGTTTAACAGTTTCTGAAACGCCTGGGTGACCTTGAGTGCCATCTGCTGGCCGTCGGGGCTTTCCACCTTTGTAATTTCGCCATACTCATCGTAAGAGACGACAATAGCTCCAGCCCCTTCAATCTCAATCCGCACCGGCTTACCCAGTTCATTGTATTCGAAATGAAGCGTCTCGTCCGTAGCAATCATCTTTAAAATCTTGCCCTTTTCGTTGTATACCAGCTCGACCTGGTCACCTCCGCTTTCACGGGCCTTTACCAGGTCGCCCTTGTCGTTGTAGCTGAAATGGTATTCGCCCTGTCCGTTTTTCACGTAGACCATCTTGTCGAGGGTTTCATGGTACTCCATGGTGATGGTCGGGCGGCCGGTATTCCTCTTCTCAGTAAGCAGGCAGCGGTTGTTATAGCGAAAAGCGGTGGTGTCCCGGCCACGGACAATCTCTACCGGGGTCTCGCAGATCTCATCGTAGGTCGTGACGGTTTCAACACCGTTGATAATCGTCTTGATGCGATGCGTATAACGGCGTCCGCTTACGCTTACGCGAATCCAATACTCATAGTGGTTGGTCACAGGCTGACCGCTGAAGCCGGCTTTGGTTACCCGGGTCGCATAGTGGTTGTCATCTTTGGTACCGTCTTCGTTGTAAAACGCCAGGTACTCGTATTCGGTCTCCTCCCCGTTGCGATCGGTAATTTTTTTGGTATAGAGTGTGCTGCTGTAATACTCAATTTTAAAAGTGCTGCCGTCTTCGTAATCGATGGCGATCATGTTATGGGCATCGTCATAGCTGTAGCGGTAGACATTATTTGCGGTATCGGTATTTTTAACCAGGTTTTCGCCCTCGTAATCATAAACCGCTTCTCTGTCATCGAAGGCGATGCGTACGACTTTCCCTGCTTCATTGAGTGTAAATTCTGCGATTGTTCCGTCGTGGTTGATCAACCGCTTGATGCCCCGTTCATCATATTCGATTTCAAGATGATTTCCGTCATTATCTTCGATCCGAACCAGCCGGCCTTCAAGATCAAACTCTTCAATCCGGCTCTGGGTGCTGCTGGTCAGGCGGTAGCCGGCTTCCGTCCGGGTGATGATCAGGTTTCCCGCCTCGAAGGTTTCCCAGCGGGTTCCCGCAGCGTAGGTATCCACATAGTCGACCCAGCCTTTATCACGATACTGGTTCCAGTAGTTGTTGCGTAGCTCCTCGTTCGCCGTAATGCGGTTTCTGAAATTCACCCTCTCCTCAGGAGTGTTTTTAATACGATCGTTATTGACGGCGGCCTCAACCAGGATATCGATCATCTCCTCAAGCAATGAACTGTCGTAGAAGGAGGTGGTAAAACGCCGGCTCGCACCTCCTCCGTGTTCCTTGAGGGTGATCGAACCGTCGGGATAAATGCTGATCCGTGTTTCGATATCCGAACCCCAGCCATAGCCGAAGATACCCGAATAGGCCGACTTCGAGTTATAGGTCCTGACAATATCATCCAGTACGTACTGCGGACCCATCTGCAGATCGGTATATGAGATATAGAAGTTGCCATTCTTCAGGTTTACACCGGCCGAAAGCCATTGCACCGGCAACAGTGCCAATACCAAGACCAGAGCCCCCGCCATTATTCGTTTACTTTTCATTGTTCCCTCCGGTTAATTGGAATATCAGGTCTATTGCCTGTTCGCTGTAATTTCGTTTAAGGTACCGTTCGCTCAGCTGGGCCGGGTTAATTCGTTCACGGGCCGCTTCCGCCCGCTGCCGATCCCCCATCACGTGATAGGCCAGCATAGCCAGCAGCTGGTCGTTGCGGGAGGAAACTTGTTCAAGGCGCTGTAACATTTGGCTCACCAGGCCGGCATCTTTAAGGTCTATTGCCACCTTCAAGTAGAGGTTAATCAGCGTGATAGTAGCCGAGCGGCTGTGGGTCACTTCCACCAGCTGTTTGCCGTACTCGCGGGCCTGTTCGGGAGCTCCTTGCAAATAGTTAAATTCCATCAGCTCCCGGAGGGTACGCGGATGATCCGGTTGCAGGGCATAGGCCGTAAGCAGGGCCTGTGCGGCCTCATTGGCATCTCCCACCCGCATACGCTGGCCTGCCACTGCCGTCAGGTAGTCGGCAAAAAGTTCCGCTTTATTTTGATAGGGATTGTAGGCAATCGCTTTGGCGAAGTAGGGCTCCGCATCACGGTACTCACCCTTTTGAACAAGGCTGTAGGCCAGATTCACATAACCCTTGGCGTAGGTAGAGTCGAGCCGAACCGTCTGCCGGTAAGCCTCAATCGCCTTCTCATGGCGTCCGTTTTCAAAATGCAGGTTGCCCAACAGCTTCCAGGTATCGGGAGCTTCGGGATTCAGCGATACGATCCGTTCTGCGCTCTGCAGCGCTTTTTGAGGCTGATCCTGACTGCTGTAAAATTCTACCAGCTTTTCATAGGCCGGCAGGTACAACGAATCCCGCTCGATCGCCCTATTATACTGAACCAGTGCAAGATCGTACTCTTTCAGACTGTCGAAATAGTAGTTGCCCAGGTAGTAATAGGGATAAGGCTTGTCTCGGTTGTTACGCACCCCTTCACTAAACCAGTAGAGTGCCGCATCATCTTCCCCAAGCTTGCGGTGAAGCCAAGCTTTCCCGGCATAGCTCCAGCTATTGTAAGGATCCAGGGTGATCGCCTTTTGATAGAGCGAATCGGCCTTCTTCAATATTTCCGGGTTTCTTGATTCACGGCGGTAAAAATCGGCCAGCTTTACATATCCCTCGCCAAAATAGGGCTGCAGTTCGATAGCTCGTAGAAGCAGCTCTTCGGCATAGTCTATATCCAGGCCGTTCTCGTAATGAAACTCAGCCAACTGGTAGTAGGTGTATACATAGGTTGAGTCCATCCCGAGCGCCCGCTCGTAGTACTCTTCGGCAGCTTTCAGATTCCCCCTGCTTTCAAACAGGTTGCCCAGGTTTTTGGTCGCAATGGGATCCGTCGAGTCCCTTAGAATTGCCTCCCTGTACTCCTGTTCTGCGGGCAGAAATTTACCGAGCCGCTCCAGCACCACCCCGCTATTGTTATATGGCACACTGTATTCGGTGTCCAGGCTTTTTGAAGAATCATACCACCGGGCAGCCTCCACATAGTTGCGCTGGTCGAGAAAATTACTGCCGAGATTATTGACCGGGAATGCCCATGTAGGGATCAGTTCGGCCGCCCGCTTATAATGCGTAAAGGCTTTTTCGAAATTCTCCTCGTGATTGTAAAGGATGCCGAGGGCATTATGTACATAGGCCGCCCGGGGCTCCAGTTCAATGGCTTCTTCCAGATATTGCTTGGCCTTGGAATAATTTTGATAGTCTTTGTTCCGTATAATCGTATAGCCGCGCAGGAATCGCTCGCTGGTTGCCAGTTGCCGGTGGTTATAGTCCTGTTCATCCATTATTTGCAGCGAAACGTCCAAGTCGTTGGCCGCCTGCTCGAAATCGGAGCCGTGTGGCAACGGTTCCGTACCCCCGATGTAGCTGTTTATTACCAATTGGGACCGGGTGGAAAGAATATTAATAAGCGTCTGCCGCATCCGTTCCCTGACCGGCTGTGGATAGTCCTCTCGCGCTTCCGCTTCCCGGTAGACCAGATAAGCACTTCCGCTCTTGCCATAGTAATTCTTTTCCTCAATAGCCCTGTTAAATGCCCTGATCAGCTCGTCTTCGGTAGAATGGCTTTGCCTGGAGGAGCCGGTAGCATCCCGTGAAGCAATCATATTCTTGATAGAGGCCGACTGCTGCAACGCATTCAGTGCGAGCTGTTTCTCTTCGGTTGAAACCGTCCGGTAAGGACGGAAAAGATCGCTGTCCTGAACCACGGGGGTTTGCTTGCCGGTTGTTTCGTTTTTAACGTTCTGATTGAGAAACTGTGCCAGTTCAAAGTACTGCAGCTCGTTGTCGGCAGGCATTGCGTCAGCAGCTCCCATCATGCCAAGCGTCAGGTAATAGGTAAAATAACCATGACCGATCTCCTCACTCTCATAGGACTTCTGCGCCGCCTGCGAACTTAAAAATTTGGTAGTGTTCTGAAATCCGCTGTTAAGCGAGGCCAGTGTTTTATCGGCACCATCTTCATTGACCACATAGCCGGCACGGCAGGCGTCCAATACCAGTACCACCTTACCCTGCTTGCCAATAATCGCGTCTACCGCCTTATTCAGATGGGCAAACTCCACGCTGCCTCCGGTGCCGTTATATTCACGCTGGTCGTTGGCATCCGAGGCCAGAAAATATCCTTCATCACCATAGAACTGAGTTACGACATCTCCATGCCCGGCAAAGTAGATATAGGTTAACTGTCCCGCCTCGGTCGTCTCTACCAGCGAACGAAGTGCCCCGTAGATGTTGCTGGCGGTAGCGTCGGTATTCATCAGGGTGTCGATCTGTTCGGAAGGAATCTGCTCGATGTTTTTCAGATAGTCGTAAAACAAGCGCGCATCGTCATCGGCGTACCGAAGATCAAGCGACGAAGAGTGATAATCAGAGATGCCAATCACCAGTGCCCTTCGGCTGCCGGGCCCTTCCGCTTCCCCCGCAGTCAGCGTACCCACTCCACGGCCGGAGTCCTGGCCACTTGCCTGGGAGGAGACCCCTGCCAAGGAGAGCAACAAGCCGGTCGATATTAACCATTTTACCGTATTCATATTATCTCATATTAGTTGCCTTGGGTTTTGGACAATACTTTAAACGACAGCGTTGAAATATGCGCCGAGGCCGAGCCCATCGACAGGGTCCCTGCCCGGGTTGTCGAGGCGGCATTTTCCATCAGCCGCTGGAAGGGGTTGTCGGGTGCGTTCACGCCGGCCCGTGTGGCGCGACCGCGAATGGGGTCGATGACTATGCTCAGGTCCAGCGGCTCTTCAGTGGCAATCAGCTTGAACATTTCGTTGCCATAGGGCTCCTGTATTACAAACAGCTGCTCCAGGTCGATGCTTTGTCCGCCCTCGAGCACATAGTCGGCAGCCTGCATATCGCTGCTTGGGTTGGGTACCACCAGGGAGAGGTCCCCGTCCGGCGTAAAGTCGAGAATAGTGAAATAGGCTTTGCGGTAACCGTTGTTGGTGACTCTTATCTTGAACACCTGGCCGTCTTCCATTACGAGATTGCCGTCTTCGTCCCTGACTTCGTCCATACTCATTTCGCGCTCCAGATTGAAACGGCCGCGGCTAATCGTGCCTTTTAAAGGTACGATCTCAAGGGAGACCGCCCGGCGGTTGTCGGTCATTTCCAGCGTGCGCAAGAAGCGGGTCTGGGCAAAGACTTTGATCTGCCTGAGCATCGCATCGGCCAGCTTCTCGAGCGCCTGGTGTGACGACCCTCCATGGTCAATAGCTGCCAGACGCTGATCATATTCGGTATAGACCTCCACAGAACTGCCCCTGCTGACTCCTTGGTTGGTAATCAACAGTTCCGGATTCACATCCACCAGTTCGGCCGTATTCGATGCCTTAATCTCTTGTTCTATGTAAACGAGAGCAGACTCATCCATAGCCAAGTCGAGCTTTATCCTGACTTTCATACTGGAATAATTCCGGCCGGTCATTACCACTTTGAGATTATTTCGCATCTCTTCGGGCAGCTCCTGGTCAAGCACTACGTAGCTTTCGGTCAGGCCGGCATCTACCACCAAGCCGGTAGCTACCGTATCAGCTTCGGCCAGGTCCTGGGCTCCAAGGTCAAAAAGTGCCACTCTTGAGCTGTCGAATAGGCCCTGCAAGCTACCCGACTCCAGGTAGACCGTTTGGGCATCCTCCCAATAGGAAGGCAGGAAATAGGGCTCCGCCTCTACTATAGCGCCGCCAAACAGCTGTTGGTCGATGGTGCCCTCTATCTGCGGCGTTTGGTTGGGGACACGTTTCTGCATCTCCACTTTGACGCGGTCGAAAAGTTCGCGATAGGTCATCTGTCCGGTGGCATTGCTCATTACCTTGCTGAAGGCATAGGAAAGTGAGCCCACGCCGTTACCCTGCTCGTCCTGGGTTTCATAATTTAGCTCATCGGCTGAAGCCCCGCTGATAGTTACCATGGGCGCCAGTTCGGCGGCATCGGCTGTACCCGCCTCCATAAATGCCTGGCCGCGCGTGGGCGCCTTTTTCTCCGGTTTATACCCTTCGGGAGCCATCCTCTTTTCGGTTCCGCGGGCGCGTGCCAGACCGCGTGTAGCCGTACCCGAATGGCAGGCGTCGATCAGCGCCAGGAGATTCCCTTTGGATCCAAGGGCCTTCCTGATTCGGCCAAAGATATCGCCGAGCTCGTCATCCCGCAGGTGGTTTTCGCCCTCATATTCACCGGGCACAAAATCGAGGTTGGCGTTGTAGGGTATGATGGCTTCGTCAAAACCGTCGATCTCGTCGCCGTTGTCATCGATAACCTGCTGGCCGTGGGAAGAGAAGTGTACGAAGACGATATCACCGGCTTTAATACGCCCGAAGATATGCTGCTCAAAAGCCCGGCTGATCCCGTCCCTTGTAGCCATTGAGTCGCGGATGACCGCGATATTCTCTTCCTTGAAACCCTGTTTTCTGAGGGCACTCAAGATAAGCGGGACGTCATTACCGGCGCTGATTTTCCCCCAGCCTGTCGATTCGGGATAGTCACCGATCGCAAATACGATGGCATATTTTCCGGGATTTTCGGGATCGGACGGACGGTCGGCTGCCAGTCCGGTCCAGATTGTACCTAATATCAACAGGCCGGTGGCTTTCAATAAAATAGTTTTCAAAGCGCTCCTCTTAAGATTTTATAAAGTAGTTTTTAGTCTCGCCCTAGTACCACATTTTCTTGAGGCGGGTGTTTTGATCTTCAGTAAAGTTTCTACGCAGCAGCTGTATCTCGGCACTGCCGCCGGTGTTTTCGGCAACATAGAGGTCTACTACCCCCGACAGGCCCGACAGCTTCAGCGCGGCTCCCAAATCGTAGAGTTCGTCAACCCGCCACATGCGCTCGTAGTTTTCGCCTTTGATTCCGGCCGCAAGAACCACATAGCTCTTGTCGAGGTAGTTTTGGGGATTGGACATCTCGCCGAAGCCGTTACCCTGGTACTGCTGCATCCTGTTCTGTTTTAGGCGAATGGTCACCTGCTTGTCAACCGAACCCAGTTCCACATCGGTGATACCGTTGACAAAGCTGGCCGCGATCGCTTCCAGCTCCCTGCTTTCCAGGGCAACCGAATGTGCTTCCAGGCGCTCCAACTGTCCGTCATTACTAAAAAGCATCACCAGCGACTCACCCGGACGCGTCCTCTCCAGCTCGTAAAGCGCATCTTCGATACTGTGGATCGGCGTGTTGTTAATCTGTACCAGCTCCATCCCTATAAAGGGACGCATCTCCCTGCCGGAAGGAGCGTCGGGAAGAACCGCCGAGATATGCACCGGGCCTTCAACAACCCGTCGCGTCTGGGGATTGTACTGCTGTTGCTGCGAAAGCTCCATCCCGAAATAGGCTCGCTCAACACGACCGTCGTTTTCAATGATCTCACGCACCAGCCGATTGGAGAGCTCGCCCTCAAGGGCAAAATTTATTTGCGACAACCAAACGTTGCTGCCGCTGGGCGACTGTGTGAAAGCGATCTGGGAATTGATACCCACTACTTCGCCATTGGCGTCGACCAGAGGACCACCGCTGTTGCCCCAGATTACGGTGGCAGTAGTTTGTAGAAAGCCGAATTTGCCCGTAAGTCCGCCGCGCACCCGGTTTTTGGCGCTGATAATGCCATCCGAAACCGAATAGGGGTATTCGCCCAGCGGGTTGCCGATGGCATAGACTTTTTCACCCAGCCTCGCCTCGCCTTCGCGGAATTTAATGGTGTTCATCTCCGGTCCCGGCCGATCAATGAATTCAAGCACGGCAATATCATAAAAGGAATCACCGCCCAATATGCGTACCTCATAGCGGCTGCGGTCAATACTGTAAACTGCGATACTCTCTTCCTCGTCGGAAGCATTTTCAATAACGTGTGAATTGGTGATTACATAAGGTTTGCCCTGGTAGGAAATTACAAAACCGGAGCCCGAGCCCCGTGCACCGGCCAGGTCGAGCGCTCGTTCATAGGCAACTTGAGAGTTTTGATCACCGCGGAATCCCAGCTGCCGGTTGGCCAGCTTATCCGTCTTATAAACAGCTACGGTCACTACCGACCCCAGTGTACGATCCAGCATATCTTCGGCCTGTTGCGCCGACATACGGGTAGAACCAAAAAGAAACAGTAATAAACTTATCGAATAAAAGAGAACTGATTTTTTCATGAGGGTAGCCCTTGTTAAAAATCCAGGGGCGGCCCTTTCGGGACGCCCCTGAACTTTAAGTAGAAGTAGTACGGTTAGTTGCTGACGATATAGACAGAATTGGTGTACGATCCCCGGTTAACCACGCGGAAGGTATACTGCTTGGTATAGGGGGGAGTCCAGCTGAAATAGACTTCATCATTGTAGGAGTCGTCGTATCCCAGTCGTCGTCCGCTGCTGTCATATACATAGACATCGATATCGGTATCGCCGTCGCCAATGAATAGGATCTCGGCGAACTCATTACCGGTAAACGTCCATTTGAAATCACGGTATCCGTGAGCAGGAACATTCCAGGTACCCTTGATGTAGCCGTTTCCGTAGGCATAGCCGCGCGAATCCGAAGCCGCCTGCTTCTTCAGGTCACTGATTACCCGCATGATGGAAGAGCCACGGTCGGCAAAGCTTTCGGCCAGGGCGAGGATGTCGGAAGCGTTCAACGCAACCGGATCGATTCCGTTACCCTGTTTGGCGTCTTCAGGAGCATCCGAAGATCCCTCTTCAGCTTCTACCCGGTCGGCACCCGCATCGCTTACGTTGTATTGCAGCAGCATCTGCGCAGCCGCTACCAGCGAATAAGGGTCTTCATTTTGCTGGCCATAGGTGGCAAGTTCACGGGCAACAGAAGTAATCTCTGCGGTTTTGCTCTGTTCCTGTCCTCTGGCTACTTCCATATTCTCTTGTGCAAATGCGGAATAGCTTCCCAAAAGAAATATAGCTAGCGTACAGACTTGGCATAGTACTTTCTTCATAATAGATATGTGTGTTTTGTTATGGTTGTTGTCTACACCTTTTAATGCAAGATCTGCTAAAAGGTCACCCCGATATTTTTATTTTTTTTGATTGGAGGCTGTTGTATATAAATTTTTAATTGTACTCTTGCAAACCATATTTAGCCGTAAAACCAAAAATAAGGCTGTTTTCGGGTTACCTTTACCCCTTTTTTTCATTAATAAATAATGAGTGATAAGGACATTTTAGAAGATCTGCAGTCGGGCTCGGGAGAGGCCTTGTCCGTTGTATATCAAGAACATAGAAGCGAGTTCATTAACTGGACCCTGGCACGGTATTCCATCGACCGGCAGGAGGCCAGAGACATCTACCAAAACACCATATTAATTTTTTATGAAAATATTTTAACAGGCAAGCTGGTCTCGCTCAACAGCACCCTTAAAACCTATTTGTTTGCCATCGGTAGAAACAAGATACGGGAATATCTAAGAGACAGGTCCCGGCTTGTATCGCCGCCGGACAAGCCCGACGCCTACGGTGCCGCCCGGGAAGAATCAACTTCGGACGGGTCCGATAACGATACCGACCTGGAACAAGACTACCGCGCTGAACTATTCCGACAGTGCCTTGACAATTTGGGCGAACCATGCAAAGGTGTATTGGTCGCTTATTATTATCATAAGCTTTCGATGACGGAGATTGCAGAACAGTTCGGATACAAGAATGAATCGACGGCTAAGAACAGCAAGTACAAATGCCTGCAGCGCCTCAAAAAGTGCGTGTTTACAAAAATGGATCAAAAAAAATCCGCATGAACGAAGAACACAAACAAAAACAGATAGAATGGATCGACCGCTACCTCCGTAATAAGTTGGATGAGGTGGAAGAACAGCAATACCTGCAACGGCTGGAGGACGATCCGACATTCCGGCGCCTTCACGAGGAACAAGAACTTGTCTTCAAGGGAATTGCCAGTGCTGCCAGGCGGGAGATACAAGAACAAATTACTTTTCTTGAAAACGAGATAACGGAAAACAAAACAGGAACCGCTTCAGGAAAGCCGTGGCTCTGGTACAGCGGAGTGGCAGCAGCAGTTGCCCTCTTGTTGATTGCCATCTCTTTCTCGCGGATGTACTACACGGAATGGCAGAACGCAAAGCTTTATAAAGAGTACTTTACTCCTCCCGCCGAGATTGAGGCCGTCACATCCCGCGGCGGGCCTTCGGCGGCCGATGCTTACAATGCAGGCCAACTGGAAGAAGCGGAGCGGCAGTTTAATGAACTGGTTGAGGAGTACGGTCGACCCGCCGACCGTTACCACCTGGCCCTGGTGAGTATGCGCCTGGAAAACTATCGTGATGCCGAAATGCTTTTGAGAGAACTGGCCTCAACCGACAATGATTTCACCGCTGCTGCCCGCTGGCACCTGGCACTGGTACTGTTGAAGACCAACCGCATCGAAGAATGCCGGGAACAGCTGAGCTGGCTGGCTGCGACCGATTCGGAATACCGGGAGGCAGCCGAAAGCTTATTATCCAAACTCTGATTCCATCGGGGTTCACAACATTAATGAAACAACAGTCGAGAATGGGTTTCAAGCAACGCCTTTATGCATTTAAAAATATGGATTTGAAATACGCCTTTCTGGAACTCATCCTGATAATAGCAGGTATCCTCATCGCCTTCTGGATCGATACCTGGTGGCAAAACAAGCAGGACCTGCAACGGGAGCGGTCGTATCTTTCAGCACTCAGGACTGAACTCCAGGACAACCTGGAAGCGTACCAGACCCACCAGCAAGAACTGGGAGATGACATAAGCACCACTAACTCCTTTATCTCCTACCTATCCCCTGAACAGCTGGCTTCGGCCGGCGGCGACAGTATTCGAACCTACCTCTGGTTACTCAAAGAAATTGATATGATTATCCCTCAGCGAGCCGCATTAGACGACCTCATAAACTCCGGGGGCATGCGGTTCATACAATCCGACATCTTGCGAAGAGAGATTGCCGGTTATGAACAAACCTTCCAAGACGATATCGAAAAACAGCAGGCGGCCGTCGACCGTTGGAGCAATTCCATGATGGCTTTCGGCCTGGATCATATGAACCTTTCCAAGGTCATTCCCAGCGACGGGATAGAAGGAGTAAATGAACAAGAAAAGGTTACGGTTCCCCAGATAGACTATGCCACCGATTTCACGGTATTCGGAAGCAAGGAGTATATCAACCGCCTCATTCAGCGCATCCTCCTTGTAAACCGGCTGCGACAGTCACACCAATCGGTAATCCGGCATATCCGCAACCTGATTTCACTGATTGACATACAACTGAATCCCAAAAGAAATTCAAATACGATACAAGAATAAAAGCCTCAAGAAAAAATTGTCTGCCAAGCCGCAGAGCCCCAAAGAGTTGGCAATATTACAAATATTAAGCTTTTCTAATGTTTAATTTTTTGATAGCTTGAGTCAAATTAAACGGGAAAAACACCTCTTTTGCACTTGGGCTCAAAGAACCACTACAACTGGCAACCCATTACTTTCGATCACCTGCTGTCGGGCTATTCGCTGACGGACTTTCGTCCTTGGATAATGTTCGGCTTTTGGATTATAGCCATAACCGGATCGCTGGCGGCAACCCTTTTTCTCTTGCCCCAGGAATGGATCTCCCTGTTGGGCAGCCGGACCGACATCATCCGGTATTTTCTCTTTAATCCCGCCCTGATAATGGGCGTACTGCTGTTCTTCTGGTTCGGATTCGAATGGGGATTTATACCGGTATTTCTCAGTTCGTTCATCATCGCTTTTCACTCGCAAATGCCGTGGATATGGGCGCTGGTTTTCGGTATCTCTTTCGTATTGGGACTGGCCATATCCGCCATGGCCTACCAGGGCTTCCGCGTGCCCTACAACCTTAAGAGCCTTAAAAGCGTAGTCTTTTTTGTCTTTATCTCTTTTATCGCTTCCATAGCCAGCTCGATGGGAGCCTTCATCTGGAGTTTCAGCCACCAGCTTTCGGCCTTCGACACGCTCATTATCTGGAAGAGCTGGTGGAGCGGCACTTTCCTGCAGTCGATCCTCTTTACGGGACCCTTGCTGCTGCTCGGCTCAAAACACATCGAACGAGCCAAGAAAAAGTGGTTCACCCTGACCGAAAGAAGGGAAGTCTCTATGGGATGGGTCTTCGGGGCCGTCTCGGCCATTGCCGGCGCACTGGCACTCTTTATCCTTTCGGGACGCTACTTGGGGAAAATGCGCGTTGAGGAGGTGATGACCTCCGGAACCTTTGCCACCCTGGCCGACGTACTTGGCGCCCTGGAGTCATTCGAAATTATCACCTGGATCTCGATCGGTATCATCATCGTTACCGGTTACGGAGCCATGACCCTGATCAGGGGATGGAACGCCAAGCTGCAGGATGAGGTCGAGAAGCAGACTCACGAACTGAATCAAAACCGCGAAGCTCTTGCGGAGTCGCTTGAAGAGAAAGAGCTGCTTCTGAAAGAAATCCATCACAGGGTAAAGAATAACATGGCTATGGTGGGCGCACTGCTGGAGTTGCAGCAGCGGTTCGAGGCTACCGGGGAAGAGGCCGGCCTCTTTGACACGGCACGCTCGCGCATACGCTCCATGGCTCTTGCCCATGAGACCCTCTACGAACACAATACCCTCTCCACCATCCGCCTGGATCAGTATCTCGAAAAAATTTCCTCACTGGCTCTTAAGTCTTTTAACAGCGGGAAGGTACCTATACACCTGAACCGTCGGCTGGACGATACAGAGCTTCCGATGACCAAGGCCATTCCGCTCGGGCTTATCATCAATGAACTTCTGATCAACGCCTTCAAGCACGCCTTCAGCGGCAGGGAAAGGGGGAACATCGACTTGAACAGCAACTGTGAAGACGGCCGGATTACTCTAACCCTCGCCGACGACGGAGTAGGCTTTACCGACGAAGAACAGGAGAAGGTATCCCGCTCCCTGGGGATGATGCTGATCAAAAAGCTCACCAAGCAGCTGCGCGGAACGCTCGATATCGACTCTGTAAAACAGACGGGTACCTCTATCAGCCTCAGCTTCCCGCTCGATTAAGCCCCCCCCTATCTGAATTGTTAAAAAAACTCTGCTGTTTACTTTGTAAATTTTAAACTAAATCTTCATGAGTGATTCATTTTTGTACCTGATATTTTGCCGTAATTTTGACAACCACTGGATTTAACCTAAAAATTCTTATTTGCTATGAAGAAACTATTATCTCTTTTCCTATTTGCTACCGTACTTATCATGGGTGCCTGCTCGGGCGGCGGTGACCAAAGCCAGCAGGCCGACACTTCCGAAGCTCCGGAATCTACAGCCCGTACCATTGAGGTCTACGGTATCGACCAGATGAAATATGTGGTCAAAGATACTACCGGCGGACTGCAGACCGGAGAAGCTTATGAAGTAAATGGCGAAACCTACTACCTGCTGGAAGGTATCACTGCTGAAGTAGGCGAGGAGTTGAACGTCAAGCTTACAACCATAAGCCAGCTCCCCGCTGCGGCCATGTCGCACAACTTCCTTCTGCTTGATATGGATACCGATGTAGAGGCTTTTGCCACTGCATCGATCCGTGCCAAGGATAACGACTATGTAGCTCCCGACCTCGAAGACCAGGTTCTGCAAAACAGCGGCCTGGCAGCCGGTGGCGAAACTGTCGAGCTGACTTTCTCAGCACCCGACCAAGCCGGCGAATACGAATATATATGCAGCTTCCCCGGACACTTTACCGGAGGAATGCGTGGTATCCTTACCGTTCAGCCTATGCAGCCTACTGAAATGGATAGCTAGGAAGTTCTGCTAACTTTTTATCGAAAGGCGATCCGGTTTCCGGATCGCCTTTTTTATTGGGTGCCAACTTATGCAATCATGCATATAGACGCCTAAAACATTGCCTTTTTATAAAAAGTGATTAAATTGATGCCCAATATTAATTAGGGATGTACAGGGTTTTTCAGCTTTTCCAGGATTACAAAAGATGGGCCTGTACGAATATTAAACGATATCATCATTATGAATTCACTCAAAAGGGCACTTTATCTGCTTGTCATTTCAGGGATTATTATTTCTTGCACTTCCAAAAAGGAGAATACCTCATCACCTACATTGGTCGAGATCCAGGCTATATATGATGCCGATAACGACCGGCACCTCTTTCAAACCGATACCGACACCATCCCTTCCGGATGGACGACCTTCCGGTTTACCAATGCCAGCCCCATGCTTCATTTTATGGCGGTGGAACGGTATCCGGGCGAGCGTACCAGCGAAGACGCTGCTACCGATGTAGCGGTACCGTTTCAGGACGCTATGGATCTGATCATAGCGGGTAACCGGGAGGAAGGGTTGGCCAAGCTGGGCGATTTGCCCGGATGGTTCGCCGATGTAGTGTTTACCGGGGGACCGGGCTTCGTCTCCCCGGGCAGGTCAACCGACGCGACCGTTTACCTGCAGCCGGGCAACTACGTACTGGAGTGCTATATCAAAACAGCCGACGGTGTCTTCCACGGTATGCTCGGCATGGTTCGTGACCTTAGGGTAACCGCCGATAGCACCGATGCATCCGCACCGCAAGATCCTACGGTAGAAATCACCCTTACCAACGACGGCTTTGACGTAAAGGGCGACCTTGTACCGGGCAAACATCTTGTAGCCGTTCACTTTGAAGCGGAAGAACCGCCACTGCTGGGTAATGATGTACAAGTGGTGCGCTTAAGTGATGATGGGGCTTCCATCGACAGCATAGCCACATGGATGGACTGGAGTCAGCCGACAGGCCTTGTATCGACTGCCGAGAATCCTGCTCCTGCCGTCTTTTTAGGCGGGACACACGAGGCGCCTAAAGGCAGTACGGCCTACTTCACCGTCGATCTGGAGCCGGGCCGCTATGCCTGGATTTCGGAACGTCCTTCCGCTATTCCGCTGTACGAAGAATTTACGGTAGCGGAAGAACAAGAATAAAACGCCATAGCCTCCGTCATCCCATATTGCGAAAACGCTCCATAGCCGCTTTCTCGAGGGTTTCGCGATGGTCGGGGTGGGCGATTTCGATCATCGCCTTGGCGCGCTGGCGCAGGTTCTTGCCGTAAAGGTTGGCTACGCCGTATTCGGTAGCCACATAATGCACGTGGGCACGGGTGGTTACCACCCCGGCACCCTGCTTCAGGTGGGGTACGATCTTGCTCTCCCCCTTGCCGGTTACCGAAGGAAGGGCAATGATGGGCTTTCCGCCTTCGCTGAGCGAGGCCCCGCGAATGAAGTCCATTTGACCGCCGACGCCCGAATAGTGATAGGTGCCGATGGAGTCGGCGCATACCTGCCCGGTAAGATCCACCTCGATAGCGCTGTT
>CAYWDK010000021.1:0-25647 GCA_964457025.1 uncultured Balneolaceae bacterium | reverse complement strand
AGTTCGAATCTCGTCCGGTTCGCTGTAAAGGCTCTTATCTTTTTAGATTGTAGCCTTTTTTATTTTGGGGATACTTCAGCGGGTTAGTACCTTCCCGACAACCGTCGGGAAGGTCGCGGAACTCAAGCCTTTTCCGGATCGCTGTAATGACTCTACCTTTTTTTGAGTAAGGTTTCTTTATTTTCCAGATATTCAACCTATAGCCTAATAGCCGGCCGTCTTGTTTCCATCTTTTTCCTGCCTGCCCACCCCGGCGCGATCCAGGCAGAGCATCAGCACCAGCCCATAGCCCAGATGCATGATCAGGCCGGCCACAAAGGTGCGGAAGGGAAACCAGGTCGAAGCATAGAACAAACCGAAGGGATCACCGCCGGCTTCGGAAACAAGTGGCGAAACTACCAGGGCCGCCAGCAGGGTGATGAGTACCCCATAGATAAGGCCCTGCAGAGACCAGTGCATGTTGATGCGCTTTGCCAGAAACTCCACCCAGATCAGTGCCAGTAATATCCCGATAATGTAATAGGCGACATTACCCCAAAGTATTCCGTAGGGCTCTCCCTCATGGACCATATTAAATACCTCGGTCAGAAAATAGCCTACATCGATGACAGGCAGTCCCAGTACGCTTTGCAGGAAGGCGATCATCATCATGGTGTAGGTGGCAATAAAGCCGGAAATAACCGTCCGCCAGAAAGTGCTTGATTGTATCATAATTCCTCCTATGTTAGATTGGCTTAAGGCAGGATGAGAAAAACTACCCTCTGTCTTTTAGCTTACTCATCTCTGCTATATTTTCAGATAGCTATTCCATTATCCGAAATTAAGTATACTAAAATCTTTGACCTTAGCCGAAAGGTGCTATCTCTTTTGTGCAACATCAGTCTCCCGGCTCAATTCCCGCTTTTAACAAACTTCCCCTTTGTAGCTGTTGCCTACATACTGTATGTTATTTTTGAATTTAATATTTCATATTAAACGGCATTCTAATTAGAAACACCTTGTCAGCATCAAACAAATATGCATTCGTAACCGGCGGTACCGGCTTTATCGGCATCAACCTTATCCGGTTGCTGGTAGAAGAAGGATGGAAAGTTACCGCCCTGCACCGCAGCGGTTCCAACCTCAGCCGGCTGAAGGATCTGCCGATTGAATTCCGCGAAGGTTCCATCACCGATCTCGACTCACTTCGCTCGGCTATCCCGGAACAAACAGAGGTTGTTTTTCACCTGGCCGGCGATACCAATCTGTGGTCGAAAAGGAATGACCGGCAGACAGCCGTCAATGTGGGCGGCACTGAAAATATGGTCAAGGCCGCGGCAGAGAAAGAGGTCTCTGTTTTCATTCACACCTCCAGCGTCTCTGCCTGGGGAGATATGTCGGGAACCATCACTGAGGAGAGCCCGCAAAAAGGCGGCGACTCTTGGGTTAACTACGAGCGCACCAAATGGCTAAGCGAACGCAAAGCGCTGGAAGGCCTGGAAAAAGGAATGAAAGTTGTCATACTCAATCCCGCCTCTGTGATCGGCCCTTATGATGCCAACAACTGGGGTCGTCTTTTCTTCGGACTCCGCGACGGCAAGCTTCCGGGCATCCCCGGGGGGAGCACCAGCATCGCTCACGTCCGCCAAGTGGTCGAAGCGCACCTGGCCGCGGTAGAAAAAGGGCGTTCCGGCGAACGGTATATCCTGGGAGGAGAAAACAGCAATTTCGTCGAGTTCGTCAAGGCTATAGCAGCAGCCTCCGGTGTCTCCAAGATTCCCTTCGTCATTCCCGACTTTGCCTTCAAAGCCTTTGGGCATATCTCTGCAGCTATTGCTTCAATCACAGGAAAAGAGCCGGACGTCACGCCCGAGTTGGCCAAGCTTATGACCCGAAAGAACGTCTCCTTCTCCAGTGAAAAAGCGAAGAAGGAACTGGGCTACTCCATTCCCCCCATGCAAAAATCGGTTAATGATTGCTACGACTGGCTGAAGAAAGAACAGCTCCTTTAATACTCACCACTCTCACCAAATCGTTTGTAAACAATCCGCTAAACTTTTTGCAATAAATCCCTTATTTTTGGTGACTTACTCCGCTGAGGATAAGGCCAGTTCAAACAATAAACAAATTCCAATAAGTGTAATAAAAACATACACTTATAGCCATGAAATCTCTTTATCCCACATACGATGTTATTGTTGTCGGCGCCGGACATGCCGGTAGTGAAGCCGCAGGTGCGGCTTCCGGTATCGGTGCCAAGACGCTGCTCATCACCATGAACCTGGATGCCATCGCCAAGATGTCGTGCAATCCCGCCATGGGCGGAGTGGCCAAAGGCCAGCTGGTTCGTGAGATTGACGCGCTTGGCGGACTCTCCGGAATCGTTGCCGACCAGAGCGGCGTGCAGTTCCGGATGCTGAATATGAGCAAGGGTCCGGCCATGTGGAGTCCGCGTTGCCAGAGCGACCGGGCGCTATACTCGCAGAAGATGCGTGAGCAGCTAGAGCAAAAGGAGAACCTGCACTTCCGCCAGGATAATGTGGTGGATGTGCTCACCGATGACAATGGCCAGAAAGCAGTAGGTGTCCGTACACAGACGGGCCAAACCTTTCTTGCAGACACCGTAATTCTTACCACCGGCACCTTCGGCAACGGACTTATTCATATAGGAGAAAACCAGTATGGCGGCGGCCGCTCCGGCGAGCGTGCCTCCGTCGGCATCTCCGCAGCACTTGAGAAACTCGGTTTTGAAGTCGGCCGCCTGAAAACCGGCACGCCTCCCCGTATCGACGGGCGCTCGGTTGATTACGAAAAGCTTGAAATTCAATACGGTGATGAAGATCCGCAACCCTTCTCCTTTATGACGGAGTCGCTGCCCTCCAAAGAGGAGCAGCTCACCTGCTGGATCGGCTACACCAATGAAGAAGTGCACGATATGTTGCGCTCCGGCTTTGACCGCAGCCCTATGTTCAACGGGCGAATCAAATCGGTAGGCCCGCGCTACTGCCCGAGCATTGAAGACAAGATCAATCGTTTTTCCGACAAAGACAGGCACCAGCTTTTCCTGGAACCCGAAGGCTGGAATACCTACGAGATGTACCTGAATGGATTCTCAACATCCCTTCCAGAAGACGTGCAATTTAAGGCGCTACAAACTATTCCCGGTTTTGAGGAAGTAGTGATGCTTCGTCCCGGCTACGCTATCGAATATGATTACTTTCCTCCGCACCAGATCAAGCGGAGTATGGAGACCAAAATTGTCGAGGGGCTCTTTTTTGCCGGACAAATCAACGGTACCACCGGCTATGAAGAAGCCGCCTGCCAGGGACTGATGGCCGGCATCAATGCCGCCCGCAAAGTTCAGGGTGATGAAGAGTTTATCATTAAACGGTCTGAGGGATATATCGGCGTGCTCATTGACGACCTTATTACCAAGGGTACCGAAGAGCCTTACCGCATGTTCACCTCTCGGGCTGAGCACCGTATCCTGCTGCGACAGGACAACGCCGACCTGCGCCTTACCGAGCTGGGACATAAAATCGGACTGGCTTCCGACGAGCGTTATCAGAAGTACAAAACCAAGAAAGAAGCCATAGACGAGCTGCACGAATTGATAGCAGATTATACTGTTTATCCGGAGGAGATGGATCCCATGCTTAAAGAACAGGACACCTCTACCCTTTCGCAACCCGTAAAAGCAAAGACCCTGATTCCGCGTCCAGAGCTCTCCATCTTCCATCTGCTGGATGCGGATCCTGAGCTCAAAGAGAAAGCGGAATCCATAACCACCGATCCCCTGGTATTTGAACAGGTGGAGATACAGATCAAATACGCCGGGTACATTGAGAAGGAATTCGAAATGGTTGAGGAGATGAATGAGAAGGAAAACATGCTCATTCCCGAAGACCTCAAGTACGATAAAATAAACTCCCTTTCCAGCGAAGGCATACAGAAGCTAGACCGCATCCGCCCGGAGACCCTGGGGCAAGCCAGCCGCATAAGCGGAGTCACCCCCAGTGACGTAGCCGTCCTGATGGTCTACCTCAAGAACTGAATAGAACGCAGATGAATCGAAAACAACAGATCCCCACAGAGACCTATTTATTCTGTCGAGATCTGTTGTTTCTGTGTAGTCCGTGTTCCAATAACCCCTCCCTTTGAACGAGCACAGTATCACATATCACCATGTTCCACGTGAAACATTTACAGCTGTGGATGAACTTATTGACGAACACCACTCTAAATTAGATTCCTATCTAAAACAGCTTTTCTGGTGGAATGAGCGCATAAACCTCGTCAGCCGGGATGTTTCACGTGAAACAGTATGGGAACATATCCGCCATTCCCTGCTTCTGACACAGCTTGATGTATACCAGAACAGCTCTTTTGTCGTAGACTCAGGGACCGGTGGCGGACTTCCCGGCATCCCTCTGGCTATCGTTTCCGGCAATAAAAAGTTTCTTCTGAATGATATCGTTACCAAGAAAGTGCTGGCCGTAAAGCAGATGGCACAAAAGCTGGGGCTTTCCGGGGTAGAAACCCTTGACGGTTCTGTTGCCGAACTACGGCTGGATGAGCCTTTCCTGCTGATTTCCAAGCACGCCTTCAAGATTAACGACCTGGTTCATCTCGCGTCGGATTTCCCATGGACAGGGATGGTTTTTTATAAGGGGATCGATTTCGATGAGGAAATGGAAGGCATCAGTCCCCCCCTCCAAATTCATGTCCACGATCTTTTCGAAGAAAACCGTGACTCCTTTTATAAAGACAAAGCCCTTCTGTACATTTCGAAAAAATAATTACCACCAAGACACTTAGAACACTTAGTGATATACTTTATCTTAGTGCACCAAACGTCTTAGTGGTTACAAAAAATTCTTCCCATATGAAAAGCTCAGAGCGCCGGATGAAACTCATTCTACTGCTGCAGCAGTCCAACCAGCGGCTCACCGTAAATGACATTGCCGAGAAGTTTGACGTCAGCCGCCGTACGGTCTTCCGCGATTTCAATGCCCTTTCCGAACTGAATGTGCCCGTGACCTGGGACGAATACAGCGGCTACGGTATCATGCCCGGCTATAAGATCCCGCCGCTGATGTTCACCACCAAAGAGCTGGCAACCATTATGGTTGGACTGAATTTTGTGAAGTCACAGGTTGACAAGACCCTGGTGGAAGATGCCGAAGGCGTAGAGCTGAAAATAAAAGAGGTGGTCCCCGACGAGTTGAGGGAATTCATGGAGTCTCTTGATAACCGGACGGTCGTAGATCCCTACCTGAATTTCGGAGCCCAAAAAACCGACGGCGGAAACTGGTACCTGATCAGCAGCGCCATCTCCCAAAACAAATCCATTCGGTTTGAGTACCGGAGCAAAGCCGGTGAAGAAATCACCGATCGAAAAATTGATCCCTACCTGATCGTTTTTTACCGCGACCACTGGAATGTCATCGGGTTTTCCCACAAAAGGGAGGCCGTCCGGAATTTTGTGCTCGATCGCATGTCCGGCATCAAAATTCTGGACGAAAATTTTGTGCCTCACGGAGAAATCGACGCAGAGGCCCTTATTTTTCGTTCTGACGAACGATCACATAAAATAGTGGTGGATGTATCCGAAAGTGCTTTGAGGCGCTTTGAGGCCAATTTACCGGCTAAGATATTTAATAAATATGAAGAAAAACCTAATTTATTTAGGATAGAGTTTTTCTTTGATAATCTGGATTTTATCAATGAATGGTTGCTTCAATTTCCAAGGGATATTAAAATAGTTAAGCCAGATATTTTAATTGATAAACGAAATACTCTTTTGGAAGAAATGATGGTCAGCTGACAAACTTTTCCTTAATAAAAAAGGGCTCCGAAATCGGAGCCCTTTTTGGTTTTGGAGATTTTTGTTCGTCGGTCAGACCGTGTCGTCTTCGTCTTCGTTAACAACGCGGGTTACGGCCGCGATCTGTTCTTCGCCATCGAGTCGCATGATGCGGACACCCTGAGTGTTACGTCCCATGGTCCGGATGCCGCCGCAATTCATGCGGATCACTTTGCCGCCTTCGGTAATCACCATCAGGTCGTCTTTATCGGAGACTTCCTTAAGGGCGATCAGCTCGCCGGTCTTCTTGGTGACTTTCAGCGTGATCACGCCTTTTCCGCCGCGGCTCTGCTCGCGGTAGTCTTCCACCAACGAGCGCTTGCCGTAACCGTTTTCGGAAATGGCGAGCACAGTAGCTTCGTGGGTGTTCTTGATCACTACCATATCGACTAGCTCGTTCTTCTTGCCGAGATCCATACCTTTTACGCCGGAAGTGTTTCGTCCCATGTCGCGGACGTCTTCCTCATGGAAGCGAATGGCGCGGCCTTTCTTGTTGGCCAGGATCACGGTGCTTTCGCCGTCGGTCAGTGCGGCGCCTAGCAGGGAGTCGTCATCTTTAATATTGATGGCGATAATCCCGTCACGGCGCGGGCGGCTGTAGGCTTCAAGAGTAGTCTTCTTAACCTGTCCGTCTTTGGTTGCCATGATTATATAATGGTTGTTGATATAGTCTTCATCATCCAAAGTCCGCACGGGCACAAAGGTTTTGATAGAGTCGTCTTTGTCGATGTCGATCAGGTTGACGATGGCACGTCCCCGGGCCAGGCGCGAGCCTTCCGGTATTTCATAAACCTTGAGCCAGTAACACTGCCCCTTCTCGGTAAAGAAGAGAATGTAGTTGTGGTTGGTCGCCACAAAGAGATGTTCTACATACTCCTCATCCTTGGTGGTCGTGCCTTTCATTCCCTTACCGCCGCGCTTCTGCCTGCGGTAACCGCTCACCGGCATGCGCTTGATAAAGCCCTTGTTGGAGATGGTCACCACAACATCTTCGTCGGCGATCATATCTTCCACGCTGAAATCTTCGGCAGAATAGACGATCTCGGTCCGACGCTCGTCGCCGTAGCGATCTTTAATCTCAAGCAGCTCTTCTTTTATAATATCGGTTTGTCGGTCGCGATTAGAAAGAATGTCCCTGAATTCGGCGATCTTCTCAACGATCTCTCCGTACTCCAGGTCGATCTTGTCGCGCTCCAGTCCTGTCAGTTTCTGCAGGCGCATATCCAGAATCGCTTTCGCCTGAATATCCGTAAGGGCGAACTTGCTGCGTAATGCCTCGTTGGCTTCCTGCGGACTGTCGGATGCCCGGATGGTTTTGATCACCTCGTCCAGGTTATCGAGAGCAATCTTAAGGCCTTCCAGAATATGGGCCCGGGCTTCCGCCTGATCCAGATCATAAATCGTACGGCGAATGATAACCTCGATGCGATGCTCTACATAATGGTGGATCAACTCCTTGAGCGACATGACCTTGGGGCGGCCCTTAACCAGCGCCAGGCTGATCACGCCGAAGGTCTGTTGCATCTGTGTATATTTATAAAGCTGATTCAACACGATGCCCGGATTGGTACCGCGTTTCAATACAACCACGATACGCATGCCTTCACGATCCGACTCGTCACGTATCTCGGAAATCTCGTCGACCTTTTCATCCTGTACCAGCGAAGCGATCTTCTCAATCAGTGTCGTCTTATTGACCTGGTACGGAATTTCGGTAATGACAATCTGCTCACGATTGCCGCGAATCTCTTCAGTGTTGGCGCGGGCTCGCATGGTAATCTTGCCGCGGCCGGTTTCATAAGCTTCCTTTACTCCGTCATAACCGTAGATGATGCCTCCGGTGGGGAAGTCGGGAGCCGTGATGTGTTCCATCAGCTCGCTTACTTCAATCTCGGGGTTATCCAGATAAGCTACCACGCCATCGATTACTTCGGTCAGGTTGTGGGGCGCCATATTGGTGGCCATCCCCACGGCAATTCCGGATGCCCCGTTGATCAGCAGGTTTGGAAGCATGCTCGGCAATACCGTCGGCTCCTGCAGCGTGTCGTCAAAGTTGGTCTGGTAATCGACCGTCTCCTTATTGATATCGGTAAGCATCTCCTCGGCGATGCGCTGCATACGAACTTCGGTATACCGCATGGCCGCAGCTGAGTCACCGTCAATGGATCCGAAGTTACCCTGCCCGTCAACCAGGGGATATCTGAGGGAGAAGTCCTGGACCATCCTCACAATAGAGTCATATACAGCCGAGTCGCCGTGCGGGTGATACTTACCCAGTACTTCACCGACGATACGTGCACTCTTCTTGTAATTCCTGTTGTGGAGCATGCCCAGATCACTCATTCCGTACAGCACACGCCGGTGTACCGGCTTAAGTCCGTCACGGACATCGGGCAGTGCACGAGATACGATCACCGACATCGAATAGTCGATGTAGGACGATTGCATCTCGTCTTCTATAGTAATAGGTACAATCTTTTCTCTAGCCATGAATCAGAATTGGTACTAAATGTTGAAGTTAAAGCGGTTGTAATGTCATCCCCCTTCCCCCTTCAAAGGGGGACAGAGAAGGGGATCGAATCTAGATATCGAGGGTAGCGTATCGCGCGTTGCGCTCGATAAACTCCCTGCGGGGCTCTACGTCTCCGCCCATCAGGGTGGAAAAGAGCTTATCTGCACCGGCCGCACTTTCCACGGTAACCTGTTGCAGGGTGCGTGTCTCGGGATCCATCGTGGTCTCCCAAAGCTGCTCGGGATTCATCTCGCCGAGGCCCTTGTACCGGGAGACATCGAACTTCTTATTCGACTTCTTGAGATCCTTGATGATCTTGTCGCGGGTTTCGTCGTCCCAGGCGTATTCAATGTTATCCCGGGTGTACGAAATGCGATAAAGCGGCGGGGTCGCAATATAGACGTGTCCGCCCTCTATCAGGGGTTTCATGTACCGGTAGAAAAAGGTCAGCAGCAGTGTACGGATGTGAGATCCGTCCACGTCGGCATCGGTCATAATGATGATCTTATGATAGCGCAGGTCCTCAAGTTCAAAGTCTTCTTCGGAGTGGCCCACACCCGCGCCCAACGCGGTAATCATCGCCTGTATCTCATTGTTTTCCAGGATACGGTTGATCTTGGCCTTCTCCACATTCAGGATTTTTCCACGCAGCGGAAGTATCGCCTGGAAGCTTCGGTTCCTTCCCATCTTGGCAGATCCGCCGGCAGAGTCACCCTCCACCAGGTAAATTTCACAATGCTCCGGATCGTTGATGGAACAGTCGGCCAGCTTGCCGGGAAGTCCGCCGCCACTCATCGCGCTCTTGCGCTGTATCAGCTGACGTGCCTTCCGTGCCGCTTCGCGGGCTTCGGCTGCCAGAATTACTTTTTCCAAAATCTTCTTGGCCGTCTTGGGGTTTTGCTCAAGGTACTCGTTCATCTTTTCATAGACGATCACCTCGACGGCACTCTGTACTTCCGAGTTACCCAGCTTGGTCTTCGTCTGTCCCTCAAACTGCGGCTCCGGTACCTTCACACTCAGTACGGCCGTCATGCCCTCACGAAAATCTTCGCCTGAAATGCCCACATTGGTTTTCAGCAGTCGGTTGTTTTCGGCATAGGTTTTAAGCGAACGGGTAAGTGCCCTCCTGAAACCGGTTATATGCGTACCGCCCTCACGCGTGTTAATATTGTTAACGTAAGAGTGCACATTTTCAGAATAGGAGCTGTTGTAACTGATGGCGAGCTCCACCGGAATCATATCCACTTCGCCGGAGATGTACATAGGCTCTTCCATCAGCGACTCACGGGTCTCATCAAGATATTGAACAAAGTCTTTGACGCCGCCTTCATAGTGGAAAACCGCCTTGCCGAGTTCTTCGTCCTCCTCGCGGTCGTCGCGAAGCAATATGGTGATCTCGGGATTCAGAAATGCCAGCTCACGCATGCGGTCGGCAATAATATCGAATTTGAATTCCGTGGTTTGCGTAAAGATGGTCGGATCGGGTTTAAAAGTGATGATCGTTCCCGTCTTATCCGTCTTACCTTTTACCTTCAGCGGCTGAACCGTTTTTCCCTGCTCGAACTCCATCACATAAATTTCCCCGTCACGATGGACTTCCGCATAAAAATGTTCGGAAAGCCCGTTTACACAACTGACGCCTACGCCGTGGAGTCCGCCGGACACTTTATAGGTGTCCTTGTCAAATTTACCGCCGGCATGCAGCTTGGTAAGAACTACCTCGACGGCAGGCAGTTTTATTTTGGGATGTTCGTCGACAGGAATCCCCCGGCCGTTGTCCGTAATGGTCATCGAGCCGTCCTTATTTATAATGACTTCAATCTCGTCACAGTAACCGGCAAGCGCTTCGTCAATAGAGTTGTCAACTACCTCGTTAATCAAGTGGTGAAGTCCGCGCTGACCGACGTCTCCGATGTACATGGCAGGGCGTTTACGAACCGCCTCAAGACCCTCTAAAACCTGAATGTTTTCCGCCTTGTAGTCAGAACCTGATTTTTTCGCCATAAATATAGAAGTGACTAGGGTTTTAAATGATGATTTAGACGCCTGAAAATACCGTATAAATAGGCAAAATCAAAGAAAGGAATGATTTTTGTTGACAAAAGTCGAGATGTGCGTGTAGAATTGATTTTCCGTTTTGTGAAACTCATCACTCCCGTTACAGTTAGCCGCCTGATATTCGCCTTAATATGTAAATTTTTTTCCCTTAAAAGAAACATTGATCTTTTTTCGGAATACCTCTATTTTTCTGGTCTCTCTGAAAAACAGAAAACTTTGATTTTACTGCACGATATGGCACGCAAAGATGACATCACCGGAAAGGGCGCACTCAACGGTTATCGCTCTTCCAAATCCAACAATAAGACGAAGCACAAGTTTCAGCAGAACCTGCAGAAGAAGCGCTTTTATGTACCCGAAGAAGACAAGTGGGTAACCCTGAAGGTTTCTGCGAAAACTCTTCGCACCATCAACAAGAAAGGGATCAGTGCCGTACTGAAAGAAGCACGTGAAAAAGGAACTCTTTTAAAAGACGTTTAACAGTTATCAGCTATGGCAAAAGGAAACAGAGTACAAGTCATTTTGGAATGCACCGAAAAGCCGGGATCGTCTCGCTACGTAACGACCAAAAACCGTCGCAACACGACCGAGCGCCTGGAACTCAGGAAGTACAATCCGGTTCTTCGCAAGCATACGATTCACAAAGAAATTAAATAGCACATACAGGAACTTACTATGGCAAAGAAGCAAACATTCGGTGCCGACGCATTGCAACAGAAGGCCGCGCACCGCCGCATGGCAAAAGTTATTATTTCGACCAAGAACGAGCGTAACAAGTACGCTTTCAAAGAAGCGATGGTCGACCAGGACAGCGTTCAGGACTTTATTAAAGAGAATAAATAACCGTTTCTTTACGGCATAGAAAAGGGTTGCATTCGCTGGTGCGAATGGAACCTTTTTTTTTGCTTATATTCCATCGCATTCAGCGGCCCCTCTTTACGGCCGGGGCACATCCATCCAAAATTTATAGTTTAGCATTACAATGGCTCTTAAAGATCAAATAATGGCCGACTTGAAAGAGGCCATGAAAAACAAACAACAGGACCGCCTCCGCGTCCTTCGCTCGATCAAGGCCAAGCTTCTCGAAAAGGAGATCAGTGAACGAAAAGGCGGCAAAGGCGAACTCAGTGACGAGCATGCCGTCGAAGTATTGATGAAAGCCGCCAAGCAGCGCAAAGAGTCCATCGACCAGTTCAAAGAAGGCGGGCGAGACGACCTGGTCAAGCAGGAAGAAGAAGAGCTCGAGATTATCGAATCGTACCTGCCCGAGATGCTTGGAGAAGACGAAGTCCGTGAAATCGTCCGAAAGAAAATCGACGAACTGGGCGCCGAAACCATGGCCGATATGGGCAAGGTAATGGGCGTGCTTATGCAGGAACTGAAAGGCGAGGCCGAAGGGTCTCTGGTCAGCAAAGTCGTAAAAGAAGAGCTTTCCTGAAATAACTATCCATGAACCTCCTTGACTTCATCATCCTGATCCCGATCTGCTTTTTTTGCTGGCGCGGTTTCGTGAACGGCATCATCAAGGAGGTACTCAGTATTGTGGGCATCATCCTGGCCGTCTTCCTCTCCTTTCAATATATGGATGCCGTCGGCTCGTGGATCCGGCCCCTTTTTAATGAAAATGCGGGATACATCCCCTTTCTTTCAGGAGCCATGATCTTCGTCTTTGTCGTTTCGGCCGTGCAGCTTACCGCCTGGCTGCTGAAGAAGTTCCTTGAGACCATCAAGCTGAACTTCGTGAACCGGCTGGCCGGCCTCGGCTTCGGTTTTCTGAAAAGCGGGATCGTTGTCAGCGCTATTCTTCTAATCCTAGCCGGTTTCAATCTGCCCTCCAAGCAGGCGCGAGAGAATTCCGCAACCTATTCTTATATTATTTACCTGGCTCCCTGGGCCTACGATGCCGTGGCTTTTATCTATCCCGGGGCTGAAGACTTTTCCAATACGGTCAAGAACACCCTTGACGAATATAACCCGGTCGAGAATTTTCCAACCCTAGATTAGTAATCGTTATTTATGACCTTTTTATCCGTTGAAGAGCAACTTGAAGTTATCCGCAGGGGAACCGTTGAAATCGTCCCCGAAGAAGAGCTTGTGGAAAAGCTCAAGAATTCGAAAAAGGAGAATAAGCCGCTCAAGATCAAACTGGGATGTGATCCCACCCGGCCCGACCTACACCTGGGACACTCTGTGATCCTCCGAAAGCTTCGCCAGTTCCAGGATCTGGGCCATGAAGCTATCCTGATCATCGGCTCATTCACCGCCCTGATCGGCGACCCGAGCGGGCAGAACAAAACGCGTCCCCCGCTTACCAAAGAAGAGGTGGAAGAGAATGCCGCCACCTACCTGGAACAGGCCGTAAAGATACTGGACGAATCCAAAACTACCATCCTATATAATTACGACTGGCTCGGCTCCATGAAGTTTGAAGACGTGGTAAAACTGGCATCCAAGATTACCATCGCCCGCATGATTGAGCGGGACGACTTTTCCAAACGTTATAACAATAGCGAACCTATTTCGCTGCACGAGTTTCTCTATCCTCTCGCCCAGGGACAGGATTCTGTTCACCTGCAGTCGGATGTGGAGCTGGGCGGAACCGACCAGAAGTTCAACCTGCTGGTAGGCCGTGACCTTCAGAAAGATGAGGGGCAGGAACCGCAGGTGGCGCTCATGATGCCATTGCTCGTAGGCACTGACGGATCGATGAAAATGTCCAAGTCGTACGACAACTACATCGGCATTACCGAGGATGCCAGCGAGATGTACGGCAAGGTACTGTCCATCCCGGACGACCTTATTTACGATTGGTTCGAACTGCTCACCGACGTGCCGGTGGACGAGCTTCCGAAATACAAAAAGATGGCGGAAAAAGATCCCCGCAATACCAAACACGAGCTGGCGCTGGCCATCACCCGCATGTACCACGGAGAACAGGCAGCTAAGGATGCCCGCGAGCACTTTGAGCAGACTGTCATTAACAAGGAAGTGCCCGATGACGCGCCGGTCTTTGAATATGATGCGGGATCCGAAGTTCGGCTGCTCGACATCATCGCCGAAACCGGCTTTACCGAGAGCAACGGACAAACCAAGCGCCTTATGAAACAGGGCGGCATCACCATCGACGACGAAAAGATAACCGACAAGGGTTATCAGGTGTCTTTCGACGACGACACGGAGTTTACGCTGAAGGTGGGCAAGCGGAATTATGCGATAGTGAGAAGCAAGAAGTAAAAAGCGAGAAGCAAGAAGACGCTCATTACTTCAACCATTGCCACGCATTCATCCCCCCGCTACCCTCTTGCTTGCGCTACGGTCCGCCTTCCCCTTCAAAGGGGGATAGCCATTGCCAATTAAAACTCAACTTAATAATTACCCCATGCTGAAGATCTCCTCTTTCAACGTTAACGGAATACGTGCAGCGTATCGAAAGGGTTTTACCGATTGGGTTGGTGAGACCGATCCGGATATCATTTGTATCCAGGAGCTGAGGGCGGAGGAGAATCAGGTGCCAGGAAAGATACGAAAGCTGGATTATCACGAAGCCTATCACACAGCCGAGAAAAAGGGTTATTCGGGGGTCGCCATCCTTTCAAAAGAAGAGCCCATCCGGGTCGAGGCCGGTATCGGGGTCGACTGGATCGACAGTGAGGGGCGTATCCTGATGGCGGAATTTGAAAAGCTCATCGTCTATTCCATCTACGCGCCCAGCGGATCTTCCGGCGATGAGCGACAGAAACTGAAAATGGAATTTCTGGACCACTTCCTGCCCTTTGCCCAGAAGCACCTCTCCCATGACAAGCCGGTCGTATTTTGCGGTGATTTCAATATTTGCCACACCGAGATCGATATCCACAATCCCAAAAGAAATGCCAACACCTCCGGTTTTTTGCCCGAAGAGCGGGAGTGGGTCACCCGCCTGCTGCAAACCGGCTTTGAGGATGTGTATCGCCGCTTGCATGAAGGGGAAACCGGCCTCTACAGCTGGTGGAGCTACCGTGCTGCCTCAAAAGAACGGAACAAGGGGTGGAGAATCGACTACCATATGAGCACTCCCGAGCTGATGGATGCCGCAGAAGATGCCGTAATCGAAATGGAATGGGATCTCTCCGACCATGCGCCGGTAACCGTGACCTACGACCTGCGCTAAACAGAAAGCCCCTCTCTTTTTTTCCATCAGAATTATGGTATATTTAGAGCGACTTTTACCCAGTTAAGCTACTCAATTTAGGTCAGGCATGGGGACACATTATAAAGGCACAAAGAAAGATAAGGCGACGCTGAATGCGTTTATAAAATTAATGCGTGCCACCGAATCGCTGAACAACCGCCTGAACCGCCACCTCGCCGAATCCGACCTCACCGTAAGCCAGTTCGGTGTGCTCGAAGCCCTGTTGCACCTCGGTCCGTTAAACCAAAAAACCTTGGGAGAAAAGCTGCTGAAAAGCGGCGGCAATATCACCCTCGTTATCGACAACCTGGAAAAGTGCAATTTTGTAGAACGACAGCGTAATCCCGAAGACCGGCGGGCCATGCTTATTCACCTGACCGGAAAGGGCGAGGAGTTCATTAAAGAGTTCTTCCCAAAGCACCTGAAGGAGATCAAAAAGGAGTTCAGCGTACTCACCGACAAGGAGAAAGAAGAGTTGGCCCGTATCTGCAAAAAATTGGGCATTCAAAAAGAAAACGACTGACAAGCAATATTTTTTTAAGCAGGCAGTTTAATATTAAAGTGTTTGATGTAGCACTTTTGTTTTTGCAATACCATACATTACTGACTCCATAAATCCCTCCGGGGAGTGAGCCTGATCGTTCACTCCCCTTTTTTTATCGGCCGCCATCCGTATTGGTGATGACGGCAGGAATATCGTTTTCCTTAAAAATGGCATTAAATGCTGCCACATCCGTCTCTATGATCGCTTCCTTGGCCGACTTTCTCTCCTGCCAGCTGTCGGTCAGGTCTTCCAGTCGCTTTTTTGAACCTTCGGTAAGCGGAGGGTTGGAAGAATCCATAATGCCGTACACATAAAGAACCTGGGCATTAAGCTTGTTGGGGAAGTTGATAACGTCCTGAAAGGTTTCCTGTTCGGGTTGTATCACGGTTTCAATCCAGTCCGTAATTTTCTTTTTCAGCGCTTTGCCCTCTTCCCGGATAACTTCTGCCTTAGGCTGCCCTTCGGTCACCTCCATCAACTTGGTTACCTGTTCCCTTATAGAGATCATCTGATTGGCCGCCTCATGGATCTCATCAGCAAGGTCAAAAGCCTCCCGAACCTTAGCCTGTTGTGAGTCGAAGGATGATTCCGCAACTTCAATACGGGGATCTTTGGCTACTTCAAACTCCTGTTCCATAACCTCATCACCCACCGTAAGCCGTGCCCGGTAGGTGCCCGGGGCAACCCGGTAGCCCGAAGTATTGCCAAAAATAAAGTGCCCGGGAACCGTCGTCATCTCGGCGACGCGATAATCCCAGACCAGGCGGTTCTGGCCTTCTTTCAGGGAGAGGCTTTCAAAACCGTCTCCTTCACTATTTTGTTGGTCATATTGTTCGTCGTTACCTGCGGCATAGGTGCGGATGATTTTATCATTCCCATTCAATATATCGAGCCGCACATCAACCTCAGAAGTATCTGCTTTCTCACTGAAATAGTAATAAATCATTGAGCCGTTGGGTGGATTGGTCCCTTCGAGGGGGTTGTCTCCCTGTCCGCCGCCCACCTGGTGGCTCAGGCCGGGTTTAAACAGGTGGTAGTCGGCTTCAGCCACTTCATCTGTGAGCTGTTGCAGCGGGCTCAGATCGTCCAGTATCCAGAATGCGCGTCCCTGGGTAGCGGCAACAAGATCGTTATTTCGGATTTCGAGATCGGTAATGGGAACAATCGGCAGGTTGTTCTGGAAGGGCTGCCAGTCGTCGCCATCGTTAAAAGAGACGTACATGCCCAATTCGGTACCGGCATAAAGCAGGCCTTCCACCTCCTTGTCTTCGCGCACTACGCGCACCCACGCTTCCTCTTCGATACCGTCAACTACCCGGTCCCAGCTCCTGCCGTAATTCTCAGTCTTATAAATATGAGGAGTGAAATCGTTGAACTTATAGCGTGTGGCAACCACATAAGCTTTGGCCGGATCGTGCGGAGAAACCTCGATGGAATTGATCATCGCATCTTCTATGCCCCGCGGGGTTACTTCCTCCCAGTTTTGCCCTTCGTCGCGAGTCACGTGCACCAGGCCGTCGTCGGTGCCCACCCAGATGGTATTCTTTTCGTGGGGAGAAGGTTTGACATACATGATGGTATGGTAAATCTCTCCGCCTGCCGACTCTACGGTAATGGGCCCACCGCCTTCACCCAGGTTTTCCTCCACATCTTTGGTCAGGTCCGGGCTGATCTCTTCCCAACTGATGCCCCGGTCCGTTGTCTTGAGCAACTTGTTGCCGGCATGGTAGATAATAGCCGGGTCGTGCGGATTCACTACAATCGGGGCGTTCCAGTTGAAGCGGTACTCATGCTCGGCCGGATTGGTGCCCAGCCCCAGGTAGGGATAGGCCATAATATTCCGGCTTTCCTCAGTCTCGTGGTTGTATTCGTTGATGATGCCCTGATAGCATCCGCCGTATACCAATACCGGATTGTCCGGATCAAAAGCCAGGTAGGCGCTCTCGCAACCGGCCGACGCGTACCAGTCTTTCCAGCCGATACCCCCGTCGCTTGTACGATTCTTGATAACTACGGTGCTGTTATCCTGCTGTCCCCCGTACACCCAGTATGGGAAACGATTGTCGGTATTGACGCGGTAGAACTGGGCCGTAGGCTGGTTATTCTGAGAAGACCATGACTTTCCGCCGTTGTAAGTAACATTGGCGCCTCCGTCGTTGGCATCGATCATATTGCTGTTATTGTCGGGATTGATCCAGAGGTCGTGAACGTCACCGTGCGGCACCTCTACATTGGTCAGCGACTCCCCTCCGTTGGTCGACTTCATCAAAGGGGCATTGATGATATAGACGGTCTCTTCGTCAACCGGATCAGCCTTTACGTCCATATAGTACCAGGCACGGGCCCGAATAATCCGTTGCTTGTTAATTAGTTTCCAGCTCTTTCCGGCGTTATCCGAACGGTAGAGCCCGCCCTCGTCACCCTTGGCTTCGACAATAGCAAAAACGCGATCGTTGTTGGCCCGGGAGACCGATACGCCGATCTTTCCCATAAGGTCGGGCAAGCCCTCTGTAAGTTTGGTCCAGTTATCTCCGCCGTCGGTACTTTTCCAAATGCTGCTTCCGGGCCCGCCGCTGCGGATCTGCCAGGGCGTGCGCCGGTGATCCCAAAAAGCAGCGTAGATGATCCGGGGATTGGTCATATCCATACTCATATCGCTCGCGCCGGTATCTTCATCGATATAGAGCACCTTCTCCCAGCTTTCCCCGCCGTCGGTAGAGCGGTAGATGCCACGCTCTTCGTTTGCTCCATAAGGGCTGCCCTGGGCTGCCACAAAAACGATATCCGGGTTGTCCGGATGAACCTGGACACGTGAAATCTGTCGTGTCATATCCAGGCCCAGATGCTCCCACGTTTTGCCGGCATCGGTGCTTTTATACACTCCGTCGCCATGCGAGGTAGTCACTCCCCGAACCGGGGCTTCTCCCATCCCCACATACACTACATTGGGGTCGGAAGCAGACACCCCGATGGCGCCCACCGAAGCCGTATTGAAGAAGCCGTCCGAGACATTATTCCACGTTTCCCCTCCGTCGCTGGTTTTCCAGACACCTCCGCCGGTTGCTCCCATATAGTAGGTGTCCGAATCGCCGATGACTCCGGATACGGCCGTTACCCTGCCTCCGCGAAAAGGCCCGATATTTCGCCATTCCATCGCCTGATAAAGTTTCTTTGAATAGCGGTAATCCTCCTCCCCGTCTTGAGCGGAAAGTTCCGCCGGCACGGCCAGCAATACTGTGAGAAGAGCACACAGAACCAACACGCTGGAAGAACTTAAAGAGAAGTTAGAGTTGTGAAATCGTTGCGAGCCAGAACGGTATTTTGATAAAAGCACAATGAGTCCCCCGGTTAGTGAGGGCCACCCCAAGAAGATCCCCGACAGTAGCCGTGTATTCAGCCGTTATAAATTGACGATTTTCAAAAGACAGCCCATTAATTATTAGCGAATTGCATTATAATAAATTTTGCATCTCACTCATAACGGACCGCATCTGCGGGTTCCACAAGAGAGGCACGTTTGGCGGGGTACCAGCTTGCGGCAATGCAGAGAAGCAGGCTTCCGAGAAGAATGATACTCACATCAAAAGCCTCAATGCTGGCAGGGTAAGCGTCGATAATAAAAGCCGAAGAGAGTTTTATGAGGCCGTATTTTTGCTGAAGCCAGCTCAGCAGCAGGCCGATACTTCCGCCCAGCCCACAGCCGATCAGCCCGATATACAGTCCCTGTTTAACAAAAATCCTTTTGATGGCGGCCGGGGTATAGCCCATTGTAAGCAGCACTCCGATATCCCTGTTTTTCTGAATCACGATCATGGTAAGTGAGCCGATAATATTCAGCACCGCTACGAGCACAATAATCATCAGGATGAGATAAGACATCCACTTCTCCAGGTACATCACGTCGTAAAGCGGCCGCTGCAGGTCATACCAGGTAGACACCCTGTAGCTCTCACCAAGCTGAGCTTCGATCGTGCCTTTGACATCTTCGGCTACATTGCTGCTTGTCAGCCCGATATCAATGCCGGTTACGCTGTTTCTGAAGTCGAACAACCGTTGGGCGGCTTCAACGTCAACAAATACCGAGGCATCGTCCACGATCTGCACCAGGCTGAAAGAGCCGCGGATCTGAAATTGGTAGGTGCGGGGCAAAGAGAACTGGGTGAGCGACTTTCGCATGCCGTCGGCACTGAGCAACACGACGCGGTCGCCTACGGTCAGGCCCAGCTCATCCATCATCCGCTGGGTCATCAGCATGCCGGGGCGGCCGTTGCGGACGGCCAGGTCCAGCGAGCCGCTCGTGATATTTTCCCTGATGGCTTCAATTTTAGGATATCTTTCCGGGTTGATACCCTTTACGCTCACCACCCTGTCGCGGCGGCGGTCGTAAGCCAGCAGCGCTTTGCCCGATATGAAGGGCGCTGCCAGCTGCACTTCCGGAATGTTTTCCAGTTCCCCGGTAAGGGCCGGGTTGAAAATCATTGACTTTCCCTCGGCCGATTCAATGCGGATGTCGGGATCGTTGTTGAGCAACAATCCCTTGATCACGTCAAAAAAACCGTTGAAGACCGAAAGCACGACGATGAGCAGGGCCGTCCCGATGGTAACACCGGTGATGCTGATCATGGTAAGGGTAGAAATCAGGGAGATGTGCTTCTTGGAAAAGAGGTAGCGCCGTGCTATGAATCCGGTATTGTTCATGAAGGCAAAAGATAGGAATTTATCTTTCGTTTCCCTTATAAAAATAAAAAAGGCATTGCTCCGTGAGAAGCAATGCCTTTAAAATTTAGCCTGATCTTACAGGTTCGGATTGGCCCGAATCTCTGTTATGGCGATAGGGAAAAAGGTTCCTGGTTCACTTTCCGCATCGGATGTCCCGTCCCAATAAACAGACGGCTCATCAAAACGGTAGTGGTCGGCCAGTCGCCGGCCCTGCAGTACCAGATTCACCCTTCTGGAATGCTTCAGCATTTCTATGGGTGCCGGATGGGACGCATCGCCGGCATCATAGGCACTGAGGCTGCTGTTCAGAGCTCTCAGGTCGTTGATATGGCCTTGAAACTCAGGCGTGTCGCCATTGGCCAGATCGTGTTCCGCCATAATAAGGTGCATCTCGCGTGCGGAGACGACCGTGATATCTGCATATTGAATAGCAGACGTAAACGCCATAAACGTATTGTTGAGCACGGGATCCGCGATGCCGTCAACCGGGTCGTTCAGGCTGATGCTTGTCGAAGGATCACCGTCTTCAATATTGGCAATACGGTTTCCGTCGGAAGTTACAATGGCGTATTCGTTGGATATATTCATCTCAAGCCGGCTGTTCACCTGGAGAGCCAGGGAAAGGTCCCCAACAACGAGATCCGGGGTTTCCGGACTCAGCTCCAGCTGAAATTTAAAGTCCGGCGAACTCATCAGCGCCAAAGCAGCGGCAGCGTCATCGGATGCTTCGGTATTGCTTACCAGCGGATTTGCGGTATCGACCGGATTTAACTTATTCCACAACGACCTCGAGTATTTGGCCCTTGCGCGCAACGCCATCAGCGTGGCCTCCATTTCCTGGCTGATACCGTCAATGGCCAAGCCGTTATTAATGTAGGTGATGGCGTCGTCGTACAAGCCCACCATCTGGTCTTCGCCTATCGGCGGACTTGCCTCGCGGCGGTCTGAAAAGACGAAATTGTCGAACATATCTGCAATGGTAACATAAATAACCGCCCCATAGAGATACGCTCGTGCCAACTGTGTCTCGTCGCCAGGCCTCAGCTCGTCGTTATCCCGAAAAGCCTCCAGCCTGCCGATAACGTCATCGGCCCACCACCTGGCTTCGGATACATACGTATATGCCAGATCGCTGAATTCGTTCAGCGGATCGCCAATGTCGCCGCTGCTCAGCCGGCCCCACGCATCCCGGGAACCGGACCACTGCAATTCATCGGTTGCTGTTGAATAGGGAGCGAGATATGCGCCTATAGCACGCGTAACCGTCCCTTCAACGCCGTTAACCATGGAGGGAACCGCGGCCGGGTTTTCAAGCCCCTGTTCTCCCAGGTTGTTCGGGTTGTCTACTTCCAGGACATTACATCCGGCCATTCCGATCATCAGCACGGCCAGGATCATGCCCCTCGTAACTGTTTTTATATTTTCTGTTTTAAAGCACTTCATAAGATTCTCCTGAATATCTTTAATATTAAAATCGACCATTGTTACTAGAATCCCAGGTTAAGCTGGAAAGCAAACTGTCTGGCCAGCGGCCATCCGAATGCTTCCACACCTGTCAGGAAGTTCTGGTCAAGCGATGATCCGCTTCCCCGGCCTACCGCATTGATCTCAGGATCTACCCCGTCATAAGATGTAAAGAGTGCGAGGTTTCTGCCGGATACGGTCATCGACATATCCTTTATTCCCAGCCCCTCAATGGTGCTTGGATTAAAGTTATAAGTGAGCGAAAGCTCTCTCCACCGGATAAAGTCGGCTTTTTTGATAGTATTCAGCCCGCTGAAAGGTGCAAGCGCCAGGTTGCTGTTCAACCATTTTTTGACGGCCTGCATGCGGACTTCCCCGTCGTTTTGGGGGTTGCCGTTACTATCCAGTCCGCCGGTAATGAAGTTGCGATCCACTTCGGCTGAGCCGGGCAGGTTTCTCCCGATTACCGGGTTGGACTGGCGGAATGCGCCTGTTAGGTTGTTCACGTAGTAGTTACCGGTCTTGTACTCAAACAGAGTGGAGAGTGACCAGTTCTTATAGTTAAAGGTGCCGCCAAATGACCCTTCAAAATCCGGCGTCGGCTTACCCAGGTAATGGTCGAGGGGATCGCCGTCGCCATCTTCATCCGCCATCATAACCACTGCGGGAGAGGCGGGAAGGGCGCTCGTTTTAAAGGGCGAGCTGGCATCGTAGAGCGCGCTGGCCGGTGTACCGTCATAATATGCGGCAACCTGCTCTTCGCTGTCCGGAGATCCGTCGCCGTTAAGGTCAATCGGCAGGAAACCGGGATCTACTTCTATCAGCTTGGCACCGAAGTGAGAACCGGGTGCATATCCCTCAATAAGGAAGTTGCGATAGCGGGGATAGCTTCCGCCTACCTTTTGGGGTGGAGCGCCTCCCAGCGAAGTAACCTCTTGGAAAATGTAGGAGGTGTTGGCAAACAGGTTGACGGAAAAGTCTTCATTCTGAATCACATATCCGTCAATTCCCACTTCAAGGCCTTCCGCTTTCAGCTCTCCGATATTGACGAGCTGGGCGCTGCGAAAGCCGCCGCTTACCGGGAACTGCCGTGCATAGAGCGCCTGCTCTACCTTTCGGTTCCAATAGGTTGCCTCAAGAGCAATTTGGTCGTTGAAGAAACCTACTTCGGTTCCTATCTCCCATTCGGTAGAGATCTCGGGTTCCAGCGTCGGGTCCCCAAGGTTCGAAGGTGCAATTCCCGGGCCGCCCGCCGAAGAGAGCGAAGTGAAGGTGGTCAGTGCGTCAAAGGCTCCGGGTTGCAGGCCGGACTGGCCGATGGCCGCCTTGAGCACCATAGAACTTAAGAGATCTCCCTCCGCCCAGAATGGGGCATCGGAAGGGATAAATGAGAGCGATGCCTTGGGATACAGTACCGCATTGAACTCGGAACCGAATGCACTGTTGGCATCCAGTCGGGCTCCAACGGTTCCGTACAGGAACTCTTTAAATCCGATTTGTTCCTGTGCGAATACCCCAAGGGTCGTATTCTCCTGGATAAACTCGAACACTTCCTGCTGCGAGGCCGCGCTGGTCACATCAAAGTCGGGGCCCGGGAAGTTGACTCCGGAACCGGACTGTATCTGGGTATTCTCTATGAAGAGCTGAGAACCCAGTATGAAGGTGCTTTCGTAGTTCTCTCCCAGCTGAACCGAGTGCGTTGCCTTAAAATCTCCGGAAATGTTCAGGCTTCGCCGGTTGCTGGTTTGCCGCGAACCTTCAACTTCGTCAGCAGTAAAGCCGTCAATATTCCATCCGAAAGGACGAACCTCTTCACTGAACTGGTTGGAAAAGTCGACTCCAAAAATACCGTCTATAATGATATTGTCGTGCGGACGATAATTCAAACCTACGCTACCGTTGTAATGCTGCACCCGTTGTGTTACCGTCTGCTGCATCGACTCGTTGACGGTAGCAAACGCCGGGCTTCCGGTCTCGTTGTTTTCCGCAACAAGTTCCGGCTTGCTGAACTGTGCCAGCGAGCCCGTAGCATAGATGTTGTTATTGTTCTGGAGCGTAGAAAAGTCGCGATCGGTATAGCCCATATTAATCCTGAACTGCAGATCCTCTGTGGGGAAGATATTCAGGTTGGCATTAAGCTGTGCCGCTTGGGCTTCGTCGGACGCCAGCGTTTCTACTCCTGCCGGGTAATCGCGGTTATGTCCACCAAAAGGACCGTCCTCATTCGACCACCGGGCTCCTATATAATAGGTGATTCCCGGATTCCCGCCCGAGACATTGAGCGAGTTGGTCAGGCTGTAGCCTGTTTCATAAAGGTCGGCCATAAAGGTTTCATTGACCAGCTCCCAGGGCTCCACATTTTTACCGAGCTGTGCCGACATCCGGTCGGCTTGCGCCTGGTCCCTGGCAAAACCTACATTTTCCGGCACCACATCGGGGTAACGAATCATGCTGACCTTCGAAGTGAAATCAAATTGCGGCGAATCTTCTCCTACCGAGCCCTTCTTGGTGAAAATCTGAATGACACCATTGCTGGCTTCGGTACCGTAAAGCGTTGCGGCGGCCGCCCCTTTAAGAATCTCAATCCGCTCTATGGCCTGCGGGTTGATATCGTCCAGGCGGGATGGCGATCCGCCGCCGCCGGTTCCGACAAAGCCGCCGAAGCCGCCGCCGCGATCCACACGAATTCCATCTACAAATACGATGGGTTCGTTACTCTGCGAGAGGCTGGCGCTTCCGCGAATCCGGATTCTCGAACCCTCGCCGGTAAGTCCGCCGGAGGGTAATCCGGTCACGCCCGGCTCCCTGCCTTGCAAAGCTTCTGAAAAATTATTGATCGGGGCCGTATTCAATTGTTCGGTATCAATGGTCCCGATCGAATTCCCGAGCTTTTTCTTCTCGACAGGCCCACCGGTACCGGTTACTACAACCTCGTCAAGGTTGATAGCACTTTCGATAAGGGAAAAGTCGACAACGACCGTTTCTCCATCCGAGACCATAATGGTCTCCGATGCCGTCTTGTAACCCACAAAACGGGCCTGTACGACGATTTCTCCGGTGGGTACCTCATTAATCGTATAAGTTCCCTCGGCATCGGTTGATGCTCCCAGGGTTGTTCCTTGGATGAAAACGTTAACTCCGGGCAGTGCTTCTCCTGAGTTGGCGTCGGTAACCTGTCCTTCGATAGTTCCTTGCGCCATCGAAGCACCGACTCCAAGACATAGCAATGCCACGGTGCAATAAATGACCTTTTTAAACATGATGACTCCTAATTTGATTGACTGGAATGGCTTGCCGTTGTTGCCCTAAAATATTCTTAGCCATTCCCTTTTGTTTTTACTGATCTTACGGCTGTAAGGGGGTGCAAATTTTTTATAAAATTTTCAGTTTTTCAAGTTTTTATTAAGATTTTCTAATTATTCATTGAAATGGACTTCTAGGTTCACATTTTTTTACCTGTATGGTGGCTCATTTTTTATACATTAAGAATCACGTTTCGAACAACTTTTAAATCAACTTTGGGGGATTTATGCCTGGATGGATTACCACTTCTTCTAACATGAGGGTCTTCTTTTCTCTGGCCGTCGGCTGCCTCGCCATGCTGCTTGTTTCTGCAGATGCTCAGGGGCAGATTTTCGGCCACGGAGAAAACACTTCCGACCCGACTTACAATGAATCGCTTTTGAACACCCTGCAATACCGGAATATAGGCCCCTTCCGCGGGGGACGTTCGGTTGCCGTTGCGGGACATAAAGACCAGCCGCATACCTATTATATGGGCGCGACCGGCGGAGGGGTCTGGAAAACCACCGACGGGGGCAAGACCTGGATCAACGTATCAGACGGATATTTTAAAACCGGTTCGGTGGGCGCTGTTTCCGTAGCCCCTTCCGATCCCAATGTGATCTATGCCGGAATGGGCGAAACCTGTATTCGCGGGAATATGTCGGCCGGTGACGGCGTATACCGTTCCACCGACGGTGGCAAGAGCTGGGAACATATCGGCCTCGGCGACAGCCACTTTATCGGACAGATCGTGGTCCATCCCGAAAACGAAGACATTGCCTGGGTTGCCGCACTCGGACACGCTTTCGGGACGGAGGGCAACGAGATGCGCGGTGTTTTCAAAACGACCGACGGTGGCCAGACCTGGAACAAAGTGCTTTATCACAACCAGCGGGCCGGCGCGGTCGATATCGAAATCGATCCCAATAATCCGCGCGTGCTCTACGCATCTATGTGGGAAGCCTACCGCAACCCCTGGGAGATGTCGAGCGGAGGACCCGGCAGCGGCCTTTATAAAAGTACCGATGGCGGAGAGACCTGGACAAACA
>CAYWDK010000020.1:25312-26695 GCA_964457025.1 uncultured Balneolaceae bacterium | reverse complement strand
CCGAGCCTTCGATCTCGCCTTCATTCAGGGTATCCTGCTTGTCGGAAAGCGAAAAAAAGGCTACCTCGGAACCGGAAAATACAGCCGAGAAAATCAATCCCAGGATAATAAATATCACCTGCAGGGTGATATCAACGGGGTTGAGAGTGCCATCATAAACGGTGGCTCCCTGAAGTTCAGACAGGAATGATAGGATATAACTTAAAGTCGGCGGGTCGTCCAATTAGCTGAATTAGTTACTGTTTAATTTAAAGCTATGTATTGACCTCTTAGGGTGCAATAATTATTAAGCTTCTTTTGAATTACTAAAAAAGGTGACAGAACTCTTCTATCACCCGTTTTCACTTCCTCATTATCTTGCGGCAGAGCAGAGGGGAACGGTTCTTCCCCTCCCTCTGTACGACCAAATAATTTGCTAAAATGGCAAATCGTCGTCAATATCGTCGAAATTCTCGTTCAGGTCCACATTGCTGGATACCGGCTGAGAATTGTCGGCTTTCTTCGGAGCGTCGGCTCCGCCTTTGTCACTGCCCTTGCTGTCGAGCATCTGCATGGTCAGCGCTTTGATCTCGGTAGTGTAGCGGGTCTGGCCCTCTTTGTCTTCCCACTGGCGGGTCTGTATCGGGCCTTCGATATACACCAGGGAACCTTTCTTCAGGTATTCCTGGCAAATCTCGGCCAAACGGCCCCAGGCAACAACGCGGTGCCATTCGGTATTCTCTTTCCACTCACCGGTGCTGTCTTTGTAGCGCTCGGAAGTTGCAATCGAAAGATTGGCCACAGCCGTATTCGATTGCGTGTAGCGTACGTCCGGGTCCTGACCCAGACGACCGATAATCATAGCTTTGTTTAATGAACTCATAATGCTTACCTCATAAGTTTAATTTTTCTTAGGTAAAAGGTAAGACTTATGAAGGAGTAAATCCTTACAGATTATTTTTCACCTATACCCATATAAATACTAGGCTTATGCCTTAGTATTTATAAAAAATAATTCAGCATCCCGCAATAGAGCAGTTCGGCTGTTCTTCGGCCTCCACCGGCACCTTCGGTTCGGGACAATTACAGGTTATCGAGAATGTTCTTAAGCCGTTTCCACGATTCGTTTCGCGCCTTCACGTTGGGGTCGTCGGCCGGTGCGTCCGGGTCGTCGCCTCTTCGCATAAAGGCGTGGCCGGCTCCTTCATAAATCATATAGTCGTAGGTGTTGCCGGCTTCGGCCATCATCTTCTTCGAGCCTTCTATGGTGGCGTTCACCCGCTGGTCATCGCCGCCGTAAAAACCGTAGACCGGCACTTCAATGCGGTTGTAAGCTTGCTGGCTGTCGGGCCCGGTACCGTAAAAGACTAGCGCCGCATCAATCCCGTCGCCGGCATTGGTGGC